>NZ_CP042239.1:1903125-2220312 GCF_007833215.1 Sphingomonas suaedae
GGGTTCGAAGTTCGACACCGTCACTCCGACCAGGCGTACCCCTTGCTCGAGCGGATAGAGGGTGCGGATCAGATCGATCGACGTGGCTCGTATTGCATCCTGATCGCGCACCGTGTGGGGCTGTGTTCGACTTCGTGTCACCTGCCTAAAATCCGCGAACTTCGCTTTGACCGTGACCGTACGACCGTATTGCCGCCTTTCGGCGCACCAGGCGGCAACATCGTCGGCCATTTTCAGGACGCCCGCTTCGATGCCGGCAGGGTCAGTGAGGTCGCGGTCGAACGTCGTCTCCGATCCTGACGATTTGCGTTCGCGGCTCGGGTTCACCGGCCGGTCGTCGTTGCCGCGCGCGATGCCATGGTACCAATCGGCGGAGCTGCCGAAATGGCGCGTCAGAAATTCGATCGACTGCGCCTTGAGGTCCGCACCCGTTTCGGTTCCAAGTCTCTTCATTTTGGCAGCGGTCACCGGACCGACGCCATGAAATCTCGCGACCGGCAATTGCGCGACCCAAGCAGGACCCATTTCCGGCGTCACGGCAAACTGGCCGTTGGGTTACGCGGCGCGCTGGCGGCAGCACTGGCGCGAACCCACGCGGCCCTTCGGCGGGCGATAGCGGCACGCCACCGGCGGACCGCCAGGATCGCGCGTGACGACGAGCGGGGCTGGGTCGTGAAGCGCCGCGAGCGAACGCGGCAGCTGATCGAGCTTGGCGGTCTCGTTGCGAAGGCCGGACTCATCGAACTGACCGATGACGATCGCGCGGTGATCTTCGGCATACTGGTCGATGCGGCAGCCGCCGCCGCGCCCTCCGGCCGGATCGAGCGTGCCACGCGGAAAGCAAAGGGCGCTGCGGACCCTGGCGGCTTCGCAGAAGTCCGCCAGGGTCCGCTCACTATCAATCGCGTTCAACTTCCGGGCAGCGCCCGGCCCGCGTCACGCGATCGTCACCCGAAAGGGCCGAGACGCGAAGGCGACTCGGTGCCGCGCAAGCGGGGTAGAGCGCAATCACGCAAGGCGTGAGACGCCCTGACACTTCGCCCCTCGAACAACCAAACTACGCCGCAACTACGTATGTGCGCGCTGGCACCGCACAGTACCCTCCTGACACCAGAGAGGCTCTATTCAGAAGCCAGGATTTTCGCCCAAATTGCCCCCGGGGGCACCAGTCAGACGCAGACGATGCAAGGTGATCTCAATGCAGACCGAAACCCCAGACCGCATCCTCCGGATCAATACCGTCCTCGACCGTACCGGGCTCAGTCGCTCCACGATGTACCGCAAGATGCACGACGGCACATTCCCACAGAACGTTCAGATCAGCACACGCTGCGTCGGCTGGAGGGCGTCAGCGATCGATGCCTGGCTGCGCAATCCGATATTCTATCAGGATGGCAAGGGGTGAACCACATTCGGAAGGATGGATAAGCGAAGATTCGATGATTACGTCAGGCGTTCAAAGCCTCAGAAGGCTGTAGTCGTGCTGACGATCCAACTGACTACGCAGTCTGACGCCTTCGCATCCGACAAAGATCCCCCAGCGAGCACGACTTCGGACCGTTCACGCTGGCCGGACAAAAGCTCTACTGGAAGATCGACTATTATGATCTCCGCTTGAAGTTTGGCTCGCCCGATCCCGCGAACGAACATATCACCCGACGGGTGATGACAATCTTGCTGGCCTCAGAATACTGAGGCCGGATTTTCTATCGGCAGCGGCCTCTCGCCCGCTCCAGCAACTTTGTGATACGTCCCGCTTGCTCAGGTGAAACCTGAGCGTCGCGACGCTCTCACACGGGAGTTAGCGATAGTGAGACTGCTATCGAAGAAGGACGTACGCGATCGGGCTCTCTACAGTCCCGCTCATATCGCCCGCCTGGAAGCTGTCGGACAATTCTCCAAGCGGGTCGCCAGTGCGAGTTCCTTTGATTTCGCGTCTCGCTTCACGCTCCTATCGCGCTAGTCGACCATCGCGTCAGCGGCCACGGCCCGTCGGAGATGTGGTGGATACCAGAGCGATAGAAAACCGCCGCTGGAATTTTAGGAGATTCCGGACACAGCGCGTTAGGTTCTTGAAACTGAGTCAGCCATCCCCAATCGACCGAGCAACCCTCTTTCCCAAATTACTCGCGTTGCTGAAGCTTGATCCAATCTGCGACGATCTCAATAGATGCCTCTTCCTCTTTAAAAGGCAGGGGACAAGGCGAAGGAAGCTTCAGATCAAAGCGCTCCTCAGCAAGAGCCATAAATTCCTGAAACTCTCCATCGCAAATACCAATATCATAGCATATTAGACTATGCGAAAAGACTTCACGGCGAACAGAAAAGTCCCTGAGCAAGATATCAACTAATCCTTTTTCTGTTTCATCCATATTAATTCTTCCTGTACACACAGTACGCCGTCGATCCTATGTCCCAAATCAAGAATCCAGCACCGATTACCGGAAGCAGTCTACCTGCTGTGCGGCCAAGGGTAGACGAAACTCGACCAATGCGCCGTATTGAGCTCGTATCTCCAGTGTAAAAAACGAAAGATCAGGCGTCCACGTTCGAGGAATTTTCTGAGGAAACGCCTTTGAGAGGCTGCTTGATAGTTTCGATGTTCCTGGGGACGACCCTCTTGTTACAAAACGTTTGCTACCGGGCTCTGGCAACCCTCTTCTTACGAGGTCTGCCGATAGTACGGTCGACAATCCGAGTTGTTCGATACCACAATCGAGGATGTCATCGAGTATCTTCTTACCCATCAGACCCTCTCGCGGTAGACGCTTAGCTGTCACAACAATTTCTAACACCACCTCACGCGGCTCATGATGAGGCGCGTGTCTGCTTGGCTGGGCGACGCCGCCCCCATTTCCCCACCGATTGCAACCTCCCGAAATAGGGTTGCCGTTCTCATCAACGAGGTGCGCACACACACCCTCCATTCCGTCGGGATCGATCAAATTAACCGGGTCGTTCCCCACGTAAGCATAGAGGTTCATCCCGTCGCCATATCCGATGGGATCGGTCTGCATGAATCGGCCTAGCGTGGGCGAGTACATCCGCGCCTTGTAATACTGATGCCCCAGCTCCGGCAACCAGGCCTGCCCCGTGTAGCGGAACCGGCCCACATCATCACCATCAGGGATACCATACTCGTCATATGCCATGATCGCAGTGGGAGCGCCGCTGCCGTTGGTCTTCGCAACGATGCTACCGCGCTCGTCGGCGATCAGCCAGCTACGGTTTCCGCTCGCATCATAGGAGACGATCGCCTCGTCTGCGCCGGGACCGAACACATGCCGCGCCTGGAGCGTATTGCTGGTGTTGTATTCGGCGATAACGTTGCCACCGTCGTACGCGAACCGCCGCGCCGCCGTGCTGCTCTGATAGAGGCGTAGCAGCGGATCATAGGTGAGCGTCACGCTCGACGGTCCGGTCTTGAGCAGATTCTCGCTGCTATAGGTGTAGCTCTCCGATCCCGACGCGGTGAGGTTGCCCTTGCCGTCATAGCTGAAGCTCGTGCCGCCTGCGGCGGTATACTGGTTCAGCCCATTGCGCGTGTAACCGCGATCGACCGTCGCGCCGCCGGTCCAGGCATAAACATCGTTGCTGATCGCCCGCGTCTTGATCTGTCCGGCACTGTTGTAGGTGAACGTGCTCGTCGTATCCTGGATGGTACCCGCCAGATTGTGCGCCAGCGACGTCAGTCGCGATACCGAGTCATAGCCATAGCTTGTCACCACCCCGTTGCCCCGCGTGAGGCTCGTGCGGCGGCCCTGATCGTCATAGCCATAGGTCGCGAGCACGCCAGCGCCCGACGCCGCGCCGTTCTCCCGGATTGCGGTGACGTTGCCGGTCACATCATAATCATAGGCAACGTACAGACCGGTGCCCGGATACGTCGTGCGCGTGCGCCGCCCGGCGGCGTCATACAGATAGCTTATCGTGCCTTGGGGCCCGGTTTCTCCGACATTGCGACCGAGCGCATCGAAAGTGTACGTGAGCGCATTGCCGGTCTGCGAAGCCCCCGTCAGATGGCCGAGCAGATTGTAGGTGTAGCTGACGTCGGGTTCGGTCCCGGGCAGGTTCTTGGTCGTGACGCGGTTCAGATCGTCATAGGTGTAGCCGATGCTGTTGCCGTCACGAAGTCGGCGGTTGGTTACGTTCGATCCGGCGTCGTAGGTCAGCTCTTCGTAATCGGTGGCCGAGCTCGCAAGCGATCCGACCACGGTGGAAGGATAGCGCGTCTTCTTCAGCCGGTCGAACCCGTCATATTCGAACGTAGTGGGATTCCCCATGCCGTCCATGAGCGTGCGCAACTGACCATTGTCGGTCCAGGTGGCGGTCTCATGCACCTCACCGCCGCTGATCCCCTTCGACCCGATCGTACGGATCACCCGGCCTGCAGCGTCGTAAAGGGTCTGCGCGATTCGGTCCGGGCCATCGCTGCCTGCTGTCTGCGCCGTGCAAGCGGTCGTCACTGTCGCCCACGCGGCGGGGTTCATCCGTTGAGCTACGCAATTTGCGCGCCCAGCCGCGTCATAGCTCATATCGGTCACGCCATAGATGGTGCTGCCCGAGCGTAACACCTGACGCGTTGCGCGCCCGTCGCCGTCAAAGCTCGTTTCCACCTTATGCGTCGTGACGAACGCCGCCCAATCGGTGTCCGACGTCCCGTTGACAATCCCCAGCTCGGTGACGGTGTTGAACCCATTGGCATTGTAGGTGAGCTTCGTCGCCCGGCGCTTGCGGGCGCCCGCTCCATCGGGATCGGGCGCAATCATTCCGACCGGACGGCGATAGGAGTCGTAGCGATAGGTCGTCGTATCAGCCGTTCCCGACAGCGGTCCGTCGACCGTGGTCAGATTGCCGATCGCGTCATAGCTCGCAGTTGTGGTTGAGCTGACGGTGCCATCGCCCGCTGCCACGGTAACGCTGGTCGGCAACAGGTTGTTGGCGACTCCGGTGCTGCCATAGGCAATCGTCTGCTTCTGCTCATCATCAGTGCCGGTGCAAACCGAGCCCGTCAGGCACTGCGACACGCCGGTCAGCAGCGTCACATTCTGCCCCGAACCGACGATCGAGCCATAGCCGTTCTTGATCTGCGCCTGCTGCGTTGCGTAGGTATAGCGCGTCTGAGGTCGGGTGCCCGATCCCGACGGCGCGGGAAGCGTGACCGTCAGCACTCCGCCATGGGTTGAGCTGTAGGTATAGTCGGTCGTCTTGCCGCGCGCGTCGGTGGTCGATGTCGGTTGGTTGCAGGTTACCGGGTTGGAGCAAGTCGATGGGAAGCTCGCGGTCTCGACGATATCGGACAGCCCCGATCCGGACTTGGCGACGGCTCGCGTTTCAGTGATGTTGCCACGGCCATCATAGGTAAGCTTCGTGTAATTGCCCTCGGGCTGCGTCACGCGCGTGAGCCGCCCGCTGGCATCGTGCTGATAGGAGACGGTCTTGCCGACACCATTGGTGACCGATTTTAGCCGCTCGCTGGTGATGTCGAACACATAGGTGGTCGTCTGCGATAGCGCATTGGTGACGGTACGGTGCGCTCGCCGCTCGCATCCGCATAGGCATAGCTGGTCGTGCCAGCATGGTCGGTGATCGCGCTGACCTTGCCGCTCGTGTACGCGATGGTCACGTCCGGCGTACTGTTGCCCGGCAGCGTGATCGCGGTGATGCCGCTCGGGCCCATCGTCGTGCCGACATACTGGCTGTTGGGCGTGTCGAGCGTCGGCCAGTTGCCGGTTGTCGCGCACCAGGCCGCTGCCGTGTTGCAATATTCCTGCGTGAGGTTGACGGCCTTGACGTTGCCGATCGCCAGCCACGGCAGCAGCTGGCTGCCATCTTCGAGATCGTCGCTCGCATAGCCGATACTGAAGGCATAGCCGTTCGAGTTCTTCGCCGACGCGATTCGCCGCGCCCAGTTCCACCCGCCCGTGCAGAAATCGCCCTCATAGGCCACGCAGAACAGACGGCGCTCGTACGTGAGGTCGATCCGCTCGCCGCTGGGCCGCGCGATCGAGGTTGCGAATCCTTCGGTCGCATACGTGTCATATGCCACCTCGTTCGCCGCTGGCTTGGTGAAGGTCACCACCGTGCCTTCGCGCGACGTATAGGTATAGGTGCTACCTGACACCGTCAGCGTCGCGCCCCGCGCTTCGGTCGGTGTGAAGGTGGAGCCCGAGACCGTGAACCGGTCGGTCACATTATCGACACTCGCCATGATGGTAGAGCCGGACTTGTACAGCGACGCCCAGATATTGCTGCGCGTACCGGTTCCCTGAGTACGAACCCGATATTGCATGCCCTGATCGCCGCCGATCGTAAGCAGCGTCTTTTCGACCACCAGCTCGCCCCGCAAAAGGTCGACGCCATTGTCGTCCAGCGTCTGACGCACTGGAGCCATCGGCCCGGTCTGCGCGCACGCCATCCCCGTTCCCGCCAGCGACGCCGCGCTGGCGAGCAAAATTGCTCGCATGTTCATGTTTATCTCCGAATCTCTCTGAAATCGATGCGCCGCGACGCTACGTCGGTCGCGGCTTTCTCATCCGATCAAGGCGCCGCTGTCGGCGTTGGTGTCGGATAGGGCGCCTGCGAACAGGCCGCTGACCCACTGCCATTCATCGTAAATCGTTCGCGGTTGTTCGCGGCGTCATAGCAAATCGCGGTGTTTGTTCCATTCGCCGGACCGCCCGACACCGCGACCGATTTCACCCGTCCCTGCGTGTCATAGCCATAGGTCACTGTTTCTGCGGCCGCTGCAGCCAGTCCTGTGAGCGCCGCGACCAGAATAACCGCGCCCGTCCTTGCTTCCTTCATATTCCCACTCCCGCCGTTGAAGAACATTGTAGGAACATTTGAATTCCAACATTGCAAGGGTAATTTCAGCCGCTCCAATTCACCCGCGATCAGCCTAACAACTTCCGAGGGCCGAGCCAGAATCGATCGTGTCCAGAATGGTCTATTTCGTACTGACGACAAACATACGTTCTCCGTGTTTCGCTTGTCGAATACGCGTGGGCAGACGCGTCTAAATCAGGCACCGCGCTATCGGATTGAACCCGCATAGCGCCACTCGGGCGCCCGAACGCCCATGCGAGGCTCGACCGAGAGTCAGAGAGCATTGCCCTCACCTAACAGCATCAGGATATCTCATTGTTGTGATGGTATATTTGATGGTACTGATCGCACATAGTCTGCATTTATTGGCGTTTCTCAATGCGATATAATAATTAAGAGGCTTCCGTAGGGGTCACCATCGTCAAGCCAGAAGCGTGAGAATTCTGGATTTCCGGAATTGGGCCGGCAGAGCGGGCAGGCTTTGGCGACGAAATCGTTGGAGCGGACAGTTGGTGTCGTGGATCAGCTCAGGCATTGCTGACAGGCGAAGCGATTTCCAGAAGCCGATTGGGGAAGTGCAGCGTGAACGCAGCGCCCCCCTGGTCATGGTTCGCCGCCGATGCCCGGATGCCCATCGCGTCGGCAAATCCTTTGACGATGGCAAGTCCAAGGCCGCTGCCGCCGTGGCGGTCGCTGCCGCGTCCTTGCGCAAAGGTCTCGAAAATCCGCGCTTCCTGACCTGCCGGGAGGCCCGGACCCTCGTCCTGCACCGATAGCTCGACTGCATCGGGCGTCCGGCGGCCCAGGATCGTGATGGTCCCGCGCTCGCCGCCATGCTGCGCCGCATTGGCCAGCAGGTTGATCAGGATGTGATGCAGCAATGTGGGATCGGCACTGACGAAGGGCAGATTTGCGGGAACTTTGAGGTCGATATGCCGACCGCGGAACAGATCCTTGAGGTCATGGACCGCACCGCCGATCGCGTCGGTCAGGTCGATCGGCTCGGGATGCAGTTCGAGCGTGCCGGAATCGATCCGGACCATGTCGATCAGATTGTCGAGGAAGCGGCGCAGCCGGGCCACCTCCATCCGCGCGATCGGAAGCGTCGGCGCGCCGGGATGGTCGACGGCGATCGCCTCGATCGCGGTCGCGACCGACGTGAGCGGCGTGCGCAGGTCATGCCCGATCGACGACAGCAGCGCCGCGCGGAGCCGGTCGCGCTCCTTGAGCAGGCTGACCTCGCGCACCTCGTCCTCCAGCTTCAGCCGTTCGTGCGCCAGTGCCGCCTGTCCGAGCAGAGTCTGGAGCAGCACAGCGCGGTCAGCGCGAACGGGATCGCGTCCGTCGGGGCGCGCAATGCCGATGACCGCGAGCACGCCGAGCGCTGTCTTGAGCGGGTGGAACTGCCAATCGGCTGCGTTGAGCGTCGCGGTCCCCACGCCGGACGCTTCGGCGCGGTCCCAGGCCCAGTCCGCCGCCGCACGGTTCACCGGCCCCAGTTCGCCGCGCGCCACCGGGCAGCTTGCCACGATCCCAAGGTCGTCGGTACGCCGGTTGAGCAGGACGACGTTGAGGTCGAGCAGGCGCGATACTTCGTCACAGATGATTGCGCTGGTCGTTTCCCAATCCGATGCGCGCGCGAGCGCCTGGCCGAATGCGGCGATCGCGGCATTCTCCTGTGCGCCGCGTGCGCCCAAGGTTGCGCGCGCCTTGAGCTTGCCTGCCAGGTTCGCGGTGAATGCGGCGATGCCGATCAGCACGAACATTGTGAGCAGGCTCTGCGGGTCGGCGATGGTAAAGGTGTGCAACGGGGGCAGGAAGAAGAAATTATAGGCCAGCCCGGCAAGGAGTCCGGTGATCAGCCCCGGTCGCAGTCCGAAGCGACCGGAAGCCAGGATCACCGGCAGCAGAAAGATCAGGTCGACGCCGCCCAGCCCGATCCAGGGCTCGGCCAGTTTTCCGACGCCGATCGTCGCACCGACCATCGTTGCGATGATCCCGTAAACGCTCGGGTCTCCCCATAAATCCGACCCAGCCGCTCTGGCAGCGCGCGTTGATCCGGTTTCCCCTGCCGCTGGGATGACATGCACCGCCAGGCCGTTCCCGGCGCGCAGCATCGCATTCACAACCGATCCGTGACGCAGTTCGAACCACCAGCTGCGCACCGACTTGCCGATCACCAGCTGGGTCGCGCGCATTCCGGTCACATGGGTGGTGAGCCCTTCGATGACATTGGCGGCCGGCACGGTCGCGATGGTCGCCCCCAGGCTGGCGGCGAGGCTGAGCGTGTTGGCGATGCGGCGGCGTTCCGCTTCGCCGAAGCGTTCGGCGCGCGGGGTTTCGATATAGACCGCCTGCCACGGTGCGCGCAGGGCATCGGCGAGGCGCTTGGCAGCGCGCACCAGCGCATCGGACCCCGGCAGTTCGCTGATCGCGACCAGCACCCGCTCGCCCCCGGCAAAGGTGCCGGGCAGCGCGCTCGCGTCGAGATGCTCGAGCAACGCCTGATCGACGCTGAGCGCGGCGCGGCGCAGCGCCATCTCGCGCAGCGCCGACAAATTGGGCTTGGAGAAGAAATGGCCGAGCGCGCGCGACGCTTCGGCGGGGACATAGACCTTGCCCTCCTTGAGCCGTTCGATCAGCTCGTCGGGCGGCAGGTCGACCACCTCGATCTCGGCACCGTCGAACACGCTGTCGGGAACGGTCTCGCGCACCCGCACCTTGGTGAAGCTCGCGACGACGTCGTTGAGGCTTTCGACATGCTGGACGTTGAGCGTCGTATAGACGTCGATGCCCGCGTCGAGCAGCTCCGTCACGTCCTGCCAGCGCTTGGGATGGCGGCTGCCCTCGACATTGGTGTGCGCGAACTCGTCGACCAGCGCGAGCTGCGGACGGCGTGCAAGCACCGCGTCGAGGTCCATCTCCTCCAGCTCATGCCCGCGATAGGACAGGGTGCGGCGCGCGATCACTTCGAACGGCGCAACCAGCGCCTGGGTTTCGGCGCGGCCATGCGTCTCGACCACCGCGACCACGACATCGGTTCCGCCGTTCAGCCTTTCGGCGCCCTCGCGCAGCATCTCGAACGTCTTGCCGACGCCGGGCGCCGCGCCGAGGAATATCTTGAGCTTGCCGCGCGCTTCGCGCTGTGCGGTGCGGAGCAGGGCTTCGGGGGAAGGGCGGGAGTCGGGGTCTGGCATCGACGCGACACTGACGCGCGCGCGGGCGAAAGCCAACCGCGGCGACCCAATCCTTATGCTTTCTTAATGCGGAATGCCCGCATTCACCGGCGAACCTTAACGGGTTCCGCGCCTAATTGACCCTCCGAAACCATTCGGAGTCCGCCCCATGTCTTCCCTCATGTCTGACGTGATCTGGCTCGCCATACTCGGCGGCCTGTTCCTCGCGACGCTCGCTTATCTGCGCCTGTGCGACGAGGCCTGAGATGAGCCTTCACCTGACGCTCGCGGGCACTACCGCACTCGCCCTGCTCCTCTACCTCGCCGCCGTGCTCGTCCGGCCCGAGAAATTCTGAAAGTCCTGATGCTATGACCGTCCAGGGATGGGGGTTGATCCTCCTGTTCGTCGCGCTGGTCGCGGCGCTCGCCAAGCCAATGGGGCTTTGGCTGTTCGCATTGTATGAAGGGCGTCGCACGCCGCTCCACGCGGTGCTGGGTCCGGTCGAACGCGGCTTCTACAAGCTCGCCGGGATCGACCCGACCGTCGAGCAGAGCTGGCGCCGCTATGCGCTGCACATGCTGGTCTTCAACCTAGCGCTGCTGCTGTTCACCTATGCAGTGCTGCGGTTGCAGGGCGTGTTGCCGATCAACCCGCGCGGGCTTGCCGGCCTTACCGCCGATGGCGCGTTCAACACCGCGACCAGCTTCACCACCAATACCAACTGGCAATGGTATGCGGGCGAGGTCGCGCTGTCGAACCTCAGCCAGATGCTGGGGCTGACGATCCAGAACTTCCTGTCGGCGGCAACCGGCATCGCGATCGCCTTTGCGCTCTTTCGCGGCTTTGCGCGGCGTCAGATCAGCGGACTCGGCAATTTCTGGGCCGATGTGACGCGCGTCACCCTCTATCTGCTGCTGCCGATCTGTCTGGTCTATGCGCTGTTTCTTGTCGCCAATGGCGTGCCGCAGACCTTTGCCAGCCTGGTCGATGCGACGGGGCTTGAGGGCGTGAGGCAATCGATCGCGCTGGGCCCGGTCGCGTCGCAGGAAGCGATCAAGATGCTCGGCACCAATGGCGGCGGCTTCTTCAACGCCAACAGCGCGCATCCGTTCGAAAATCCGAACGCGCTGACCAACCTCGTCCAGATGCTGTCGATCTTCGCGATCGGCGCGGGACTGACCTGGACGTTCGGCAAGGCGGTCGGCAACACCCGCCAGGGCTGGGCGATCCTCGCCGCGATGTTGATCCTATTCACTGCGGGCGCGAGCGCCGCCTATTGGGCCGAAGCCGCAGGCAATCCCAATCTCCATGCGCTGGGCGTTCCCGGCGGCAATATGGAAGGCAAGGAGGTCCGCTTCGGCATCGCCGCTTCGACGCTGTTCGCGACGGTCACAACCGCCGCATCGTGCGGTGCAGTCAATGCAATGCATGACAGCTTCACCGCACTGGGCGGCATGATCCCGCTGCTCAATATCCAGTTGGGCGAAGTCGTGATCGGCGGCGTCGGCGCGGGTATCTACGGCTTCCTGCTCTTCGCCATCCTCGCGGTGTTCGTCGCGGGGCTCATGGTCGGGCGCACGCCGGAATATGTCGGCAAGAAGATCGAAAGCCGGGAGGTCAAGCTGGCGGTGCTCGCCATCGCGATCCTCCCGCTCTGCATCCTCGGCTTCAGCGCGCTCGCCGCGGTGTTGCCCGACGGGCTTGCGGGACCGCTGAACAAGGGGCCGCACGGCTTTTCGGAGATCGTCTATGCGTTCAGCTCGGCGACCGGCAACAATGGCTCGGCCTTTGCCGGGATCACTTCGGGCACGCCCTTCTACAATGCGTTGCTCGGCGTCGCGATGTGGCTGGGCCGGTTCTTCGTGATCGTGCCGGTGCTCGCCATCGCGGGCAGCCTCGCCGCCAAGAAATACACGCCGGAAACCGCGGGCTCGTTCCCGACCACCGGCGGCCTGTGGGTCGGCCTGCTCGTCGGGATCATCCTGATCCTGGGCGGCCTCACCTTCCTTCCCTCGCTCGCGCTTGGACCCATCGCCGATCACATCGCGATGGTCCGTGGCCAGCTCTTCTGAGTGCCGACTGATGACCACCAAATCCATGTTCACCGCCGACCTGATCCTCCCTGCGATCGGCGACGCGTTCAAGAAGCTCGATCCGCGCCAGCTTATCCGCAACCCGGTGCTGTTCGTCACCGCCGTGGTTGCGCTGCTGCTGACCGTGCTGCTCGGGATCGGGGGCGAGCGCCTCGCCATCCCGTTCCAGATCCAGCTGATCGTGTGGCTGTGGCTGACCGTATTGTTCGGCACCTTTGCCGAGGCGCTGGCCGAGGGCCGGGGCCGCGCACAGGCCGCATCGCTCCGCGCGACCAAGGCGGAGCTTCAGGCCAAGCGCCTGATCGGCGTCGGCGACGCCTGGGGGCTGGTCGGTGCATCGCTGCTTGAAAAAGGTGATCTGGTGCTGGTCGAGACCGGCGACCTGATCCCCGCCGATGGAGAGGTGGTCGAGGGCGTCGCATCGGTCAACGAGAGCGCGATCACGGGCGAAAGCGCGCCGGTGATCCGCGAGGCCGGCGGCGACCGTTCGGCAGTGACGGCGGGCACCCGCGTCATTTCCGACTCGATCAAGGTGCGCGTCACGCAGGAGCCGGGTCAGGGCTTTCTCGATCGCATGATCGCATTGGTCGAGGGCGCCGAGCGCCAAAAGACCCCCAACGAGATCGCGCTGACCATCCTGCTGGTCGGTCTGACGATCATCTTCCTGATCGCGGTCGCAACCATTCCGGGCTTTGCCAGCTATGCGGGCGGAAGCATTCCGGTCGCGATCCTCGCCGCCCTCCTGATCACGCTGATCCCCACCACCATCGCGGCCTTGCTGTCGGCGATCGGCATTGCCGGCATGGACCGGCTGGTGCGCTTCAACGTCCTCGCCAAGTCGGGCCGCGCGGTCGAGGCGGCGGGCGATATCGACGTGCTGCTGCTCGACAAGACCGGCACGATCACGATCGGCGACCGTCAGGCGAGCGAGTTTCGCGCGCTGTCCGGCACGGCAGTCGAGGACCTCGCGCGCGCCGCCCTGCTCGCCAGCCTGGCCGACGAGACGCCGGAGGGCCGGTCGATCGTGGTGCTGGCGCGCGACAAATTCGGCGTATCGGTGCCCAGCCTCCCGGCGGAAGCGGAAGTCATTCCTTTCACGGCCCAGACGCGCATTTCCGGCGTCAAGATCGCCGAAGGGCTGATCCAGAAGGGCGCGGTGGATTCGGTCCTGCGCGCCAATCCTGGGCTTGGAGACACACAAGCTGCCACGGAACTGCGCAAGCTGACCGACGAGATCGCCCGCGCCGGCATGACCCCGCTGGCGGTGGCCAAGGACGGCAAGCTGCTCGGCGCGGTCGCGCTCAAGGACGTGATCAAGGCCGGGGTGCGCGAACGCTTCGCCGAACTGCGCCGGATGGGCATCCGCACGGTGATGATCACCGGCGACAACCCGCTCACTGCCGCCGCGATCGCCGCCGAGGCCGGGGTCGACGACTTCCTCGCCGAGGCGACGCCGGAGGACAAGCTGGCGCTGATCCGCAAGGAACAGGCGGGCGGCAAGCTGGTCGCGATGTGCGGCGACGGCACCAACGATGCGCCTGCATTGGCCCAGAGCGATGTCGGCGTGGCGATGAACACCGGCACCCAGGCCGCGCGCGAGGCGGGCAACATGGTCGATCTCGACAGCGACCCGACCAAGCTGATCGAGATCGTCGGCCTCGGCAAGCAGCTGCTGATGACGCGCGGCGCGCTGACCACCTTCTCGGTCGCGAACGACGTCGCGAAATATTTCGCGATCATCCCGGCGATGTTCGTCGCGCTCTATCCGGGACTTGGCGTGCTCAACGTGATGGGTCTGGGCTCGCCCGAAAGCGCGATCCTGTCGGCGATTATCTTCAACGCGCTGATCATCCCGTGCCTCGTCCCGCTGGCGCTCAAGGGTGTCGCGTACAAGCCGATGGCGGCGGGTCCGCTGCTCGCGCGCAACCTCACCGTCTATGGCCTGGGCGGCCTCGTCGCGCCGTTTA
This sequence comes from Sphingomonas suaedae, assembly GCF_007833215.1. Taxonomy (NCBI): domain Bacteria; kingdom Pseudomonadati; phylum Pseudomonadota; class Alphaproteobacteria; order Sphingomonadales; family Sphingomonadaceae; genus Sphingomonas; species Sphingomonas suaedae. The sequence goes on from NZ_CP042239.1 coordinate 1,917,191, forward strand.
TCGGCATCAAGTTCATCGACCTGGCCGTCACCGGCCTCAACCTCGCCTAGTGGAACTAGCCCCTCCCCTCGAGGGGAGGGGCTTATGAAGGAAGTCATTCCATGCTCACCGACCTCAAAACCGCCCTGCGCCCGGCACTCGTGCTGACCGCCTTGTTCGCGCTGTTGCTCGGCCTCGCCTATCCCGCGCTGATCACGGGCGTCGCGCAACTCGTCTTTCCGCATCAGGCCAATGGCAGCCTGATCCGCGAGGGGGACCGCGTGATCGGCTCCGAACTGCTCGGCCAGAAATTTGTCGGCGAGACCTATTTCCATGGCCGCCCCTCGGCCGCCGGTGCCGATGGCTATGACGCCGCCGCTTCGGCCGGCTCGAACCTCGGCCCGACTTCGCAGGCGCTGATCGATCGCGTGACGACCGATGTCGCCGCCCACAGGACTTCACCAGGACAATCGGTCCCCGCCGATCTGGTGACGACCTCCGCTTCAGGGCTCGACCCCCATATCAGCCCCGAAGCGGCCTTGTTGCAGCTCGATCGCGTGGCGGCCGCGCGGGGCCTGAAGCGCGGCACCGTCGAGACGCTCGTCCGTCGCCATATCGAAACGCCGATGCTGGGCTTTCTCGGTGAGGATCGGGTGAATGTCCTCGCCTTGAACCGAGCGCTCGACCGGGCGGCGCCGCAGCCGTAAACGGGGGGATGGCCCTGTCGACCAAAGTTCTCGTCATCGAGGATGACGTCCATATCCGCCGCCTGCTCCGCGCTGCCCTCCAGCGCGCGGGGCATGTGGCGGTCGAGGCGGGCACCGCGCGCGAAGGGCTGTCGCTGCTCGACATCGAGAAGCCCGACGCGGTGCTGCTCGACCTTGGCCTGCCCGACCGCGACGGGATCGAACTCATCCAGCCGATCAAGACACGTTCGACTGCAACGCTGCTCGTCGTCTCGGCGCGCGAAGATGTCGCGGAGAAGGTCGCCGCGCTCGACCTGGGCGCGGATGATTATCTGACCAAGCCGTTCGATACCGACGAGCTGCTGGCGCGCATCCGCACCGCCCTGCGCCACCGTCTCGCAAGCAGCGCCGACCGCGAACTTGTAACTGTCGGCGAGATCGAGATCGATCTGGTCCACCGCCGCGTTCGACGCGCCGGCGAGGAAGTGCACCTGTCGCCCAAGGAATATGAGTTGCTCGCGGAACTTGCGCGGCGCCCCGACCGGGTGATCAGTCACACGCAATTGTTACAGGTTGTCTGGGGACCGGCTCATGCGACGCGGGTCGACTATCTGCGGATTGTCGTGCGCAACCTTCGACAGAAGCTGGAAGCAGACCCGGCGCGACCGGCGCTGATTCAGAACGAACCGGGCGTTGGATACAGGCTGCGGACGACCTCATGACTGGGACGTGCCGGCATCGGCGCGGACATCGGCGAGATATTGGAATTGTTACTGTGAATATGGGCCCGGCGCGCAGCTCAACGCGGACTCGGTGCGCGCGTTCCAAATATGTCGGCAGGCAGGCGCAGCGAGGCGATTGCCGACAGCGCCAGCAGCAGGACGAATATTGCGCTGGCCGGCATGAGCCCCGCGAGCCGTCCGGCCCCTTCCCCGTTCGCGCCAAGGAAGAAGGCCGAGCCGACGATCGCGATGCCCAGCGCCCCGCCCAGCTGCTGCGCGGTCCGTAGCGTTGCGCTGGCGGTTCCGGCATGGATCCGGTCGACGTCCGCGACCACTACCGGGGGGAGAGGGCCTGCGACCATGCCCATGCCCATGCCGGCAAGGCCCAGCAAGGCGAGCAGGATCGCGCTACCGCCATCCCCCTGCGCGACCCGCGCGAGCGACAGCGCGCCACCGACCGCCAGCACGCCCGTGCCACCGACCAGCAGCCACCGCCCGAATCGCGGCAGATAGCGTTTCCCGATCAGGCTGATCCCCGCCATGACGCCCAGACTGAAGGGCACATGGATCAGCGCGGTCTGTAGCGGCGACTTGCCCAGGCCCTGCTGGAGCGAGACCGCCAGCACGAGCAGGAACCCCGTCGCCGAAGACGCGAAGGCGAGGATGGCGAGCAGGCCCCAGCGGAACGTCCGCAGTTCGAACAGCGTCGGCTCGATCATCGCCGCCAGACCGTCGCGCCGACGAACCTGCGCACGCCACCATCCGGCGTAGATCGCCGCGAGTCCGCCCAGTCCGCTTACCAGAGTCCAGGCGGGCCAGCCATGTTCCGATCCGTCGATCAAGGCCAGCAAAACGCCGGCGAAGCCACCGGCGAACAGCGCCGCGCCCGGTATGTCGATCCGCAACCCGTGCGCGCCATGGGTGCGCGGAATCGTGCGGATGCCCAGCCACAGGGCAAACAGGCCGATCGGCAGATTGATGAGGAAGATGAGCCGCCAGCCGAGCCCAAACAGATCGACCTCGATCAACAGCCCGCCCAGGATCGGCCCGAGGATCGCGGCCAGCCCGCCGATCACGCCGAACCAGGCGAGCCGGGCAACGCGTTCGAGGGGCGTGAACAGCACCTGGACGATGGCCATCACCTGCGGTCCCATCATCGCCCCCGCAGCACCCTGCAACAATCGCGCGATGACGAGTTGTTCGGGAGTCTGCGCGAGCCCGCAAAAGGTCGATGTCACGATGAACGCGCTGACCCCGATCAGGAACATGCGACGATAACCGAACGCATCCCCGAGCCGGCCTCCGAGCAGAAGCAGCGCGCCGAGCACCAGCAGATAGCCTGCCACAATCCATTGCATCGCGGCCGGCGACGCATCGAGCGCGCGGCGGATCTCGGGCAGCGCGGTGTTGACGATGGTGGTGTCGGCCACTTCCAGTACAAGCGCGATCAGCACCGTCACGAACGCGACGGTCTTCTGGCGACTGGTCAGTGCCTCGCCCGCGCCCGCGCCTGCCGGCGCCTTGGCCGTCCCAACCATCCGTCCCCCAATTCCGCGTCGGAAACCATGCGACGAGCGATCCGTCGGCACTAATTAAAATGATGCTTCTATTATGCGGGAACTTCTCTTATCGTCAAGGCAAGCGGCTGGGCCCAACACCTCAGATTGCCGCGACCGAGGGGAGACAGGTGCGTTGGACGCTTCAGTAAAATCACGCACGCCGGGCGTGCCGCAGGGATTGACCGTGATCGTCGCGGGCTTCCTGCCCATCATGGCGATCGTGTCGATGTTCCCCGCCGTGCCGGCGATGATTCAGCATTTCGGCGCCGATCCCAATGCCGGGTGGAAGGTGCCCGCGATGGTTTCCGCGCCCGGCCTCACGATCGCTCTGGTCGCACTGTTCATCGGGATGCTCGTGGACAAGTTCGGTCGGCGCAAGCTGCTGCTGATCTCGACCCTGTTCTACGGCGTGTTTGGGGCGGTCCCGTTCCTGCTCGAATCGCTCGATGCGATCTACGCCTCGCGCCTGCTGCTCGGATTGAGCGAGGCGGCGATCCTCACGACCCTGAACACGTTGATCGCGGACTATTGGGACGACCGCGGCCGTCGCAACTGGCTCACGCTCCAGGGTCTGATCGGTCCCGGCCTGTCGTCGCTGATGATCTTCTTCGCCGGCACGCTCACCGCCTGGCGGTGGAACGGCATCTTCCTGCTCTATCTGGTGGCTTTCCCCATCTTCCTCGCGATGCTCCGCTTCATGTACGAGCCGCGGTCGGAAACGACCGCGACCGTGTCGAACGGCGCCGCAGACGCGGGCAAGGTGCCGTGGGGGGTGTTCGCGACGATCGGCGGCGTCACGCTGTTCTCCTCGATCCTCTATTATGTCTTCATCATCAACGGCGGGCTGGTCTGGCAGGAGCTCGGCGTCTCCGATCCGGGCAAGATCGGCCGGATCACCGCGCTACCCAGCCTGTTCGTGCTGCTCGGCGCGCTGATCTACTGGCTACTGGGTCGCTATGGCATCAGCTCGCGCGGACAGGTTTCCGCATTCCTCGCCGTTCTCGGAACAGGCCTCGCGCTGATCGGGATCGCCGGCGACTGGCGCATGATGGTGCTGGGCATGGCCGTGCAGCAGACCGGCGCCGGGATGGGCGTCGTCACGCTGATCTACTGGGCGCAGGGACAGCTGCCCTACGCGCATCGCGGTCGTGGCATGGGGTTGTGGACCGCCTGCTTCTTCTTCGGCCAGTTCGTCTCGCCGCTGATCGTCAGCGTCGTGCGCGGACAGGTCGGCACGATGCAGGGCGCGTTCCTCGTCGCCGGCATCACCGGGCTGGTCGGCGCGGTCGCCGTGCTGTTCCTGATCGGTCGCACACGGCCCGTGGAGGCAACCGCATGACCAGCACGCACTGGCATATCACGGCGTCGCTTCTGCTCGTCTTGCTGGGGACGGCTCCGGCGCTGGCGCAGGAGCCGCCACGGTTCCGCCACGACGTCATCGAAGCGCCGCTTCAGCCGGGCGCGGAACCGCTCGCCACTGCGCCCGGACAGGGCCCGGATCGCGAACAATGGATGTTGCAGAACGGCGCGATCGGCGTGCGCAACGTCTCTCACCCCACCCTCACCCCGGTGCTGCCGGCGGGCCCCTCGACCGGCGCCGCAGTGATCGTCGCGCCGGGCGGCGGCTTCCTGGGCCTGGCGATCGATGCGGAGGGGTGGCAGGTCGCGCGCTGGCTCGCCAATCACGGCATTGCGGCCTTTGTCCTCAAATATCGCGTGCTGCCGACGCCGCGCGACAATGCGGTGTGGGACGCCGAATTCAACCGGATGATTGCCGGCGAGAAGGTGAGCTTCGCCAACCCCAAGGACACCCCGCCCGAAGCGCTGGCAGACGGTCTCGCCGCGCTCGCGCATGTCCGCGACAATGCCGCGCGCTATGGCATCGATCCCAGGCGGGTCGGGTTCATGGGCTTTTCCGCGGGCGGGTTCCTGACCCGATCGGTGGTCGCGCAGGGCGGCGCGACGATGCCGGCCTTCGCCGCGCCGATTTATCCCAACATGGCCGCGATGACCGTGCCTGCCGACGCGCCGCCGATGTTCGTGGCGATCGCGGCGGACGATTTCCTGCTGCGCAATGTCGACGGCTTTCCGCTGGTCGAGTCCTATCGCAAGGCCGGACGCCCCATCGAGTTTCACCTGCTTGCCAATGGCGGCCATGGCTTCGGCCTCGGCCGTCCCGGCACGGCGTCGTCGGAGTGGATCGAGCAGTTCTACCGCTGGCTCGACAGCATCGGGATGCTGGAGAGCGCCGACCGTTGAACCGCCGAACGCATTCCGACTAGATCGCTCCGGCCTTGAGTTGTTCGACCGCGTGGTTCGCGGCGCGCGCGGTCAGCGCCATATAGGTGAGCGAGGGGTTCTGGCACGCGGTCGAGCTCATCTGCGCGCCATCGGTCACGAAGAGATTGGCGATGTCGTGCGCCTGGCTCCACTTGTTCAGCACCGATGTCGCCGGATCATTGCCCATGCGCGCGCCGCCCATTTCGTGAATCGCGCTGCCGCCCGGATTGGGCCGGTCGAACCCCATGATGACCTGCCCCCCGGCCTGGGTCATCATGTCGGCCGCGTCCGCCTTGGCCTGTGCCAGCGCGGCATGTTCTTCGGCACCGAACGCAAAGGCGACCTTGAGCACGGGCAGGCCGTTGGCATCGGTTCGCGTGTGGTCCAGCGTGAGCCGGTTGCTCGCGCGCGGCACGCAATCGGCAAAGGCGACCAGCACCATCCGCCACGGCCCCGGCGGCTGGAGCGAGTCCTTGTATGCGGCGCCGATCCCAGCCTCGCGCTTGCCGCGCGTCCAGCCCGACTGCAGCGCGCCGCCCTGAAAAGAGAAGCCGCGGCTGTGTCCGACGCCGTCCATCGCATCCATGTTGCGAAAGCGCGGGATGACGATCCCGGTCGGCCGATTGCCGAAGGTCGTCCATTGTTCGAACCCCGGCATCAGCGCGATCGCCGCCAGCGTGCTGGCATGATCCATGATGTGGGTGCCCAGCACCCCGCTGGTATTGGCCAACCCGTTCGGCATCGCGTCGCTGGCGGAATTGAGCAGCAGATGGACGGAGTTGAACGCGCCGGCGTTGAGGAACACCATCCGCGCGGTCGCGCTCACCCGCGCCTTGCTCTTCGTATCGATCCAGCGCACGCCGGTTACGCGGCGCGTCGCGGGATCGTAATCGACCTTTTCCACCACCGCATCGGTGATGAGCGTGAGGTTGCCGGTCTTCTGCGCGGCCGGCAGCGTGCTCGATTGCGTCGAGAAATAGGCGCCATAGGAACAGCCGCGCGCGCAGATCGACCGGCGCTGGCATTCGCTACGTCCCTCCTTGGCCTGGGTCAGGTTGGCGGCGCGGCCGATGGTCAGCCGCCGCTCGGGCCAGCGCGCCGAGATCCGCTCGCGCACCGCCTGCTCGACGACGTTGAGCGCCATCGGCGGCTGGAACTTGCCGTCGGGTAGCTGCGGCAGGCCTTCCGCCGCGCCCGATACGCCGATGAATTCCTCGACCTTATCGTACCACGGCGCGAGGTCGGCATAGCGGATCGGCCAGTCGGTGCCATGGCCATCGCGCGCATTGGCGCCGAAGTCATAGTCCGACCAGCGATAGGATTGCCGACCCCAGGTCAGCGACCTGCCCCCCAGATTATAGCTGCGGAACCAGTTGAAATCGGTCCCCTCGGCCCGACTGTACGGATTTTCGGCATCGTTGACGAAATGCGGCTCGGTAAATTCGGTGAAGTGCCGGTTGAGCATCTGCACCGGATATTCGCGCGCATAGTTCTCCGCGTCGCCGAGCCCGCGAAACGGCATTTCCCAAGGCGCCTTGGTCTCGTTCACATAACCGGTCTGGTGCTCGATCATCCGCCCGCGTTCGAGCATCAACACCTTGAGGCCCGCTTCGGCGAGCTCCTTGGCCGCCCATCCGCCGGTAATGCCGGAGCCGACGACGATCGCGTCGAACTGCATGTCCTGCGCCATCAGCCGAAATCCACTGCGGTCCAGTCGCTCGAATATGCGCGCTCGCCGGACTTCAGCGGCACCGCGGGATCGAAGAGGCCCGGCGTCAGCTCATAGCGCAGCTCGCGTGCGCCGCCGGTTTCGGACGTGTAATAGCCGGTCAGGATCAATCCCTTCACCTTTTTCCATGGATGGTCGCCCTGCGCCGCATAGGCATCGGCGTCGAATTTGGTCAGCACGGCCGCGCGGCGCGCTTCGGACTTGCCGACCCAGTCGCCATTTGCCGCGCGGTCGAGCTCCGCCTCGAGCCAGGCGACGAAGCGCAAGCTGCCGTCGGGGCGCACGTGACCGGTGGCGAGCGGCGGCAGCGCCTGCGATGCAGCCGGCCGGCGCGTTCCGTCCAGCCCATGCGCGAGCGCGAGGATCACGAAATCGCCGACGCCGACGTCACCGGCGCCGGGCGTGCCGGTACGCGGAACAACGAGTTGACTGACAGCGCGCATCATCGTCCGCTGGCGATCGGTCGGTGCGTCATCCTCGGTCTGCCGCGACAGCATCGATACGGCCGCGGGCATACCGACCACGGCTGCCATCAATGCCGCCGCACCGCCAAATTCGCGTCTGGTCCATCCCGTCTGGGACATGCCTTTCCCTCTCCCCGTCGATCCTTGCCGACCTCGAACGCGGCTGATATCAGAATGTATATTCTATTTCTAGCGGGAGAGTTGAATGCTTCGCATGTCACGCATGATGCCATTGGGCACTCCCGCGCCCGACTTCGCCCTCACCGACACGACCGGCACCGTGCGCACGCTGGCGGACGTTGCGGGTCCGGAGGGCCTGGTCGTCGCGTTCATCTGCAACCACTGCCCCTTCGTGCTGCATCTGATCGATGGATTCGTCGCGTTCGCCAGAGAGTATCAGGAACGCGGCATCGGGGTGGTGGCGATCTCGTCGAACGATATCGTCGAGTTCCCCGAGGACGATTTCGAGCACATGGTCGCGTTCGCTGCCGATCGCGGCTTCACCTTTCCCTATCTCCACGATCCCGATCAGCGTGTCGCGATCGCTTATGAGGCGATCTGCACACCCGACTTCTTCCTGTTCGATGGCGATCTGCGGCTATTCTATGCCGGGCAATTCGACGCGAGCCGGCCCAAGATCAACCGCCCGCCCGTGCCGGGACTGCCACCGCTGCGGACGGACCTGCCGGTGACCGGCGCGGACCTGCGCGGTGCGGCGGACGCGCTGCTGGCCGGCGGGCAGCCGCCCCAGCCGCAGCGACCCAGCGCAGGCTGTTCGATCAAGTGGCTCGCAGGGAATGCGCCGACATGGGCGTGACGATCGTCGACCGCATCTGGGTGCCCTCCGCCGCCGTCGTGCCGCAGGAGCGCGGCACCGATTATTTCGCGCCGGTCGACGGCGCGGACTGGTCCGATGGGTTCGGGTGGCACCGCGGCTTCTTTTCGAGCTTCCGCTTGCGCGCGGGCAAGGACGCCTGGTTTCACTTCCCGCTGCCAACGCCTGTCACGCGCGCGGGAGCGGCGATGGCGCTCGCCGAACTTTCGGTGATGTGGGAGGTGCTGGACGGCGCACGGATTCATTGGATGGTGCTGCAGCATGGCGGGATGGAGCGCCTGCCGCTGACCGAACGGCTGGCAGAGCCGCCGAGCGAAGCGGCGCCGTTCGATCCACCCGAACAGTGGCGCGACTATTATCCGCGGTCCAATCGCCGCCTGACCACATTGCCGTTTGAAACCGCGCTGCCGCTGCGGTTCGGACTCCAGCTGTGCGTCGGCGTCAGCGCGACCGAAACCGACGGCACCGTCAGGTTCTACGGCGCAGGGGCCGGCTTCACCTCTTCCGGCTGAGCGTCGATGGCGCGGAGCCGGGCGAGGTTGGCCCGAATCCGCGCCTGTTTTTCCGCCGAGACATCGAACCGGCCGACCAGCCAGGCCATCGCCGTTCCGGCCACCAGGATCAGGCCGGTGAAGAACCAGGCCAATGCGCGCACCTTGTCCTGGGGCATTTGGTCGACCGGCAGCCCGACGGGAAAGTCGATGATGCCGAGGAAGGATCCGGCGAACAGCGCGACCAGCCCGCTGCCGACCTGAAGCCCGATGAACATGAAGCTCGCCACCAGCCCCTGCTGCGGTTTGCCGGTGTTCGCCTCATGCTCGTCGCCGATATCGTAGGTTACCGTGTTGAACGGCACGACATACAGGCCATAGGCGAGCCCGCCGAGCACGCGGAACGCGAAGACGAATGCCCCGATCGCCGCGGTGGCGGGCGGCGGCGACAGTCCGAACAGCGGCAACAGCACCGCCCCGGCCTGCACCACGAAGAACACGGCAAGACCGGAGATCATCGCCGCGCGCGTGCCGACCAGCTTCATCCAGGCGGGCGCGAGGAACATCGCGACCATCGACCCCAGCACCCCGGCGATCAGCAGCCGCGGGGTCCAGCTGCCGTCGAGCTGCCAGAAATAGGTGGCGAGGTGGAGCGTCAGCTGGTTGACCACCGAATTGGTGAACAGGACGAGCAGCGCGACGAGCAGCAAGCGCCCGACATTGGGGGTGATGCGGATCGCCGCGACCAGGCGGCGGAACAGCTGGAGCAGCGTCTCGGGCGCCTCGCTTGCAATGCTCCGGTCCAGTTGCTCGACCGTGCGCATCCGCGCCCGGGTGCCGATCAGGCCGACGACCATCAGCGCCGCCCCCGCCCCGGCGATGAACAGCCCGAAATCGGGATAGGGTGCCGGGTTGAGCTGCGGCTTGCTGAAGCCACCCCCGGGCACGAAGAACCAGGCGAACGCCGCCCAGGGCACGGTCAGGATCGCGAGCTGATTGCCGAGGTTGCGCATCACCGCGACGATATTGCGCTCGCCGCTCTCGCGCGTCAGCTCGCCGCCCATCGCATAGGCCGGCACGGTCCAGAAGGAGATTCCGACGCGCGCGAGCAGCCCGAAGCCGAGCAGCCAGGCAAAGATCTGCCATTGCTCAAGTCCCCCCGGCACGCGGAACACCATCGCGATGCCGACCGCGAACGGCACGACCGCCGCCGCCATCAGCGTGTGCCGACGACCGAGCGGCGCGCGGTCCATCCGGTCCGACAGCGCCCCGATATAGGGGTCCGCCACAGCATCGAAGACGAGGATGATCGCCAGCGCGAGACCGAGCAGCAGTCCGTCGAGCCCGACCACCTGCGCATAGAAGAACAGCACGAAGGCGTCCCAGGCGAAGCTCTTGATCAGCTCCGGCATGGCACAGGCCATGAAGGCGAAGCGGGTCGGCCAGCCGAGCCGCGGCAGGATGCCACCCTGCTCCGCCGCGACCATCAGCCAATCCCCATGATGCGCTTGTTCAGCGCACGATCGGCACCACCCGCCGCGAAATCGTCGAACGCATGGTCGGTGACGCGAATGATGTGGCGGTCGATGAACGGCGCGCCCTCCGCCGCCCCCTGTTCGGGATGCTTGAGCGCGCATTCCCATTCGAGCACCGCCCAGCCGGCAAAGTCGTTCGCCGCCATCTTCGAGAAGATGCCGCCGAAATCGACCTGTCCGTCGCCGAGCGAGCGGAAGCGGCCGGGCCGGTCGACCCAGCCCTGGTACCCGCCATAGACGCCCGAACGGCCATTGGGACGGAACTCGGCATCCTTGACGTGGAAGCATTTGATGCGGTCGTGATAGATGTCGATGAACGCCAGATAATCGAGCTGCTGCAGCACGAAATGGCTGGGATCGTACAGGATGTTGGCGCGCGGATGATTGCCGACACGCTCGAGGAACATCTCGAACGTCACGCCGTCGTGCAGGTCCTCGCCCGGGTGGATCTCGAAGCCGATATCGACGCCCTCGCCGTCGAAATGATCGAGGATCGGGCGCCAGCGTCGCGCCAGCTCGTCGAACGCATCCTCGATCAGGCCAGCCGGGCGCTGCGGCCAGGGATAGACATAGGGCCAGGCGAGCGCGCCCGAGAAGCTGGCATGGGCGGCAAGGCCAAGGCGGCGGCTGGCGGTCGCTGCCTTCTTCACCTGATCCACCGCCCATAGCTGCCGCGCCGCCGGATTGTCGCGCACATGCTCCGCCGCAAAGCCGTCGAACTGCGCGTCATAGGCGGGATGCACCGCGACCAGCTGGCCCTGGAGATGCGTCGACAGCTCGGTGATGACGAGGCCATGCGAGGCGGCGATGCCCGCCACTTCGTCGCAATAATCCTGGCTCTCCGCGGCGCGGTCGAGGTCGAACAGGCGCTTGTCCCAGCTCGGAATCTGGATGCCCTTATATCCGAGCGACGCGACCCAGGCCGCGATGCTGTCGAGCGAATTGAACGGCGCGGCATCGCCCGCGAATTGGGCGAGGAAGATGCCCGGTCCCTTCAACGTCTTCATCGCGCTCTCCTCATAGCTTCAGATCGACCCAACCGGCCTCGTTGCGGCTTGCCGTCACCGCCGTCTCGATGAACGCCATGCCGCGCAGCCCCTCGGTCGCGTCGGGCAGCAGCGGCGCGACCTCGCCCCGCAGCAGGGCGGCGAAATCGCGGTAGAGATTGGCGAACGCCTCCAGATAGCCCTCGGGATGCCCACCAGGCGTGCGGGTCCGCGCGCGGGCATCGGGCCCGAGCGACGCATCGCCCGCACGGACGATCTCGGTGCGCCCGTCGATATGATGCAGCGTCAGGTCGTTGGGCGTCTCCTGCCGCCACGTCAGCCCGCCGGTCTCGCCATAGACGCGGATGCGCAGCCCGTTGAGCTCGCCCACCTCGATCTGCGAGGCGAGCAGGACGCCGCGCGCGCCATTGTCGAAGCGCAGCAGGACCGAGCAGTCGTCGTCGAGCGCCCGACCCGGGACCACCGCCGCAAGGTCAGCGAGCAGGCGCGTGACGCGCAGCCCGGTCACGAACTCGGCGAGCTGAAAGGCGTGGACCCCGATATCGCCGATGCACCCGCCCGCGCCCGACCGCGCCGGATCGACACGCCATTCCGCCTGCTTCCCCTCGGCGGGGCCAGCGAGCCAGCCCTGCGAATATTCGACCACGGCCTTGCGCACCGTCCCGATCGCGCCCGCGGCAATGCGCGCGCGCGCCTCGCGCACCAGCGGATAGCCCGAATAGGTGTAGGTGAGCGCATAGGGACGCCCGGCGGTCGCGACGAGGTCGGCCAGCGCGCGCGCCTCCGCCAGCGACGCAGTCATCGGCTTGTCGCTCATCACCGCGACCCCGGCGGTAAGCGCGGCGCGCGCGGCGGGCAGATGATGATGGTTGGGACTGACGATCGACACGAAATCGATCCCGTCCGCGCGCGCAGCCTCTCCTGCGAACATCGTGTCGAGGTCGGGATAGGCGCGGTCGGGATCGATATGATAGTCCGCGGCGGCCGCGCGCGATCGGTCGGGATCGCTGCTGAACACGCCCGCAACCAGCTCGATCTCGCGATCGAGTTCGGCGGCGATGCGGTGGATCGGGCCGATAAACGCGCCCGGTCCGCCGCCGATCATCCCCATTCGCAACCGCATAGCCGGCCTCCCCGCGTTACAATCCGGTGGTTGGCAAGGCCGTCACGTCGACGGTGAGCGTCGTCCCGGCATCCTCCGCATGGCGCGCGACACGCACTGCGACCCGGTCGCCAAGCGCGGTCCAGCCCTGTTCGCCCCACTGCATGAAGCGGCGGCGCGTCAAGGGGACGCGGACCCGCGCGCTCTCGCCCGGCGCGAGCTGTACCTTGGTGAAGCCGACCAGCGTTGCTTCCGGGTCGTCGCGATAGACCTGGACGACCTCGCTCCCCGCGCGCGCCGCGATATTTCGGATGGTCACCGCGACCGCATCGCCCTCGACCGCGGCGTCCTGCCAGTCGAAGCGCGCATAGCCGAACCCCGCCCCCAGCGAATGCCGCGCGGACTTGCCCGCCGCGATCAGCCCGCGATACCCGAAGCGGACTCCGTCGGTGTAGCGCAGCTGACCCGCAGCATCGGGCTTGAGCGCATAGCCGGGATAATCGCCTTCATTCCGCGCGATCGTGACCGGCATCCGTCCGCCCGGCTCGCGGTCGCCCGCCAGCACTTCGGCAATCGCCTGCGCAAACCCCTCGCCGGGATACCAGGCGCTGATCAGCGCGGCGGCGCGATCCTCCCATGACGTGTCGAATGCGTGGCCGACATTGGCGACGATGACGGTGCGCGGGTTGGCGGCGGTGACCCGCGCGATCAGTTCGATCTGATCGGCGGCAAGCAGCGTATCGGGCCGGTCCTTGCTCTCGACGCTGGAGTCCGAGGTTTCACCGACCATCAGCACCACCGCATCGGCACGGCGCGCAGCGGCTTCGGCGGCTGCGAGCAGTTCCGCGCGGCTGCCCGGCGCGCGGATGCCGTACCACAGGCCGTGGACGCGGGCGGGATCGAAGCTGAATTCGACGACGACGTCCACCGGCTCGCCTGCGGTCAGCTCGACCTCAGCCACCATCGAATCGCCGGCCTTGAGTACCCCCATGACATCGCCCGGCGGGCAATGGGTGGTCGCAACGATCTCGACCCCGTCGACACACATGCGCGAGACGCCGGTGGCGCCGAGATGGAAGCGGTGGATGCCGTCGCGATCGGGGGTGAAGACCCCGCTCGCACGGATCGACCCGCCCTCCGCGAACCGCGCCTGTTCATGCACCCCGACGAACCACACCAGCGAATTGGCGTCGCGCGTCTCGCTCGACAGCGGGGTGCCCGTGCAGTCGCCGCTGACGAAATAGTCGATCGTCATGCCCCGCGCGCAGCCGTCGCCGAGATCGCGCGCCGGGCGTACCGGCATGGCGGGCAGGCGCGGTGCGGGGTCCACACCTGGCTCGAACAGGATTTCGCACTGGTCGCCGAAGCGTCCGCGGATCGCCTCCACCGGCGAGGCAAGCTCGGGCGACACCGAGATTTTGGCGAAGGTTCCGCCCTGAAAACACGGGGACGCGGCGTTGGGGCCGATCACCGCCAGCGTGTCGATCGCCTCCGGCGACAGCGGAAGAAGATCGCCCGCGTTGCGCAGCAGCACGAAGCCCGCCGCCGCCGCTTCGACCAGCAGCGCGTCGATCTGCTCCGCACTCAGCGGGGTCGTCTTGGCCCCCGTCGCACGGCGCGCCAGACCCACGACGCGCGCAGCCGCATCGTCGATGCGCGCGCGCGTCACCTTGCCCGATGCCACCGCCGCCGCTGCCTTGAGGCCCAGAAAGCGTGCGGGTCCGGGCATTTCGAGGTCGAGTCCGGCGTTCAGTGTCGGCTCGGTCGAATGGGTGCCGAACCAGTCGCTCATGATTGCGCCGCGATAGTCCCACTCGCCCTTGACGACAGTGGTGAGCACGTGATGCTGCTCCGCGCAGTGCAGCCCGTTGACCCGGTTATAGGCGGCGAGCATCCCGGCGCACCCCGCCTGCGCGGCGAATTCGAACGGGAGCAGATAGACTTCGCGCAGCGTCCGCTCGTCGACCCGGACATCGACCGTGTCGCGGTCGGTCTCGCTGTCGTTGCAGACCAGGTGCTTGGCCACAGACGCGGTGCCGGTCGATTGCAGGCCCGTGATCCAGGCCGCACCCATGATCCCGGCGAGCAGCGGGTCTTCCGAAAAATATTCGAAGGCGCGTCCCGCCAGCGGGCTGCGCGCCAGATTGATATTGGGGGCCAGCACCGCGTCGACGCCGCGCCCGACCGCTTCCTGCCCGACCAGAACGCCGATCCGCTGCGCCAGATCGACGTCCCAGCTGGCACCCAGCGCGGTGGCGCAGGGCGACAGGCGGGCGATGTCGCGCTCGTCCACCTTGCCGCTGGCGATGCCCATAGGACCGTCGCTCATCGTGAAGGACGGGATCCCCGCCTGGGCAATGGCCACGGACGACCACATCGCGCCGCCCGCGGTCAGCGAGGCGGCCTGGTCGAGAGTCAGATCTGTCATCAACGCTATCCGTTGCGCCGCGCGCGGACGCGCGACAGGCGGGCGGCGGGGCACGGTGCCCGTCGCCGCCCGAATGGGTCAGGCGGCGAGCGCCAGGTCCTTGCTGTCCCTGGTCGTCGGCACGAACGGCAGGTAGGATACCCGCATCCGCACCGCGAACTCGATCCGGTGGTTGCCCGGTGCCAGGCCGCCCGGCTTCAGCGCGATGATCCGCGCCTTCTCCCCGAAGTTCCAGCGATCGTCATAGACGGTTTCCATCTCGTCGAGCGTGTAGGTCTTGCCACGCACCGAGAAGCGCACATCCTCGCGCGCGATCTTCTCGCCGTCCACGGTGACCTGGATATCCTCGACCATCGAGAGCCCGAGGCCGCGATAATAGGGCAGACGGCCCAGGAAGGCGAAGCCCTTGACCACGCCATCCTCGACGAAATTCTCGAACTGCTCGGTGCAGATCATCTTGTTGTCCATCATGGTCCCGCCCTCCCCTTACGCGGCCAGCGCCGTCGGCGTCGGTTCGCCGATCAGCTTTGCCAGCATCACCTGCTGGCGACGCACCTGTTCGACGCTGTCGGGCTCCTCGGCGTCCTCGATCCAGCGATTGCCCTCATATTCCGAGCAGATATAGCCGTCGTAACCGCCCTGGTTCAGCACCGCGACGATCTTGTCATAGGGGATCGACGGCTCAACATAATCGGCGGTCATCTGATAGAATTTGCCGTGGATGTTGTGGATGCGCGGCATGTAGTCGAGCATCCGCTTGGGCTCGTATGCGGCGTTGTGGCGCAGCACCTCGGCCATCGCGATCGACGGGCCGGTGCCGCCCATCTCCTGGACATTGAGGATCACATATTCGCTGAGCACGCGATCCGCATAGGCCTTGACGATATAGTCGGCGATGTTCGCCGGCACGCCGAGCCGCTTGAACTTCTCGACCATCACCGGCGGATAGGCGTGGAGGAACATGCCCATGTCGGGCAGGAAGCCGAGCGCGTCCGAACCGCTCTTTTCGAAGGCTTCGGCGTGGCGGACGATCCACGGGTGGTCGAAGTGCAGCGGCGCGTGCACCTCGATCAGGATCTTGATGCCCTTTTCCTCGGCATAGGGGGCGGCGGCGACCAGCACTTCGGGCGCGATCGAAACGAGCGCGCGAATATATTTCGCACCCAGCCGCGCGCCGAAATCGATGTCGTTCCGCACGCTCGCGACCTGCTCGTCGAACGGCATCTCGCGCCCCTTGTAGCGCTTGTAGTCGAGCATGAAGTCGTGGCTGACGGGGACGCAGTCATATTTGGCGATCAGCTGGTGCCACTCGTCGATCTTCGCGTCCTCGACGCCGACCTCGGGCCAGCCCCAGAAGGTCTGCTCGCCGATCACCTCGATGCCGTAGGCGCCGAACTCGGCGCTGGTCCGGATGCAGTCCTCCAGGGACATTTTGCCCTGAAACGTCTCGTTCTGATAGCTGTAGAGGCTCACGCCCCGCTTGATCGTACCCATAGACCCTCTCGCTTCATCGGGTGCGGCCTGTCCGCCTGTATCCGGCCCCGGCACTTGCGCCCGCCATGTATCCGAATTAGAACCGTCATTCTATAAAGAGTCGGTCGCGTCAAGGCCGGATTTGACATGAGGGGGTAGCTCGGGGTGGCTCGCGGCGCGAACAGTATCGCAAGGATCGTCGCGTTGCTGCTCGCGTTCGCATTCGCGTTCTTCGGCTATTTCAAGACCTTCGCTTCCATCGCGGTGCTCGCGCAGCATCATGCGTGGACGCTCGCCCTGCCCGTCGCGGCTGGCCGCATCGTCGGCGCGACCGAACTCGCCGCCGCGCTCGCGCTGCTGCTCGGCGCCGCCAGCGCGCGTTGGCACCGCTTTGCGCGCGGCGGCGCCCTCTACCTGATCGTCAATCAGGCCTGCGCGGCGGCGGTCCATCTCGCGCGCGGCGAAACCGGCGCACTGCCGCAGAACGCACTGCTCGCCGGCCTCGCCGCGATCGTGGCGGCGTTCATTGTGCGGCGCCAGGCAACCAGTTCAACCTAGGGAGAGACCGAATGAGGGAATTCAAGCACAGCCTGGCACTCGCCGTAGCGACTTCGGCGTTCGCCGCCGCGCCGCACGCCATGGCGCAGACTGCGGCGCCCAGCGTCGCCGAGCTCAGCGCGAAGATCGAGAAGCTCGAGCGCGCCACCAGCGCCGCGCGCGATCGCTCGGCTGTCGAGAACCTCTTCTCGCGCTACATGTACCTGCACAATGCGTTTCAGGACGCGCAGATCATCCCGCTCTGGGCGAAGAAGGGGACGCCCGGCATCAGCGCCCAATATTCGAACCTGGGCAAATACACCAACTGGGACAGCATCATGGCCTATCACCGCGACCGCCCGTCGCCGATCGGCAAGCTGGTGATGCACTATGTGACCACTCCAGTGATCGAGGTGGCCGAAGACGGTCAGACCGCCAAGGGCCTTTGGATCGTCAACGGCCTGGAGTCAGGCCTGACCAAGCCGGAACACGCCGCCAAGATGCCCGCCTGGATGTTCGAACCCAATGTCGAGGTCGACGGGAAAAAGGTGTGGATGCACAATGTGTATCTCAAATATGGCATCGACTTCATCAAACAGGACGGCGAGTGGAAGATCTGGCACTTCCACTGTTTCGAGGTGGCGCGCGCGCCCTACTCGATGGGCTGGATCCCGTTTGCGGCCGCCGCGCAGGACGACAGCTTCAACTTCGACCTGATGTATATCGGCGACGACGGCAAGCCGGTCTTCATGCCCAAGCCCGATGAACCGGTGACGGTGCGCAACAACACCTATCGGACGGACTCGGCGCAATCGCTGGAGGCGCGTCCGCCGGTGCCCTACCGCACCTTCTCCGAAACCTTTTCCTACTGACAAAAAAGGGGGCGGATGATCACCGCCCCCTTCCCCTTTTACCCCCTGTCGGGGATCTATTTTCCGACGGTGAATTCGGCCGCCTTGTCATAGGGTTTGATCGTGACCTTGCCGGTCGCGGCCCACTCCGTTCCCCGTGCGAACAGCGTCTTGAAACCATCATACTGGATCGTGTCCGGGCCGTGACCGAGGGTGATCGAGAAGACGCGCCCCTTGCCGTAATTCTGCACCCACACCTGCGGGTTCGGCTTGCCCATACCGCCCATCTTCTTGAGCTGATCGGGCGCATAGGCCTTGGGGTCGTATTTGGGACCGGCCCGCTCCGGCGCGTAATCGGCGGGATCGTCGATCGCGGTCGCCAGCACGTGCACCTTGGCTTCGGGATCGAACACCATGTTGGTGTACTTGTCCTCCATGAAGTTCCAGTGATAGCGGCGCAGCCCCTGCGTGATCGGATGCTCGCGATCGACGATCTCGATCGTGAAGGCGTCGGGGGGCGAACGGCGGCTGATGCCGGGCACCATGACCGCGCCGATCAGCTTGCGATATTCGGGAATGTCGCGGCCCCAGGTGAAGGAAGAGTGGTAGGCGACCAGTCCACCGCCCTGCGCAACATAGTCGTACAGCGCCTTGAAGGCAGCGTCCGACCAGACATGCTGCTTCTGGTCGGCATAGTTCCAGCGGCTGGAATAGTTCAGGATGACGACGTCGTATTTCTTCAGCATGGCGAGCGTGCCGTCGTCGAAATCCTCGGTCACGCGCACGTCGAACCGGCCGGTGTCCTTGAGCTGGGTGCGCAGCCGGTTGTTCACGCCGGTCCAGTCATGCTCGTAGCTGTTCTGGCCACTGATGATCAGCACCTTCAGCAGCGCTTCGGCGGGATTGTTCGGCGTGGCGACGCGTTGCACGGTTTCCGGCGGCGCGTATGGCACATTGTCGACGGTGACCGGGATATCGGCGACGGGCACGGTCTGCGCGATGGCAGTGCCGGCACCGCACGACAGGGCCACGGCGATCAGGACAGATTTGATCCGCATTCGAGACTCCGATGACGAGGTGAACAAAGCGTATGGAAGTCAGGCCGCGGCCTCCGCCGGGGAGGCCGGCTGCGGCGCCCGACGTGCGTTCATCGGCCAGCCGAGCACGACGATCGCCTGCAGCGCGAGCAGGGCGATCGGCCAGCCATAATAGGACCAGCGGATCGTCTCGCGCGCGGTCTCGCTGACGGCCGTCGGCACATAGCCCGCCGCAGCCAGCGAATAGGCGATCGCCGCCGTGCCGACCGCCATGCCGATCTTGGTGGCGAGGCTGATGCCCGACGACAGCAATCCCTCGTTGCGCGTCCCGAACAGCGATTGATGATAGTCGACTGCCTCCGCCGCCATCGTGAAGATGCCGGTGATGGTCACCGATGTGGCGATCGACGCGGCGACATACAGCGCCAGAAACAGCGGTGGCCGATCCTCAGCCAGCGGCAGCATCGCGAACAGCGCAATGGCAACGATGATCGCACCGAAACACCCCTTGCGGATGCCGGTGCGCGACAGCACGGGCGGCGCGATGAACGCCGCGATCAACAGCGTCCCGGAAATCGCCGGCAGCAGGATCGAGATCATCCAGGGATGCCCCAGCACGTCGATCGCGAAAAAGGCGGTCAGCGAGATCATCGTCCCGAACCGCACGAAATAGAGCAATGTGAACACGAAGCAGATCAGCCAGGCGCGATTGCGCAGCATCTCGCCGATTGCCGGCATCACGGCGAACCGCGGCGAGCTGCCGTCGTCGAACCGCTCCTTGCAGTTGCGAAACAGCATGAACAGCGCGATCAGCGACAAGCCGGCGAACAGGATCGCCGTCGCCTGGAATCCGCGCTGCTGGTCGCCGCCGCCGAACAGACCGACCAGCGGCATCGTCGCCGCGGTGCCGAGAATGACCGACACCGACGTGCCGATCGACCGCATGCCGCCCAGCTTGAGCCGCTGGCGCGTATCGGTCGTCATCATCGGCATCAGCGCGGTGTACGGGATCGATCCGAGCGACATCAGCACGCCGAGCGCCTTGAAGGTCAGGAACGCGTAGATGAGCTTTGCATTCTCGGACCAGTCCGGCACCGAGAAGACGAGGACGAGCACCAGCGCATAGGGGATCGCGGTGAAGAGGAAATAAGGTCGCGTCCGGCCCCACCGGGTCCGCGTCTTGTCGACCGCTATGCCAACGAGGATATCGACCACCGCATCGAGCAGCCGCGCCGCGAGGAAGATCGTGCCGACGGCCGCCGCCGGCAGCATTTCGACATTGGTATAGTAGAAGAGCAGGAAGGCGCCCGCCATGTTATAGGCAAGGCTGTATCCGAAATCGCCGAAGCCATAGCTTAGCCGCTCGGTAAGCGAAAGTGAAACGCCTGTCCCGGCAACGGTCTCAGCCATGATCGGCTCCCTCGCGATCCGCAAAGCAAAACAGGGCTTGCCCCGCTTCCTGTACCCAAAAGAAACCGGGGCGACCCGTAAGGGCCGCCCCGTCAGTCGGTCGATCAGAAGTCGAACCCGACCCGCACGCCATAAGTGCGCGGCCGCGAGAAGCCCGCATTGAGCACGCGATCGGGGCCTGCCGCCACGAACGCACCGAATACCATCGGCCGCTCGTTCTCGAGATTCTGGACGAAGCCGGCGACGGAGAACTTCCGGTTCTCCGGACGATAGGTCAACGAAAGGTCGGTCTGCGTGAACGCCTTTTGCGTCAGGTCACGCTCGTTGAAGATCGTCAGGAAATACTTGCTCTTGAAGCGCGAGAAGGCGCTTGCCGTGATCGTGCCGGCCGATCCCAGGCTGAAGATATGGTCGTATCCGACCGAGATGACGACTTCCGGCGACATCGGCGGCGTGTTCCCGGCGAGGTTGGGCGCCTGCACGCCCGGCGTGACCGGATCGAGGTCGCCGACGCTGGCATCGTTCGGCGCGACGCAACCGCTGGCGGGGACGCAGATCACCGCATAGGCGGCGGCCAGGTCATCGAATTTCGCATTCAGATAGTTGAAGCTGCCGTAGAAGCGGTTCCACTGGTTGAGCTCGATGTCCCATTCCGCCTCGACGCCCCAGATCGTCGCCTTGCCGGCGTTGAAGATCTGGCCGCCCTTGGTGTTGTCGAGCAGCACGGCATTCTGCAGACCGGCATAGTCGTAATAGAAACCGGCCAGGTTGAACCGGTGCTGCTTGCGCTCGCCGAAGTCGAGTTTCATGCCGGTTTCATAGGCGGTGTTCTTCTCCGGCCCATAGGTGCCGACCGCGTCGAAGCCGCCGCCCTTGAAGCCGGTGCTGACCTTTGCATAGAACATGGTGCTGGCGTTGGGCTTGTAGTTCAGGCCCGCCAGCCAGCTGATATTATCCTCCGACTGGGCGAGGTTCAGCGTGACCGGCGCCGGAGTGGTCAGCGGGTTGGGTCCGGCGTTGAAGACGAAATTGTAGTTCTCGTACACCGCCTCGCGATCACCCTTGGTGTAGCGGATTCCGCCCTGCGCGGTCAGTTCCGCCGTGATCGGGACATCGACCTGGCCGAACACCGACCAGCTCTTGCTGACCACCGGCGACCGGCGGAAATAGGTGATGTAGCTGCCATTCGGGCCGATGAAGGGATTGTGCAGCCCCTTCTCCTGGTTCAGCTCCTCGCGATAATAGAAGGCGCCGACCTGATAGAGGATGTTCCCGGCTTCGCCGTTGAGCCGCAATTCGTGGCTCTGGGTTTCGACCTTCGACCCGAAGTCGAGGAACACATAGGCGGGCGGCAGCGTCGGACGCTCGATCGAATCCGTGTGGCGATAACCGCCGATATAGGTCACCGTCGCATCGCCGAGGTCATAGGCGATGCGACCGCGCACGGCTAGGGATTCCATCGACTGATAGCCAACCCCGGTGGTCGGGCCATTGTAGCTGCTACGGTCGATGTTCGCCAGGAAGTTGGTGTTGAGCGGGATGCACTGCGTGCCCGGCTGCAACGGCGCGACTTCGACATAGCCGCCCGATGCGCAGCCTGCGGTCGGTGCGTTGCCCGCCGCGTTCAAATCTACATAGGCGTAGTTTTCGAGAAGCGCGTAGCTGTCGGCATATTCGACCGCCGCATCGATGCGCAGGTTGGTGGTCGGCTCGAACCGGACCGACAAGCGCCCGCCCTTGAGGTCCTGAGTACCGCTGCGGTCCGCATAGTTCGGCTGATAGGGCTTGCCGGCAAGCGGATTGCCAGCGCGCAGCCCAGCCATGTTCGGATGAAAGGTGTAACCCGTTCCGCGGTTCGAATAGATGCCCGACGCGCGGATCGCGAAGCCGTCTGAGATGGGCAGATCGACCCCGGCGTTCAGGATGATCTGGTCATAATTGCCGTAGCTCGCCGACCCGTTGACACTGAACGTGTCGCCCGGCTTGCGCGTGATGAAATTGACCGCACCCGCCGTTGCGTTGCGGCCGTAGAGCGTGCCTTGGGGCCCGCGCAGCACCTCGACGCGTTCGAGATCGAAGACCGCTGCGTTAAGCACCGTGGTGCGGTTGATGTACTCGCCATCGATGTTGATCGTGACCGAGGTGTCCTGCGTCTCATTGTTGCTGGCGGTGCCGATGCCGCGCACCGCGACATAAGTATTCTGCTGGTCCTGCGTGATCTGAACACCCGACGCGACTCGGTCAAGCTCGCGCAGATCCGTCACACCGGCGTCCTGCAGGGCCTCGCCGGACACGACGTTGATGGCGATCGGCACGTCCTGCACGCTCTCGGCGCGGTTTTGTGCGGTGACGACGATTTCCTCGACATCCGAGGCCGGCGCCGACGGCCTGTCCTGCGCCATGACTGGCGTAACGGCGAGTGCTGCGGTGCCCATCAACAGGCACGACTTGAACGTGAACATACCCATTATCCCCTCCCAATTTAAGCGCGGGTAACGTCCCGCGTCTACTAAATAGAACCATTATTTTAGTTTTGTTTAAGTCCGAGTCAAGCCGCCCTGGAAAGGCCGACCGGCCGCAATAACTGACGCGCAAGCGCCTCGATCTGGACTGCGATATGAGCGTCGACGAGGGCACCCTCGGCATCGAAAGGACGCTGCTCGACCGAATTGATTGCGATGCCGAGCGGCGTCGGCCAGCCGCGCATCGCATGGGTGACCCCGCGCAGCGCCGCGAGCGTCACGCCCGTCGCCTGCCACCCCGCGGCCGATACAATGAGCCCGACCGGTCGTGCGTCGAAATAGGGGCGATCGTCGCGGGCAGTTTCCTCCAGCAAATCGATCGCGTTCTTGACCAGCCCGGAAATGCCGCCGTGATAGCCGGGAGAGGCGATGACGATCGCGTCAGCCTCCCGCACCGCGTCGACCAGGGCTTGCTCCGCCGCACACCGTGTCGGCGCGCCGGGGTCGTAATGCGGCAGTTGTGCCAGGAACGGCCCGTCGAACATCGTCGTGTCGGCGCCTTGCGCGCCGCAGCAATCGAGTACGGCGCGCGCGAGCCGCTCGCTCGACGACCCCGCCCGCAACGTGCCGCCGATGCCGACGATCCGCGTCACGCGCGACCGCCGCCGAATGCGGGCATGACCTTCCGCGACAGGAGATCGAGCGTCTGGTTGCCCAGGCGAAGGCGCTCTTCCGTCAGCGGCCCGGTCACGGTTCCGCACAGGATGTTGCCGATGCCCAAAGCCTGATAGGGTTTCAGATGCTCAATCACGGTCTCCGGTGAACCATAGAGGCACCAGGTACCGATCCAGTCATCGGTGAGCGCATTCGGTGTGCGATCCGTCTTGCGATTGGCATCGTCGGATTCCGCGCGGGCGTTGAATTCGGCTTCGCGCTCGATCGCGTCCTGATAGGACCGCAGGATCACCATCAACTCGTCCCGGGCCTGCTCGTCGGTTTCGGCGACGTGCACGGCCTGATAGGTGTGCGTCGTCCAGTCGAGCGCAGATGCGATCGTGGGCGCGTCATGTCCTGCCTCATCCAGCATCGCGCGATAGGCGTCGAAATACTTCTTCACATGGATAAAGGGTTCGGTCCCACCGATGTTCGGCGGGGTGAAGGCCGGGATGAACGCCGGCCAGCCGTGCGTCGCGGCGCGGCGCGCACTGCTTTCCTTCATCGCAACCGGCATCAGGCGGGCATGGCCCGGCGTGTAGGCCGCGGGCGCGATCCGCTGGAGCACGCGCCCCTGGTGCGGGCCATTGTCGATCTCGATCGCCGGGTCTTCCATGCCCTTGGCCCAGAGTTGCTCGGCCAGTTCGAGGTTACGTTCGGAGACGGTGCCGGCATCCTTGTAGTTGACGCCGAACCCGATCATCTCCTCGGGCGTCGTCCCGCTGCCCACGCCGACCAGCAGCTTGCCGTCGGTGATCTGATCCAACAGATTGATCCGCTCGACGAAGCGCACCGGGTGATGCAGCGGCACCGACACCACCGAAAAGCCGAAGTGTATCTCGGGCATCTTCGCCGCGAGATAGGCGGCGAAGATGAAGCTGTCGCTGGCCAGCGGCATGTACCCGTTGAAATGGTGGTCCGGCATGAAGATCGCAGAGAACCCCCGGTCCCGTGCCAGGATGGCATGGGTCTCCAGGTCGTGCATCAACTGCCGGTCATCCTCCGGACGCATCGACCGCGCGTTAAGAAACACCGAGAACCGCATTACCCCTCCTAGCGAATCAGAATGTTCGCGCATTTAGAAATTAGAATTGACGTTCCTATTTTGATATTTCTTATGGCGAGCATGTCAAGCCCATCGGAATCCCCGACCCAGACGCTCGCCGACAGCGCGATCAGCCGCGCACCGCGTCAGGGACGCAGCCTCGCTTCGTTTCGTCGTATGCTGGATGCCACGAAGGCGCTGATGCTCGAGCGGGGCAGCGAGGACTTCACGCTTCAGGATGTGAGCGATCGCGGCGCGGTGTCGATCGGTTCGATCTACCTGCGCTTCGAAAGCAAGGATCGCCTGCTCCATGCCGTGATCGCGGAGGAGCTTCAGAATATCGTCGAAAAGGAGCGTGAACTGATCGAGGGCATCCTGGCCCAATCGAGTTCGCTCGCCGATTTCCTGCCGCGCTATGTCGACGGCTATAGCGGCTTCCTGGCCACCCATGCCCAGTTGCTCCGCACGATCATGCAGCGCGCGTCGCTCGATCCCGCGGTCTCCGCGCCAGGCCGCGAGACGGCGCAAAAGTCGGCGGACTTGTCGGCGAAGGCGATCCTCACCTTCCGCGACGAGATCCGCGCCAAGGATGCCGAACGCCGCGCCCATGCCGTCTTCCGCATCGTGTTCGCCACCGCCGCGCGGCAGTTCGGCCTCGGCTCGACCGCCGAGTCGGCGGACGACAAGATCTGGGACACGGTGAAGTCGGAATTGTCGGTCATGGCGCTCGCCTACCTGCAATATGAGGGCTGACCGGGCCCCCTGCCCCATCCCATTGTCATCGCCGCTAACTCCGCCTATCAGGATATAAGAATCTATATTCTAGTTAGGTGAGGATATGGCCGAAGGCCGCAATCTGGCCGGCCCGTGCGCGGCGTTCAGCGACCATCGCGCGAGGCGTGATCGCGACCCTTCTCTCCTGCCACCTTATCTGATCGCCGATGCCGGGCTGGGTCGCACGCGCAATTCGGTCGCGTCGCCCACGCCATAAAGCTTCGCGTTTCTCGCAGGGAGAGCCATCGATGAACCTGTCACGCCGCACCCTGATCGCCGCGACCGCGGCGACGGCCACGCTCCCCGCAACGGCGGCGCCGCGCGGACGCATGCGCCGCATCGCGACCGAGGAAGGCTTTTCGACCCCGGAGCTGATCGATGCGATCGACGCGTACATGGCCACGCGCGGCGACGAGGAGCCGGGCCTGAAGGCAATGATCGGCGGCGGCAAATATCCACGCTGGCCGCGCTTGCTCGATCCCGAGGTGCGCCTCAAGGATATGGCGCGATCTGGCGTCGACATGCAGGTCATCATGGTGAACTCGCCCGGCGTCCAGATTTTTGATCCGGCGCAGGCGACCGAGCTCGCCCGGTCGATCAACGAGCGCGCACTGACGTGGATGCGCCGCTGGCCCGACAAGTTCGCCCCGCTGGCCGCCATTGCGCCACAGGCCCCGGCGCAGGCGGCGCAAGAACTCGAGCGCGCGGTGCGCGCCGGGCTCAAGGGCGCGGTGGTGAACTCGCACACCAAGGGCCGTTATCTCGACGAGCGCGACTATTGGCCCATTTTCGAGGCCGCACAGGCGCTCGACGTGCCGATCTATATCCACCCGCGCGATCCCGCGCCGCCCGCGCTGCCGGCCTATGCGGCACGCGGACTGGAAGGTGCGGTCTGGGGCTATGCGGCGGAGACGTCGCTGCACATCCTGCGGCTGATCATGGCCGGAGTGTTCGACACCTTTCCCCGGCTGCGCATCGTGATCGGTCATAATGGCGAGGCGATCCCCTTCTATCTCGACCGGATCGACAATCGGTACCGGGTCATGCACGGCGGCGGTCTCGGTCCCCTCAAGCGCAGCCCGGCGACCGTCTTTCGCGAGAATTTCTGGATCACCACGAGCGGCACCAACTGGTCGCCCGCGGTCCGCACTTGTCAGGAGATCCTGGGTGCGGACCGCGTGCTGTTCGCGGTCGACTATCCGTTCGAGGACGAGGATGACGCGGTTGCGAAGGCAGCCGCCATACCGATGTCGCGCGCCGACGCCGCCTTGTTCTTTCACCGCAATGCCGAGCGCGTCTTCAAGCTGCCCGCGGGGGGCGAACGCGCGGCGCCAGCTTGATCTTCCCGCCGAATAGCCCTAGGTCGCGATGACAAAATAGCGGGCCTGAACCCGCCAGGCATACGAGTGCGATTGCACCACGGGGCCGTAGAACAGGAGAGATTCCTTTGTCTGCGGCATATCCATTATCCAGTTGTATCGAATGGCAGTTCGCCGACGCCGGCGACCTCGACGCGCGGTTGCGCGCGGCCAGGGCGGCGGGCTTCGAACTGGCCGAATTCCATCTCTGGCGCGACAAGCCGGTCGACGCGCTGGCGACCGCGCTCGCCGAAACCGGGATGCGACTGACCAGCCTGTGCGTCGATCCGCGCCGCTCGATCGTCGATCCGGGGGAGCGTGACGAGATGGTCGATGCGGTGCGTGAGACGATCGCCGCGACGGCGGTGCTCGGCAAGCCGAACCTGATCGTCGCGTCGGGCTTCCGCGTCGAGGGGATGAGCGAGGAGGAGCATTTCGCGAACGCCGTGGCGGCGCTGCGCGCCGCTGCCGATCTGGCCGAGGAAGCGGGCGTTATGCTGCTGCTCGAACCGCTCAACACCCGGCTGTTCGCCACCATGTATCTTGTCAGCACCACGCTTGGCTTGGATCTGGTCGAGGCGGTCGACAGCCCCAACCTGCGCCTGCTCTACGATGTCTGGCACAGCGCCGTGATGGGTGAGGATATGGCGCAGGTACTGGCCGGGCGCATGCATCTCGTCGCCCATGTGCAGGTCGCCGACATGCCCGACCGCAACGAACCCGGCACGGGGAACGTCGATTGGGACCAGGTCAGGCAGACGCTGCGCGACCTTGGCTATGCGGGCGCGATCGGGCTCGAATATTTCCCGACGATGCCGATGGATCAGTCGCTCGCCCAGTCGCGGCGAATGCTCGCCGACTAAAGCTCGGCCCCGCTGCCAGCCGCCATCGTCGGCGGCGCCTCAGACAAATGGATTGCGTGATGAACAGCGACCAGATCTCGATCAGCCTCGACCTGATCAACCGCCACTATCAGGAGCCGAACCGCAACCGGTTCGAAAGCCGATATTTCTGGGAAGAACTCTACTCCCTGATCAGCGCGAGTGGGTTTCGCGCGATTGAAATCCCGTATGAACCGGTGTGGCAGTTCGGCGGGCGCAGCGGCGTGCCGATGAACCGCTATTGCGTCGAAACCAAATATGAATCGGCCGACGGATATCGCGCGGCGCTGGCAGAGCGTGGCATCGACCGGGTCGCGGGGGTGATGTTCGACCCGAACCTGTTCATGCGCAACGACAATCTCGACTTCTTCTTCGGCGCGAGCGGGCATTTCGCCGGCGAGGCCGTGGCCCATGCCGCTGCACTGGGGGCCGACTACATCGCGATCAGCCCCTCCCCCTATTACGGGCGCGCAGCCCATTATCACCCCGATCTCGAAGCGAAGTCCGCGGGCTTTACCGAGCGCGTGACCGATGCGCTGCGCGGACTGGCGGACAAGGCGGCATCATCGGGCGTCACGCTGGTGCTGCGCAACGACTATTGGAGCCTGTTTCGCGGGGAACGGATCCTTCCGCTGCTCGACGCGCTGCCAGCGGGCGTCAAACTCGACGTCGACACTGCCAGCCTGACGATCGCTGGGGTCGATCCGGCAGCGTTCATCGCCGCGCACAAGAGTCGCATCGGCTGCGTCCACCTGACCGACACAAGTTTCGTCGACACGAACGAGACGTGGAAAACGCCCAATCCCGAATTCCCCGAGCATCGCGCGACGCAGGTGTTTCGCGACCCGGGTACCGGCGGGGTCGACATCCCCGGCATCGTCGCGCTGCTCGGTCGGCAGGCCTATGACGGGCCGGTCGTCTTCAGCGCCCGACAGACGCGCGACCCTTTCCGCGCGCTGCTGCGGATCCGCACCCTTCTCGACCAACTGCTGAATTAAGACGGACGGAGCCTTCCGCGATGCCGAACATCCGCTACGCCAACATGTGTCACTGGAAGGCGATCCCCTATCGCCAGATCGACAATTTTCGTGAATTCTATTACGAGGACAAGACCAACAGCGCCTATTATTCGGACTGGGACACGATCCTCAAATACCAGTCGGCGCTCGGCTTCCACGGGATCGAGATCGCGCCCTGGGATCTGGCCGATATCCTTCCGCTGTTCGGTTCGCCCGAAAACTTCACCGCGTTCGCGAAGGATCGCGGGGTCGAGGTGATCGGCATGTTCCACGGCGCCCATGCCTCGCACGCCGCCGACCATTTCGACGAAGCCGTGCGATCGGGACGAGAGGCGGTGGACACGATCGTCAGGTTCGGCGGCCAGTATATGAATACCTGCCCGACGCAAAATTATTGCGGCACCGGGCCGCTCAGCCGCGAACAGGTGCAGCAATGCGCCAAGGTGATGAACGAGATCGGCCGCTATGCCACCGATCATGGCGTGAAGCTCGGCCTGCACAACGAGTTCTTCTGCGCGATCAATATCGAAAATCATCGCGAGCTGATCGAGTCGACCGATCCGAAGCTGGTGCACTATTGCATCGACACTGCGCAGATTGCGATCATGGGCGAAGACCTGCTGACCTTCTATAACGACTATCACGACCGGATCAGCACCTTCCACCTTAAGGATACCGGTTCGGCCAGGCAGCCGGACAGCGTCCGCTATGCCCGCGATCCGGAAATCGCTGACGATGGGACTCGGTGGTTCTGGGAGCCCGGCCTGGGCGAACTTGACCTTGCGGGTCTTTACCGCCTGCTCAAGCAACACGCGTTCAAGGGTTGGATGTCGATCGAATATGATGGCTCACCCGATCTCCTCGCGTCGATGGCGCTGACCCGCTATCATCTCGATAGCGTATTGCGGCCAATCTACGATTGATTGGCCGCGCAGCTTCGCGCGACCAGCACGCCCGGTGTCGGCCCGTAATCGGCATTCTCGCTGCCATAACGAATGAACTATGGAGCGCCTCACAGAGCGACAACTCGTGCCGACACCAGCCCGGAAGCTGGCGGATGATGGACAGGCCGGCAGCATCTCGATGCGAACCGCGACCTTCCTGTGGAACGAGATCGACGCACATGTCGGCGGGGTCACGGCGCCGCGCTCCAAGGGCCCTGCCTTCTCAGCGAAGGAAATGATGTTCGATCATCGGAAATGCTGTCCCCGATCGTCTAACAATGTAGCAGTCAGGGCGGATGGATCGGTATTTGGCACGAGACAGGCGCGAGATCATTACCTGGGTGGGGAGCAATATCGTTCCGCACGAGGGGGATCTGCGCGTCCGTTTGCGTCGCATGGCCGTGCCCGAGGATGAGATCGGAGACATTGTTCAGGACGCCTATGTAAAGATTTCCCGGCTCGACAGCGTTGCCCACATCCGCAGTGGACGCGCCTATTTTTTCGCAACCGCGCGCTCGGTCTTGCTGGACCGAATCCGCAGGAACCGGATCGTCCGCATTGACAGCATGACCGAAGCGGAGGCGTTGACGCTGGTCGACGAAGATCCGGGGCCGGAGCGTCGCGTGAGCGCGCGGATGGAGCTGGATCGCGTACAAATGTTGATTGCCGGATTGCCCGATCGGTGCCGAGAAATCTTTGAGATGCGTCGAATCCAAGGTTTGCCGCAGCGGGAGATCGCCGTTCGGATGAACTTGCCGGAGCATACGGTCGAGGCCCAGGCAATCCGGGGCCTGAAACTGATTATGAAGGCGATTGCAGCGGGTGACGAAGGTGTGGTTCGCACGCGCAATCGCAAGATGAAAGAACGAGAGGGTGACGAGCAGCGCAAATGACGACGATGCCGCGCGCTGGGCGATCCGGGTGGAGAACGGAACGCTCGACAGCGACGGGCAGCGCGAACTGGAGGAATGGTTGCGCGCGGACCCGCGCCGCCACGGCGCGCTGCTGCGTGCCGAAGCGACATTGGCGTATCTCAATCGCGGGCGTGCGCTGACCGACCGCGTGATGGATGATGCCGGTTCGGCACCGTCGCGCGGATGGTCCCGGCGGTCATTTCTCGCCACTGGCGGCGTGGCTGCGGTGGTGGTGGCGACCAGCTTGTCGGGTGCCTATCTGCTCCAGCCGGCGCCGATGGAAATTCGCACGGCCATAGGCGAAATCCGCCGCGTTCCCCTGCCGGACGGTTCGGTTGCTTCGGTCAACACCGCCAGCGACATCGCCGTCACCATGGCCGGCACGCGCCGCTCCGTAACATTGAAGGCGGGAGAGGCATGGTTCCAGGTCGCGCATGACACGAAGCGCCCGTTCGTCGTCGAAGCGGGAGAGGTTCGGGTCGAGGCGGTTGGCACCGCGTTTTCCGTCCGCCGCCGCGCAAATGGTGCGAGCATCGTGGTGACTGAAGGGGTCGTCGAAGTCTGGTCCGAAGGGGGCGAGATGCGTCGCACCCGGATCGCGGCCGGATCGCAGGGCTTTGTCGCCAATGAAGCGCCCGTGATCGAGGTAAAGACCGTGCCGGACGGCGCGGAACGCACCATCGCATGGCGCACGGGCGAGCTTGCCCTCAACGGCGAAACGCTGGCCTATGCGGTGGCTGAGCTTAATCGCTATAACAAGCGCCAGCTGGTGGTTGAAAATGTGAACCTGCTTCGCGAACCGATGGTGGGTTATTTCCGCGTGGATCAGCCCGAACAATTTGCGCGCGCCGCAGGAACGGCGCTGGGCGCGACGGTCACGGTCGAGGGTGAGACCATCCATCTCTCTCGCTGAACTGGATGCCTTGGCGCAAGATGCGGCGGCTGGTTTACGACCGCGATTGGAAGCCGGGCTATCTCTGCCGTGGCGTCATTTTTTTGTAATGGGTCATCGGAAACGATCACGCCGCCCGTCCTCTCAATTGGAGGCCATCTGCCAACGCGGCCCCGGGGGAGCGAGAATATGCGCGTATATAGTTCCGGTCAGACGATCCACTCCTGCCTGATGGCGGGCGCAGCTGCGGTTGCCATGACCGCGATTGCCGTTCCGGCAGCAGCGGCGCAAAGCAGGGCGATCGATGTGCCGGCACAGCCCGCTGCGCGCGGCATTCCGGCGTTTGCGAAACAGGCTGGCGTGCAGATCCTTGCCAGCGGCGCACTCGTCCAGGCCAAGCGGACCAACCGCGTGAAGGGCAATTTCACCGTCGAGGAGGGGCTGCGTCGTCTGCTTGAAGGGACCGGACTGTCGGCAAGCCGGATGGATGCCAATGGGATCATCATCATCCGTGCCGCCGAACCCACACAGCAGCGGATTTCGCAGTCGCAAGCCCAGGTCAGCCCCGGTGCCGCGGCCGAATCTCCCTCCACCGCACAGCCCGATGTGGAGGACGTCGTCGTCACGGGAACGCGGATCGACCGCCCTGGATATGAATCGCCGACGCCGTTGCTGCGGGTGACGCAGGACGAGCTGCAGGTCGTAAGCCAGCCCAATCTGGGCGCTGCACTTGCCGAACTGCCCCAGTTCAAGGCTGCGGAATCCCCGGTGACGTCGAGCACAAACGTCGGAGCAGGTCGCTTTCCGGTCAATATCCGCGGTCTTGGCGACAAGCGTTCGCTTCTTCTTCTGGACGGCCGGCGGATGGTCAATGACGATCTGAACACGGTCCCTTCGATCATGGTCAGGAGTGTCGATATCGTGACCGGCGGCGCGTCCGCCGCCTGGGGATCGGATGCGGTGGCCGGTGTGGTCAACCTGCTCATCGACGACAAATATCAAGGTCTCCGCCTTGGCGCAGAGGCCGGGGTCTCCTCACGCGGCGATGCCCAGCAATATAAGTTCGAGGGCAAGTTCGGGACCTCTTTCGCCGATGGGCGCGGCTATTTCGTTTTCGGCGGCGAATATGTCGACAATGACGGCATCGCCCCCCGAACTGCGCGTGCGAATACCGGTCGCTGGTCCACGATGGGCAATACCGCGCTGACGCCCGATGTCGGTTATTCCACCCGGCTCGTCGGCGGCTACATCAATTCGGGCGTGCTGAAAGGCTATGGCTTCAATCCCGACGGGACGTTGCGGACGCCCGATCTGGGCATCGTCGTCGGCAGCAGCATGATCGGCGGCGAAGCGCCCTCCAACGACGATATCAGCGTTCTGGTCGTACCACAGCGTCGCTACGCGGTGATGGGCAAGGCATCTTACGAGCTGACCGACACGCTGAAGCTCAGCGCCGATCTGCGCTATTCGCGCTATTATAACAGCTACCCCTGGTTCGCCAGCCACACGGACAATGTCGTCATCCGGTCCGACAACGCCTTTCTGCGCCCGGAGATCAGCGCGCAGATGACGGCAGCCGGGCAAAGCAGCTTCAACCTGTCGCGCTTCAACGGCGACCTTTCGTTCGCGGATATCGATGTCGATCGGCGCAACATTCAGGGGTCGGTCGCGCTCGACGGCAGCTTCGGCGAAGGGCGCTGGCGCTACAGCGCCTATTACAGCCACGGCGAATATCGCAACAAGCTGCGGACGCCGGGTTTCCTGATTACCGAGAACTTCGCCAACGCGGTAGATTCGGTTCTCAGCCCGACGACGAACGAGCCGATCTGCCGCATCGCGCTGACCAATCCGAACACCGATTGCGTTCCGATCAACCTGTTCGGCGCGGGAGCGCCGGATCAGGCCGCGATCGAGTATGTGACCGGCACACCGGCGTTCGATGCGCTCGACAAGCTCGATACCTATGGTGTCTCGCTGCGCGGCGAGCCGTTCGACCTGCCGGCAGGGCCGGTGTCGATCGCGATCGGCGCAGAGGGACGCAACCTGTCCACCACCGCCGACATCAGCGAGATGGACGAAGCGCGCGCCTATAGCGGGTTTAACTTCAGCGGCTATGCCGGTCGGTACAACGTCAAGGAAGCATTCGGCGAAATCGTCGTGCCGGTGGTGCGCGACGTCCCCCTGTTGCGCAAGCTGGAGCTGAACGGTGCGGTGCGCGTGTCCGACTATAGCACCAGTGGTACCATCTGGTCGTGGAAGGTCGGCGCGACCAATGAGTTCGTGCCTGGCCTGATCGGGCGCCTAACCCGCTCCCGCGATATCCGCGCGCCCAATGTCGCCGAACTCTATACCACGCCGACCATTGCCTATACCGGCATCGTCGATCCGGAAAATCCGCAACTCGGCACGGTCAGCACCCTGGTCGCTGGCGGCGGCAACCCGCTGCTCAACCCTGAATATGCGGATACCTGGACCGCAGGATTCACTGCTGCGCCAATGCGGGGCCTGACCGCGTCGGTCGATTATTTCAACATTTCGATCAAGGACGTCATCTCGTCGCTGGGCGGCCAGAATATCGTCGACCGCTGCTTTGCCGGGAACGCGGATCTGTGCCGTTACGTTCAACGCAACGCCGCAGGCATCATCACCAGCATATCCTCGTCGCAGGTGAACCTTGCCGAGTTCAAGACCGACGGAATCGACGCGGAACTGGCCTATACCCTGCCAGTCAACAACGCCGCGAACGGGCGCGTCAATTTCCGCCTGATCGGCACCTGGGTGAACAGCTCCACCAAGGACGATGGCATTACCAATATCCAGTATGTCGGAACGCAGGGCTATGCTTTTACCGATGGTACGCCGCGGGTGCGGGCGAACGCCTCGATCGGCTATGCCAGCGACAGCTTCAGCGGGATGGTGCGTGGGCGGTTTATTTCGGCGGGCTATTGGGATCGCACGCGCCCGACGCTGGCCAACAACCACATCCCCGCCTATCTCTATGTCGATCTGCAACTGAGCCAGAAGGTGCAGGTCGGCGCGGGCAAGCAGTTTGAACTCTATGGCAGCGTGTCCAACCTGTTCGACAAGGATCCGCCGCTGCACTCGACCTTCACGCCCTATTACGACGTGATCGGTCGCTATATGTCGGTCGGCGCACGCCTGTCGTTCTGATCGCCAAGAACATGTCGCGACCGTCGGGGGCCGACTGTCCGTCCCCCCGACGGTTCGACATCGATCGTCGGAAAGGGCGCAAGATGGTCAATGGCTCGCACCGGCTTCGTGCCGCATCGCCGCGAAGGCACATTCTGGCGGCCTGCCTCTTGCTGTCCGCAGCGGCGACCCCGGCGGTGGTTGCGCAGCCCCAGGCGGACGTGCAGCAACGTGCGTCCCGCACCGTCGGGGCTGAGGATATCCTCGGCCTGACCGATGTGACCGAAACCGCCATCTCACCGGACGGTCGTCACATTGCCTATGTCACCCGGCAAAAGATCGCCAACGGCCCCGGTCGATCCACGATCTGGATCGTCGCCGCAGACGGCAGTTCCGCGCCGCGTCGATTGACGCATGGCGCGATGCTCGACGACAGCCCGCAATGGTCCCCGGCGGGCGACCGGATCGCCTTCCTGTCCAATCGTCCGAACGCCAGCTTGGGCGGTGTCGCCGGTGTCGATATCGACCCGGAAACGAAGCCATCGGCAAAGCCGGGCGCAGGCGATCCGTCGCGTCAATTGTGGCTGATCGCGCTCGATGGCGGGGAGGCGCAACCGCTGACCGCACTCGACCGGGATATCCGGCGCTTTCGCTGGTCCCCCGACGGGCAGACGATCGCATTAATCGCTCCGGACCCACTCACGGCTGATGCAAAGGCGGAGCGCGCAGCCAAGCGGGACTGGGTCGAGGTGGATGCGCCGCGCGATCTTTCGCGCCTGTGGTTGCTCGACCTGACCTCGCGTCATTTGCGTCGCATCGCTGTCGCCGGACGGGCCGTTTCGGACCTCAACTGGTCGCCGGACGGCCAGCGCCTGGCGGTTCGCGCTGCGGCGACGACAGGGCTGAACGACCATTTCTATCATTCCGAACTGCTGGTGCTCGATGCGACCACGGGCAGCGTCGAACGCAAGCTGTTCGACAAGGTGTATAGCACCGGAAGCTGGTCGCCCGACGGCCGCCGGCTAGCCTTCATCGCGCCCGAAGCGAACGTGGTGGGCATTCGCGCCTATGTCGCGGATGTAGCCAGCGGCGCGGTAAAGCAGTTGGGGGCGAAGCTCGACGGCACCATCCGGCAGGTCGAATGGTATCGCGACAACCGCACGGTGCTGGCGCGCACCGCCGTCCACAGCCGCGACATCTTGTATAGCGTGGATGTTCCAACGGATCGCTTTCGCCCGCTGGTCGCGTTCGATGGACGCATCGACGGGTTCGCGACGGCGGCGGATGGCAGCATCGCCCTAACCGGCGATCAGCCCGATCGGTCGGCGGATGTCTGGGTCTATCGCCATGGCGCGCTGCGGCTGCTGACCGACGTTAATCCGCAGATCCGCAGCTGGGCTCTGGGCAAGGTCGAACACGTCAGCTGGAATAGCAGCCGCGACGGACGCCCGGTCTATGGGGTTCTGGTGAAGCCGCCAGCATTTGTCGGGGGCGTTCCGCGCAAAACGGTCGTTCTCGCCCATGGCGGGCCGCATGATAACTGGAGTGCGGGCTGGCAGGGCAGCTGGATGAACTGGGCGCACATCCTCGCCAGCAATGGCTATGTGGTGCTGTTGCCCAACCCGCGCGGTTCGTCCGGACAGGGCACCGATTTCGCGCGCGCGACAAAAGGGGGCTGGGGCAGCCGCGACTATCAGGACGTCGCCGATGGCGTCGACATGCTGGTCGCGCGGAACATCGCCGACCCTGCGCGCATCGGCATTGGCGGCTGGAGCTATGGCGGGTTCCTCTCGGCATGGGCGGTGACGCACGATAGCCGGTTCAAGACCGCAATCGTCGGTGCGGCGGTGACCGACCCGCTCACGATGGCCCTGTCGACGGATACCCCCGATTTCGTCACCGCCTATTTCGGTTTGCCGCCCTCTGCCCTTGCGCAAATGGATGCATCGTCGCCCCTGCGCGCAGTTGACCGGGTGAAGGTGCCTGTATTGGTCCTGCACGGTGAGCAGGACCGGCGCGTGCCGTTGGCGCAGGGACTGGGCTTTTATCGTGGTCTGCAATTGCTGGGCAAGGACGCCCGGATGGTCATCTACCCCCGCGAATCCCATTGGATTTCGGAATTCGAGCATCAGCGCGACATGCAGCGCCGGGTGCTCGCCTGGTTCGACGCTCATCTTTGACGCGCCGAGGACATTTGTAGGGAGATATGTTCGTGCCCAACCGCAATTCGCCCAAGTCCATGCAGGGTCAGGGTCACCCCGGCGGCATGACTCTATCCCGTCGCACGATCCTGGCGGCACCGGCAGTCATGGCTGCGAGCGGTGCCCTGGCAGCGACGAGGCAGGAGTCTTCGACCAGCCTTGTCAACATGGATGCGGTCGATCTTGCCGCCGGACTGCGACGGCGCGATATCTCCAGCCGTGAAGTCATGGCCGCGCATTTGGCGCAGATCGACCGGCTCAATCCCCGGTTCAACGCCATCGTCTCACGGGTTTCGCCGGATCGGTTGATGCAGACTGCCGCCGCCTGTGACGAAGACGCGGCAAAGGGTCGGTTTCGGGGCGTACTGCATGGCTTTCCCCATGCGGTAAAGGACACCGCGCCCACACGCGGCATCGCCTCGACCCAGGGCACGCCGATCTTGCGGAACAACATTCCCGATGCGGACTCGCTGGTCGTGTCGCGGATGCGCGATGCCGGGGCGATCTTCATCGGCAAGACCAATGTCCCGGAGTTCGCGCTGGGGTCGCACACTTATAACTCTGTATTCGGGATCACCCGCAATGCGTGGAATCCGGCGGTTTCGGCAGGGGGGAGCAGTGGCGGCACCGCGGTGGCGCTCGCCCTGCGCATGATGCCGCTTGGCGATGGCAGCGATTTTGGCGGGTCGCTGCGCAATCCTGCAGGCTGGAACAACATCTTCGGATTCCGCCCTTCCTTCGGGCGGGTTCCGTCGGTCCCGTCGAGCGATGTGTTCGGCCAGACCTTTGCCACATCGGGTCCGATGGCACGTCGGGTCCGTGACCTTGCGCTCATGCTGTCGGTGCAGGCGGGTGGCGATCCGCGTGCGCCATTTTCCCTGACCGGCGATCCGGCGCAGTTCGCCGCACCGCTGGATCGGAACTGGAAGGGACGACGGATCGGCTGGCTGGGCGATCTTCAGGGTGGATTCGCGACCGAAGCCGGTGTCCTCGAAACCTGCACGCAGGCACTGTCGGCGTTTCGCGCCATCGGGATGGAGGTCGAAGAGGCAAAGCTGTCAATGTCCGCTGCCGAAATGTGGCGGACGGCGGTGACGTTGCGGCACTGGTCGGTCGGTTCGGACCTGCACGACTATTACACCGATCCGGCAAAGCGCGCGCTGCTCCAGCCCGAAGCAATCTGGGAGGTCGAGGGTTATCTCAAGCTCACCGGGCGTCAGGTCGCCGAAGCGTCGCAGGCGCGCTCGCGCCTCTATCAGGCGTTTCGCGAGCTGTTCGAACGGTATGACTTTCTTGTTCTGCCGTCGGCACAGGTGTTCCCGTTCGATGTCGAGACCCGCTGGCCGCGCGAAATCGCCGGACAGGCGATGGACAGCTATCACCGCTGGATGGAAGTCACGCTGCCGCCGACCATGGCCGGGCTGCCAACGCTTGCCGTGCCGGCGGGGTTCGGGGGCGCGCGCAAGCTGCCCATCGGCCTTCAGATCATCGGTCCCAATCATGCCGATCTGCCGGTTCTGCAAATCGGCCATGCTTATGAGTTGGCCTCACCATGGATTCGCAGCTCATTGCCGGATGCGCTTGCTGGTTCCGCGAGGGGGTGACCGGATACGGCCATGCGACCTGATATGAGGCTCGCGTGATCAATCTGACCAGCCAAGGTGGCAGTTCGTTCAGCATGACCCAGGCTGGCCAAGACGTGCGGGTCGCCACCTCACGGTTTACCCGGAGCGCCGAAGCGGCGGTGGAAGTCGGTCAGCTCAATCGTGAACTCGTCGCGCTTGAGATAGTCCGCATCGGACAGCGCGGCCTGCCGGTCCCGCGCCTTGTACCAGTCGGCATAAGTCGGAAGCTCGGACGCGAACTTGCCATAATGGGTGGAATAGGTGCGGACCCTGATCGACGGTTGCGCGCCATCGAGGCGGAACTGCATCAGGCGCATCCAGCCGTCGCCGATCTGCTTGCCCTCGGCACCGGCTTCCTTCGCGGTCTGGCCGCGGCCCTGATAGTCGGCCATCACCTGATAGACGCGGCTGCCCGCGCGATTGGTGTCGATGCTGAATCCCTGCCCGCCGACATGGCCGCTGAGCACCATGAAAATCTGGTCGTGGCGGCTGATGAATTCGTCCCACATCATTTCCGGATCATTGTCGCGCGGGTCTAGGATGCTGTTGCGCGGGTTTGACTTCATGTGGCGCTTGCCGTCGCGGCCGAGATAGTCGTGGGTCGAGACGATGGTGGGCAGCCCGGCGAACCGCGCGACCACGCCGCTGGCCCAGGCAAGCGAGGCGTCGGGCGCGTGATATTGAAGCGCGATGTGCAGGAACCGGCATTTCCCGGCGGTGAAGACCTGGGCGCTGTCCGCGCCGCCATCGTGCGAGGCGACGTACCAGGGCTGTCCGGCGAAGAAGGGCGAGGTGTCGGAAAAAGCGGACTGAAATCCGCGCAATCCGCCGACATGGCGCACGCCCGCCGCGCCGGTTTCGGGCTTGGGCGGATGGGCCGGATCGGTCCACAACGCATCCATGTCATGGTTGCCCGGCACGACCGAAAAGGGCAGCTTGCCCGCGATCAGCTCAAACCCCTGCACCGCGACCGGGATCTCGAACGCGCGGGTCTGGACCTTGGGCGACATCGCGACTTCGGAGCCGCCATTGGACATCCACTTGAACCCGCGTGCGGCATGGTCGGGGTCCATCCACACCGAATAATGTTGCCAGATGTCGCCGACATGGGTGGCAAAGACGATATCGCCGCCTGCGCTGCGGGCGTTTTCGCCGATCCACTGCATCTGCCGATAATATTGCTCGGCCGCGTCGAATGGGAACCCGGCGGATTTCTGATGCCGGTAATCGACATAGTTCTGGGTGTCGGGAATGACGCCGACCGTGAAGTCTCCGCACGCGCCGGTGCGATAGCCTTCCGCCGCCGCGAGTGGAACGGACAGCATCGTCAACAGTGCGAACCCACAGGTCGCGAGCGTGCGGCGGATGGTCATGGCGAAATCTCCGGAGGCGTGGGAGGGGTCACTGGCTGGCATAGGGACCGAACACGGCCTTTACGCGCTGGGCTTCATCGGTGTCGTCGAGCACGAAGACGCGGTAGCTCGCTCCGCCCGGAGCGACGCGGATAACGACATGGCCCTGCGTGCTCGCGGCCTTTTCGACGCCATAGGTGGTCGTGAAGGTGGCCGGGGAGACATTGGTGATGAAGATATCGCGCGGCCCCGGCCAGGTGGCCTGGGAGGTCATTCGCTTGAACGTGTTGACCGATGGATGCCCCTCTGCGCGGGAGGGGATGACGATGACGCGCGGGCGCAACAGGCGCAGGAAGGGCGCGCTGTTCGCGTCCCAGCTTCCGTGGTGATTGGCCTTCATCGCGTCGACGGGACCGCTCGCCAGCGCCACCGGCGTTTCGACATGCTTCCACCCCTGTTCCGGGGAAAGCGTTTCGTCCTCCAGCGCGGAGAGGTCGCCGCCGGTGAAATAGTCGAACCGGCCATAGGTGACGCGAAAGGCGATGCTGAGCTTGTTCTCGTTCGGCATGTCCTTTGGCGACATGCCTTGCAGCGAGGGGAAGAGCGCGCGGCTGCCGGAGCCTGTGCCGGACCAGACCGTGCCGTTTGCGTAGAGGTTGCGGATTTCGAACTGCGGATAGTCTTTCGGCGCATGGCGCAGCGTCAACTGGTCGTTGCGCCCCGGCACGAAGCGTTCGGCGCGCAACCCGCGATTCTGGGCCTGCCACGCGAGAAAGCGCCGATAATTCGCGACCGTGCGCCCCTTGACCGGTTCCGGATAGTTATAGTCCGGCCATGCCCGGTCGATGACCGTGAGGATCGGCAGATGCTCGGCAATCTCGGTGATACCGCTCAACCGATAGCCACCGGCACGCGCGCGCGGCGAGTCCGCCACGATCGCGCCCATATGGTCGCCATGAAAATGCGAGATCAGCGCATAGTCGATGCCGCGCGCCTTGGTCGCCGGAAGCAGCCTGGCAATATAGCGCGCCACCCATTCGCCCGGCGGACGTGAGGCGTCGGGCCTGGTGGGGAGGGAAAAGGGCGGCGTCTCGACCGTCTTGCCACTGGCATCGACCAGCATGTTGGTGCCATCGGGGAGGATCAGGAACGACGCCTCGCCCCGCCCGGTATTGATGTGATGAATGTCCAGCATCCCCGTCTGCCAGGGCGATAGCGGCTTGCCCAGTTCCAACGCCGCCGGGGCCTTGCCCAGCGGCGGCGTTGGCGCGGTCTGGGCGTCGGCGGGCGCCACCGACAGGATGAGCGCCGCCGACAGGGCGAGGCCGTACCAGTTCGTCTGCATGGTGATTTTCCGTTCCCGGTATATGTTCGGCATCACAGACGAACGCGGATGCCGATGGTCCCCGACGTGCCGTTGTTGACGTAGATCGCGCTATGGTCGCCGATATTCCCGGACGTCGCGAGGCTGCCCGGTACCATCACGTTGAGCGGCTTGGTCAGCAGGTTGCGGATCGAGAAGAACGCCTCGAAATTGCGGTCGATCCGATAGGCGCCCGATACGCTGGCATCCAGACGGCGCGCGAACCAGGACGGCGTCGTGCTGCGATATTTGTCGTCGGTCCAGATGCTGTTGAAATAGAGGCGGACCGGCCCCTTTTTATAGGACAGCGACAGCGTGCCGACCTTGTCCGCGACCCGGACGATCGGCACGTCGGGATCGTTATACATGAACGATCCCCGGACCGAGAGGCCGTCGAGCGGCCCGGGCAGATAGGTCATCGCATGGTTGAACTCGACCTCTAGCCCACGGATGTTGACGGCGTCCCCGCTCACCGTCTGCGTCGTTACGAACGTATATCCGGCATAGCGCGGATCGGTGTTGCCAAACTCCTCGGCGGTCATTTCCTGGCTCTGGAACAGGCCCTTGACCCGGTTCATATAGAAATTGACCGCGACCATGCCGACCGGCTCGAAATAATGGGCGAGGCGGGCGGAGAAATTGTCGGAGATCGACGGCTTGAGGTTCGGATTGGGTGCGCGGACGATCAGGTCGATATCGTCGACCGACCACACCCCGGCGAGCACATTGACTTCAGGACGCGTAATGGTCCGGCTATAGCCCAGATGCAGTTCGGTGCCGCGCGTGATCTGATATTTCAGCGACGCGCTGGGGAAGAAATAGTCGTAGTTACCCGTGCGTTCTACCTTGGGACGCGACAGATATTGATATTCCAGCCCGGCAATCGTGGTTGCGCGACCGGTCGAGGCGGACACGGCATAGCCGGCGGCGGCCACCTCTTCGGCTGACAGCGGATCGAACTCCAGTGCAGTGGTATCAGTCCGTTCCCAGCGCAGACCAGCGCGGAACTTCAGCGTCGGGGTCAGTTCCGCCGTGCCCATGACATAGGCTGCGGTGGTCTTTTCCTCGAAATGACGCTTGTTGGCGACGTTGGAATCATACCATTGGGTGGCCGTTTGCGTCGGCTCCCATTCTTCCGGATTGTTGAGGAACATCGAACCCAGCTTGTACGGGCTTGGGAGGTAGATATCGGAAGAGCCCGAAAGCGAGGCGACCGTTACGCCCGTGTCGCCATAGGAGAGCTGGTTGGAACTGCGCACCGCCGCCAGCAACTCGGCATTGCTGAGCGGGCCCACGTACCGATAGAGATAATTCCCGCCCTGATCGTCGAAATCATAGACTGCGTTGCGCAGCTTGAACCCGCTTTTGAACACGATCGGCACCGCACCGAACTCGGTCATCCACGCCAGATTCGCCTGTCCTCCGGTAAAGCGGGTCGCGGCATATTGGCCGTTGTCGGTGCGGATCGTCGGCGTACCAGACAGGGTGAACGACGCTGAATCGCTCCAGTCGGCCCCGCTTAGCTGGCGAATGTCCCAATTCTGATCGACGAGATTTTCGCGCTGGGCCGAGAAGTTACCGCGCGACGTGATCGAACTGGTGAAGCCTGCGACCGCGCCTTTGCGCAGCGGCTCATAGTCGCTGGTCGAATCCGAATAGAGCAGATTGCCGTCGAGGATCAGGCGGTCGGTGCGGAACTCGACACTGGGGCTGAGGGTCAGGCCCTTGTTGATCTTGTAGGTCGCCGTGCGATTGACCGACAGGGTGTTGGCCGTCGCGCTTTGCTGTGTCGTGATGTCCAGCGCGGCGTCGCCCTCGACACCGCGCGTGCGGGCGCCGGTGGTAAAGACCGGTTGCAGCGAA
Organism: Sphingomonas suaedae; assembly: GCF_007833215.1. Classification (NCBI taxonomy): domain Bacteria; kingdom Pseudomonadati; phylum Pseudomonadota; class Alphaproteobacteria; order Sphingomonadales; family Sphingomonadaceae; genus Sphingomonas; species Sphingomonas suaedae. The sequence continues at coordinate 1,959,873 of NZ_CP042239.1, forward strand.
TCCTGCCACACGCTGCTGCGGTTATAGGCGGAGACGAGCGAGAAGATGAGGTTGTCGGTCGCCTTGAAATCCATGTTCAGCGATGCGGCAAAGCGGGCCGTCTCACGCGGGGCCTCCAACAGCGTAATCGTGGTGATTGCCAATGGATCCGGACTGATCGCCGTCGGCACATAGTTGCGGCCCGCCGTGATCTGTTCGCGTTCGATATAGGTGTTGGTCTGGCTCACGCTGGCGACGATGCCCAGCCGCCGGTCGAAGAATGTGTCGGAATATTCGACCAGGCCGTTGGGCAGGAACTTGCGCCCATTATAGCCGCCCTCGCCCGGTCCGCTGCGCGACTGTTTGTCCCACATATTCCAGTGTGTCGCGCCGCTCAACTGCACCGTTACGCGACGTCCGCGCCGGTCGAAGGCACGCTTGGTGCGGATGTTCACCGTGCCCGCCGGGGAATTGGCGTCGACATCGGCGCTGGTCGTCTTGGAAATCTCGATCGAATCGATGCCCGCCAGCGACAGCCCCTCGAAACTGAAGGCGCGCGACGTGTCGGCGCCGTTGTTGGCGTCGGCCGATGCGAGGCCGACGCCGTTGAACGTCACCCCGGTCATCGCCGCAGGCAGGCCGCGCAGCTGGACGTTGACCGCCGATCCGGTGGTGCCGTCGGTATCGACGCCGGTCATATATTTGATGAACTCGGCCGGATTGCCGTCGGCAATGTCGCCATAGGATTCGGTAGACAGGTTGTTCTTGATGTCCATCGACTGGCGCTGATCCATGATCGCGCGGGCATCGCCCTCAAGCACCCCGGCGACGATCACGACCTCCTCATCCCCAGCGGCCTGCGCGCGTCCGGTGGCGCCCAGCGATGCGTCATACCGCACGGTTTCGCCCGGACGCACATCGACCGTGGCGGTCTGATCGGCATAGCCGGTGTAGGAGATGCGCAGCTGTGCGGGGCCGGCGGGCACGCCAGCCAGACGATATTCGCCGCGATCACCAGAGGTTACCGTCCGCGACCGCCCGTCTGCAGCCCGAACCTCGACGATGGCGTTGCGCAGATACTCGCCCGTTGCCGGATCGATGACCTGTCCGGCAATCACGCCTTCACCGGTCCGCCGCCCGGCGGATTGTCCGGCGCGGGCGGCGGTGACGGATGCGCCGGTCGAAGGTCCCGGCGCACGTGCCCCACTGGCGCGCAGCACGATGACGCCGCCTTGATCCGATGCGATTTCCAGCCCGGTTCCTGCAATCAGCCTGCGCAGTGCGACGCGCGCGTCCATCCGGCCGCTGAGCGCGCGCGAACGGACCTGTTCGAAACCAGCGGCCGGTGCGACGATCTGAAGACCTGTCTGCCGCCCGAACGCGGAAATCGCGGCAGGCAGGCTTTGTTCGGGAATATCGAAATTGATGGTCTGCGCGGCAGCGGCGGTGGAAAGCGTCACGGCGGCCACGGCGACGCCGCAGCCCAGCATGGATTTGAAATGCACGAAATCGTCCCCCGAATTACCCGAAGCATGGGCGTTCATGGGCTGGATGATCGGCGGCTGGTGTTCCGCCATCGCCGGGACAAAAAAAGTTCGGAGGGTCAGCCGGGCTGCAAACGGACGCCGTTGTCGATGGGCTCCGCGCGCAGCCCAAGGCTGAGCGCAGCGGCGCGAGCGAAGCCGATTGGGTCGCTGGTCGAATAGACGCCGGTGACCTTCATCGCGCGGGTCGCCGGGTCCGCAATCTCGATCTGCTGCGATGAATAGCGCGCATATTCTGCGGCAGCCTGTTCCAGCGTCATGCCGTTCAGATCGATCAGGCCGTTGCGCCAGCCGACGGCGCGCTCCAGCGCCTCGTGCGGCAGGCGCTCGGTTCGGATGGCGCTTCCCGGCACGATATGGCTGCGCTGGCCTCCGGACAGTCGTTCGCGGTGGATGCCGTCGTCGGACACAACCTCGACCAGCCCTTCGAGCACGGTCAGTGCGACGGTGCCATCGTCGAAACGGCGGACGGTGAAGCGCGTGCCCAGCACGCGGATCGCTACCGCGCCTGCATGGACGACAAAGGGGCGGTCGGGATCGGGCGCAATGTCGAACAGCGCCTCGCCGCGTGCCAGTTTGACCTCGCGCAATTGCCCCTCGATCCGCGGCTCGACGCGGCTATCCGTGTTCAGCGTGATCGCGGACCCTTCGGCGAGAGTCACACGGCGCAGATCCCCTTTGACGGTCTCGATCGCATCCGCTTTGGTGGCGAGAGACCAGCCCAGGATTCCGACTGCCGAGGCCGCCAGCAACGCCCCTCCACCCAGTATCGCCGCACGGCGTCTGAGCCGAATGGGGTATCCGGCAGGTGGGGAGTTCGCAGGCTCCACGGGTGCGAAATCGGGGCCGAGCGCCGCCGCGCGGTCGAAATATGCATTGACCGCCAGCGCCCGGGCATAGGCTCCCGCATGGCGGCTGTCTGCCTCCAGCCAGGAAGCGAACGCCGCTTCCTCCACCGGGTCGAGCGAGCGGCCGTCGATGCGCGCCACCCAGTCGGCGGCCGCCGCGTCAATTTCGGAGGCGGTTTTCAGGTGCGTCGGTTCGGGCGGGTCGGCTGTCACGCGAGATAGATGCCGACAAAGGCGGGTTTCCGCCATAGCCGATTGCACTTCCCAACAGACGCAGGGCTTTGCCGATATGCTTTTCGACCGTCGATTCCGAAATACCCATGCGTTCGGCAATCTGGCGTTGCGGCAGTTGATGCACTTTGCGCAGCAAGATGGCTTCCCGGCATTTGGGGGGCAAAGTGGCGATTAACACCGCGACCTGTTCCAGTTCCTGCCGCCCCGCCGCGACCGCTTCCGGGCCGGGCGCGTCACAGGGGATCTCCAGCGCCTCGATATCCGTCAATGCGCCGAACGGGACCACTTGCGAACGCCGCAGCGCTTGCAGGCAGACCGATTTCGCGACTTCGAACAGATACGTGCGCGGATTGCGGATATGATCCACCGCCGCGAGACCGGCCAGGATCGCATAGGACTCCTGCACGACGTCGTCGATGTCCAGCCCCACCAGCGGACGGCGCGCCAGCCACGCTCGCAACTCGCCTTCATGTGGCAGGATGAAGCGGGCAAGCCATTGCGCGCGATGGTGCGAAGGCACTGACATGCTGCGCGCCTAACCACCGCGTGTTACAAATCGGGTGCACTCAAGTTACACTTGGCCTCGGATACCCAAATCCGACGACGTCGGTGGTTCTTTTCCGGCACGCGGCGCTTGCTCCCGCCGACACCGTTTGCTCGAATTTGTCGAGAAGGTTGAGCCTCTCGATACCGGCGGCGCGGCGCGGGGCACCACGCACCGGTCCGATTTCCAACGCCGCCGGGTATCGCTATGCAGTGCAGGCAGTGAACCCAAACAGGCCAGAACCATGATTGCCCCCGCTATCGTCATCGCCGCTGGCGGCGCAGGACTGCGGATGGGCGGAGACAAGCCCCTTCGCCAGCTTGGCGGACAAAGTCTGCTCGACCGGGCGATCGCAATCGCGGAAGCTCAGTCCGATTGCGTCGCGCTGGCGGTGCGCGACCGGGACCAGGTGACCACGAGCCATCTGCCGCTGCTTCACGACGCGCGCGCCGGCATCGGCCCGATCAGCGCGCTTGAAAGTGCGTTCCGCTTTGCGTGCGCTCAAGGGCGCCAGCATGTTCTTCTGATCGGATGCGACCAGCCGTTCCTGCCCGGAAATTTGGTCGCGACCCTGGTCGATGCGATTGCCAGCCGTGATGTGGCAATGCCGGTCATCAATCAGCAGCATCAGCCCCTCGCGGCCCTGTGGCGCGTGGACGAGCCCGCGCTGAATGTCTATCTGCTGGCCGGGGGCATGTCGCTGCGCCGCTTTGCCGTCACCCGCGATCTGGTCGACGTCATCTGGCCTCACATGCCGGGTGACGACCCCTTCGAAAATCTGAACGATCCGGGGGCGCTTGCCGCAGCCGAACTGCGCATCACACGTCCTGCATAAACTGGAGCGCGGAAACCGGGTGACCCGTCGGAAGGGTCTAGTGGCCTGCAGGAGAGCGGATCAGCCACCCCGCCACCGCCAGCGCGCTGCTGTCCTGCATGGCGAGCGGTCGCAACGCGGTATCCAGAGTGATCATGCGCAGACGTCGCGAACCCGGCGCCATGGTTCCGTTTCCCACCGTCACTGCACCGAGCGCAACAGGATGCTCGTCTCGCTGTTCAGCACGCCGTTCACCGTTCGCAGTTCGCGAAGGATGCGGTCGAGATCGCTCAGCGACTCGGCATGGATTTCCGCGACAAGGTCCCAGGCGCCGTTGGTGGTGTGCAGAGCGGTGATTTCGCGCAGGCCGCGAAGTGCGCGGATGACGGCGCTGGTCGAGGCACCGGCCACTTCGATCATCGTGATCGCACGCACCCCTTCGCGCCCGCCCTGTTCCTCGGCGCGCACGGTGAAGCCCAGAATCGCACCCGACTGAAGCAGCCGGTCGAGCCGCGCCTGCACCGTCGCGCGCGACACTTTCAATGCGGTAGCCAGCCGCGAAACCGGCGCGCGTCCGTCGGCACGAAGCAACGCGATCAGCTGGCGATCGAGCGAGTCGAGGATGATCATGTGCAAATTGTCCAATGCTGCATTTCATTATGCCAAGCAGAGCGCCGTATGATTGGCAATCCTGCAATTTTTGCTGACAAGCTGCCTGGCTAACCTCTCTCCAATTGCCAGGAGGAAGGCGCAACATGACACTCTATGTCGGTGTGGAGGATCTCAGCAGGCTGGTGGCGGCGATCGGGGTCGAACCGTTCATCACCGGCATCGCCGAGCGGATCGAAGCCGATTTCCGCCGCTGGGAGGAATTCGACAAGGCACCCCGCTATGCCAGCCATTCGCCCGACGGCGTGATCGAACTGATGCCTGCGGCCGATCGCGCGCGGTTCAGCTTCAAATATGTGAACGGCCATCCGAAAAATACCCGGCACGGCCTGCAGACCGTTGCCGCGTTCGGCGTGCTGTCGGATGTCGATACGGGGTATCCCGTGCTGTTGAGCGAGATGACCCTGCTGACCGCCCTGCGGACCGCTGCAACCTCGGCATTGGTCGCGCGCTACCTGGCCCCGCCCGCAAGCCGCGTCATGGCGCTCATCGGCCTGGGCGCCCAGTCCGAATTTCAGGCGCTCGGCTTTCGCGCGTTGCTCGGCATCGATCGGTTGCAAATATGGGATATCGACCCGGCCGCAACCGACAAGTTCCGCGCCAATATGGCAGGCCTCGGCTTCGACGTCGTCGCTGCCCGGTCAGCGCCCGACGCCGTGCTGGGGGCGGATATCGTCACCACCGTCACCGCGGACAAGGCCAGAGCGACAATCCTGTCCGACAACATGATCGGCAGCGGGACGCATATCAATGCGGTAGGCGGCGATTGCCCGGGCAAGACCGAACTGGCACCCGCCATCCTTTCGCGGGGCACGGTGTTCGTCGAATATCCCGAGCAGACCCGGATCGAGGGTGAGATCCAGCAAATGCCGGCAGACTTTCCGGTCACCGAAATCTGGCGTGTGATCACCGGCGACGCGCCGGGCCGCAGTTCGGCGGACGAGATCACGATCTTCGATTCGGTCGGATTTGGAATCGAGGATTTCTCTGCCCTGTCTTATCTTTACGATCTGCTGGGTGCAGGCGATTATACGCGCAGGCTCGATTTGATCGCAGAACCGGCAGACCCCCGCGACCTGTTTGGCCTTGTCCGCGCACCTGTCGTTGCCCGACATGCGGAGCGGCAACATGCGTGACCACCCCCCCCTATCTCTCCAGCTTTTCAAGCTGCCCGGAACTCAGGACGCGCTTCAAACCGTCGCGCGCCTGGTGGATGCCCTGCTGATAGCCATGGACCTCCGCCTCGCTTAACGCCGTCTGATACATGAGGCGCGCATTGTCGAGCGAACCCCGGATGGTATAGGCGCGGCCTTTCAGAAGGCGCAGGGAGATGCGACGCAGCTTCATCCCGCACCGCGCCGCAATCGCGAGCGCGCGCGCAATGTCGATCTCCGCCGCCTCGACATCGCCCAGATCGAGGCGGAGCGCCGCACGCACGTTGCGTGCAAACGCCGTCACGCGATACATGTCGAGCAATTCACCATAGCGGATCGCCCGGCTGAGCATTTCAAGCGGCTCCTCGGGGGTCGGCGCCTTGCCGAGGCGGCGCGCCAGCTTGGACACCTGAAGGCCGGTTCGAGACACCTGGATCAGATAGGCGAGATCCGCGTGAGGGCCGGATTCAGCCGCCGCCAGCGCGATCCGGTACCCCTCCATCGCGCCATCATAGTCGCCAACCCCTGATTGAAGCAGCGATGCCCGGTGCATACTGAACATGGCCACTGCGCGATGCTCTCCATGCGCGATCAGCCACTTCAGCGCCGCGTCGTAGCTGTCGCGTGCAAGGTCCACCTGTCCGTTCAGATGCTCGCAAAGACCCATATAGCCAGTCGCGAGCCAGAAAATGCGGCCATGTTCGAGGGTGTCTGGATCGACCGAGTTGGGGCGGTGGGGCTTTTGGGGATCGATCGCATTTCGCAGCCGCTTAAGTTCGTGCCATGCCTCCCGGATGCGCCCGCGCTCGATCTGCACAAGCGCCTTGTTGAGCAGGATACGGCACCGGTTGGGCTGGTATTCGGTCCCCTCAATCGCCTCATTCGCCTGCAATGCGAGATGAAAGCTGGTCTGCGCGGAGTAAAGGTCGCCCTGCCCCAGGGCCATGACTGCGCGCTCATTGTGCATCCACGCCACCTCGTCCGCATAAAAAGGTCGGCGTGCGAGATCGTTGGATGGTGCGGCAGAACCGAACACAGCCTGGGGCGACGCCTGTGCGACCCCCGCCATACGGGCCCACCGCGGCACGATGGCATGGTCGCAATAGCGCGTTGTCTTCCACTTTTCGGATTCGGGTCGCGCGTCGGACCAGGGCTGCGTCTCGGAGAAGAACTCGAGAATGGTGTCGAGCTTTTCGCGCTGATTGGTGTCGAACATTTCATATTCGTGGTTGAGGTCGCTCCCGCTGCTCACCGGGTTCGGGATCGTCACACGGCTGACGAGATGGTCGTTCCATGCCTTTTGGAATTTGTCGCACTGCGGCTCTCGGGCAGACTGCATCAGGAAGGCGGCGTTGAGCATCTCCCGAATACGCTGTTTGTGGGCCGTGATTGCGCCCGCTGGCGTCAGACGCCCGTGCATATCGGTCACATCGAGGCCGAAAAGGGTGGCGGCGGAGAAGAAACTCCGCACGATCCCCCCTGCGGCGCGCAACGAAGCGGGCGCGAGCGAACCGCGCATCTGCATCAGCTTCACCAGTTCGCGCAGTCTGCGCTCCCGGGTCGGATTGCGCGGATCGCCGTAATAATTCTCTTCAATTCCTTTCTTGAGTTCCACGATCTCATCGGTGATGCGGCTCTTCGAAAGTTCCACATCCTTCCACCCCCGCTGGAGCCAGTCGACCAACTCGGCAAGTTCGCTCGCAAGCTGCGGGCGCGGCGTGGGGATGTCGTCGGGCTGCGCGACGAACAATGTCATGTTGAAACAGTCGCTCAGAGTCGTCTCGCCGATCGGCACATCGTGCCTGCTTCGCACATAGGCGAGAATGCTCCGGTGTAGCGCGAAGCGATGCCGGTGCAGAATGGCGTGCTGGGCAGGCGTTCTGCCCTTTTTATCGATCGGGAACGACCTGCGGACCGGGCGATCGCCGACGCCATCGTCGATCTCGTGCAGGATCCGATTGACGTCGGCAACGCCCTTGGAAGCGTCGGGCTCGACGGCCTCGAAAGGCTCTGCCGGACGAAAGCCATAGGGCTCTATCGTGGTCACCAGCTTGCGCGAGAGCAGCAGGTCGAGCGCCGCCAGGAATACGCCGTCCTTGATCGCGAGATTGCTGGACGACTTGTCTTCCTTCAGCTTGCCGCGCGTGAGGATATCGACCTGGTTTCGCACGCCTGGCGGCGTGATGAGGACTTCGCCTTCGACCGGCAGGCCGATAAATGCCAGCACCTTCAGAATTTCCTGCGCGAGCGTGCCGAAATCACGGTTCGTCGGCTTTCCGGCATCGTCACGCATCAGCCCATCGATCTCACGCTCGATGATAAGGCGATCACGACGCCCCCCGCTCAGGCGCATCGATTCAAGTGCGTCATCGTCGACATCGTCGGCGGCAACATCTTCATGCACACCAAAACGGACGTTCAGATTGCGCGCCTTTCTGTCGCGCTCACGCCCTTGCTTTCGAAGCTGGCCGATGAACGAGATGGCGGGTGCCAGGGTGCTTTGGCCAGCTTGCGTGCCGTCATTGCCTTCATTTGGCTCGCTTGCGTCGGTTTGCGCCGAGGTTGATCCGACCATGGCTGCGACGCTGCTTTTCGAACGGCTTACCTCGAACATTCGAAACCGGCTCGGATTGTGCCCTTTGCGTTTCAGATATTCGCGTTTCCGCCTGGCGATATAGGGGAGGACCTTCTCCGAGCCGGTGACGACGAGATCAATGCGCCGACAGCGGATCAGGGCCTTGAACAGCCAGTGACAGTCGGTCGAAAGAAGTTCCCCCTCCAGCCCGAAAAGCCGGTCGATCGCACCGAATGCGATCAACAGGCGCGGTCCCCGGTTCGCACCCAGATCGTCGAGCGCGGTCTCGATACGGTCCCGTCGGCTGCGCGCAGGTTCTTCGTCTGTTCGTATCCGACGGTCCGGGTCCAGAAACTCTTCGACCAACGACAGCACCGAATCGAATTCCTGTCCGAAGCAGCAGTTGACGAACAGCGCCGACGACCAGATCGCGTTGCCCTGGGTTCCAATTCTTGGTTTGCACTGCTCAAGCAGCAGGCGAAGAAACGCGCCCTTTCCGCATCCGACTGCGCCGACAATGAAGGTCGCGGCATTTGTGAACCGGTCCGGCGAAATGTCGAACTGACGCCAGCCCGCCGGTCTGATCACCATCTCATCGAGCATCAGCTCGCGACAATGGTTTGGCGGAGCATACAGTCCGGCTTCCGCACTGATATGGCGGACCATCGGCAGATGCTTATCCTTTTCGTCGGCAATGGTCACGCTTCGCGGCTGGACCGGGGTCGCGCGATCCAGAAAAAACCGGTTCTTCTCGCGGCCCAATTCCCTGATCTCGACGCGCAGGGCGGCGGTGACGATCTTCTGGTCGAGCTTGTGGAGATATTCGGCAATCAGCTTTTGCGCGTTTGCGTTTGCGTCCGCGGGCCCCGTGGTTCGAGGGGCATTCCGAACCGCCGACGCGAAGTCGTTGCTGTCTTTCGACAGGAGCCACGCAAACACATCCGCGTCCAAGTCGAGTGTCGAGAGCAGGGTGAGTTCGTGACCGAACGACTGCGGATCGGTGCTTTCCCGGACCAGGCTTGGGTAGGACACGGATCCGAGGCCGAGGATGGCTTTCACATCCTTCAGATCACAATCTCCCATATGATCGTCCGGCAATCGAATCTGACCGTCGCCGGCGCTTACGAGCAGCGCAGCAGCCTCCTGCATCAACAGTTGGTCCACGTCGCTTGCGCAATCTTCCCAATCTGCTGCTTTGCCTGCGATCCCGAACTTGCGCGCGACCAGATCGATGGCGATCTGGTGCCGACGCAAGCTGACGCCCGACCCGCGCCGCGGATGGCCGAAGTGCAACGTGTGCACGCTGAACTTGGTCCTGAGGCTTGTCTGCTGGCGGGTCAGCTGTTCTGCACGATCGCGCGCCATCCAAAGGACGAAGGCGTCGTCGCGCGACGCGGCATCGCTCACCTGTTGCCGCAACAGCCGGTTGAGTTCGACCTCGGCAAGACCCGAACCGACGAAGACGATCGGGTTGCCGGCCAGCAGAACTTCATAGGCGCGGTCGAAATCCGATCGATCGCGACCCGAATGCCAATAGATACGATTATAGTCGCTTTCAGTGGCGACCATCGTCTCGGGAAGGTCGGCCCGCCCATGCAGATGATAGATGTGCGCAGCGCGGTTGCTGTTTCCGACGGCGAAGTCGATCAGCCCGGCGCTGTTGCCATCGGCATAGACATCGCTCGCGACCTGTCCTCCATCGGCCCGGTCCCGCAGCCAACTGGCGTCGGTTGGCGCGGATGAGCCGAACGAAGTGCCGGAATGGTGCGGAAGGCGGCTGAGGTTGGGGGGCAATCGCTCACGATCGCGCACGTCATCGACGATGAAATATTGTTCCAGCTCGATATCATAATTCGTCGTCAGGTACCGCCTGATCCCGAGGTCCCGGCTCATATTGTGGATCGGGTCGAGCAGCGGCCTGGGGGATGCGAGCCTCGTCCCCTCCGCCCCCGGATCGCCGACCGCAAGCACCTCTTTTCCAAGCAGATCGCCGCTGGCGACGATCTTTTTCGCCATGAGAATGTTGAGAATGCTGCGTCTGTCGATCGGAAGCGGAGCGTTGCGATCACCTTGCGCCTCGAGCGTGTCGATCAGCCGCCTTGCGAGCGGCGCGATTTCGGAGTCGTCGGCCACAAGGCGGCCGATCATCGCGCCGGAGTAAAAAGCGGAAGCGGCGCGGGTCACGCTCCTCTGAAAACCATCCTCTCCCGGCCGATTGCCCTCGGCGAGGGCCTTTGACGAATCGCATGTTTCGTCGAGGATCGCCTGAAGAGGTTCACTTCCGAGATCATCTGCACGAAGCGCCAGTTTGAGTCTGGCGCTCAGGGAGCGCCTCACGAAATAGGCGTCCGAGCGAAAGACTTCCTGCAGCGCCTCTCCGAATGTCGCCGCTCCGGGGGGCGACCGGCCTGCCGCCTTGTAAAAGCGTTCGACCGCCCGAAATGCCTGCTGGCATATTTCCAGCGTCACGACAGGCTCTTTGTTCTTGGCGTCGAACAGCTTCAGCTGCCGTTCGGACACCCGCAACAGGTGTTTGAGCCGCTGGCGCTCCGCCGCGTCTTCGATGATCGCGTCGTCCTCCGGGTCATTCGCCAAGCCCAAAGCGCGCCCGACCGCGTCCTTGGAAATTTCCAGAATGGAGGCCATGAAGTCCGGCCAGGTGAGGCTTCCGTAAACGAGCGAGAGCCCCGAACCGACAAAAGCGACCAGGCGGTGCAGGTTCGCCGATTCGTAAAATGCCTCATGACTGATCCAGTCCAGGCGTTCGGGAACGCAATCTTCCAACCGGATTACATGTTCACGCGCCGACCCGACCATGTCACCTGCCCCCGCTCAAGACATTTTGATCATGTTAGACCGCAAGATCACTGTCCACGCCACTGACAACATCTCTCAACTGGACTATTTCAGTTCAGGACAATCACTCTCCCGAAATCGATCGTTATACTCGGTTTTGCGTTCCCGATTCTCGAACCCCGATTGCGGATTGCGGCCGGAGCAAGAAGAATCGCGCCGCTTCCTGAAGCAATTCAATCGCTGGTTCGCCGGGTTCCTCCGCACTTTGCGTGCTCGCGGACGACCAAACCGCGCTGGGGCGCGTTGCCGCCCAGGACGAAGCGGATCATCGATGGTGCCCGCATTGTTCACACCGAAGAAGGGCATTCCGGCGCAATCACCGGCTCCGCCTTCGCGTCAGTCGTGCATGGCGGTCCAGACCGCGCGGGCGACGCCACCGCCCAGGCTGAACGGTTCGCTCTCCTCGCGCCCGTCGATCCGCAGAACGAGACGCGCATCGAGAGCGGTGGCACGGTGGCGACGATCGCCCGTGATCCCGGCAAGCGCCATGCGATCGGTAGCGTTGGCCTCGCTCCGCATCACATGGGGGGGCTGGCGCGGCGAGGCGCCACTCCCGCGGCGTGACGGGCAGTGCCGCGAACGAGAAATCGGCGCGCGCGTGCGGCAGATCGGCAAGTTCGAACCGCGCCAGCTCCTCCTCAAGCTCGCCGTTGCCGGTGCCAGGAGCGCGCGCCGCATGATCGGCCAGCAGGATCGCGCGCACCTCGACCGGAACTCTTGCCGGTGGCGCCGACCGGTCCTTTGCACAGATCGGCACCGCGACCGACACGCAACATCCCAGCATGAGCAAACGAACCGTCACCACTGACCCCTTCAGCGATCGGACGCAGCCTGCCCGATCGCCGCGATCAGCGCAATCGTCAGCGCTGGGCCGGGGGCAGTTCGGTCCGCCAGCTGAAGCGCAGCGCCGACACCGCCGTCGGCTTCTTGACGGGGCCGCTGCGGGTCGTCGATCCGACCAGCGCGGCATCGATCAGATCCTCGATCGCCGTCCCCGCCGCGCCATTGTTCCGCATTCGCGTTCCCGCCAGCGTCGGCCCGGCAGAGGCGGCGCAGGCTTCGCCGTCCTCCGGCCCGACCACCACCGGACACTGGACCAACCGCGCATAGCTGAGCGGCACGCCATCGCTGACGTCGCTGACCAGCAGGACCAGGTCGTCGCGCAGTTCCGCACCTTGCTGGGCGTCGCTGAGATTATACTGGATCACCCCGCTTTCGCCCGCGCGCAAGCGGGTGGGATTATCGGCCTTGAGGGCGCTCCGCCCATCCTGTCCATCGACCAGCAGGATGCCGCCATCCGGCGAGAAGATCAGCGGGTTCACATAAAGGTCGCTCTTGCCGCTATTGGTCACCTTGATGAACAGCCAGTCGCAGCGCTGGAAGGAAAAGCTTCCCGCTTCGCTGCCATCGCCGCCGACCAGACGCGCATCCTTGGCGACGGCGTAATAGTCGGCGCTGGTATCGGGGCATTCGGCACCCGCGGCGAGCGATTGGGGCCGCGCGACATAGAATTTGACCTTGACGTTCCGGGCCGGGTCCTCGCCCGGACCGCCCGTTTCCATCGCCGGGCTGGCGAGCACGCGCTGGAGGCGGCTGAAGCGGGTCGCCTTGACCAGCGCGCCGCCGATCGTGAAGCGCACGCGGATTGCCGGGTTGCTGCCCCCCGCCGCCATCGCGGCGCCCAGGTCGACATCGCCGAACGATGCGGTCACCCGCCCCGGAGGCTGATCGAGCGAGAGCTTGTCGCCGTTGAAGGCAAGGATCAGATCCGCCTCCTGCCCCGGTTGAACGAAGGTGGCGCCGATATCGGCGGGCTTGATCTCCTTGAGCGCGGCCAGCGCCGCAGCCTGGGCAGGCGTGGGGCTCGCGGGTGCTGCGGGCAGCGCGATGCGATAGTCCAGTTGAACCGGCTGTTGCTCGATCGTCGCGATCAGGCGCACCTCACGCGACAGCGGCCTGCCGTCGATATCGCGGACATCGTTCCACGTCGTCGCCGGGATATCGCCGAAATCCACCGGCACCAGGATCGCCTTGTACGCATCGGCCTTGTCGACGCGGCCATAGAGGATGGTCTTGTCGCCCTCCGGCGAGGTGAGCGCGAGACCGACGATCGTTCCTTCGACCACGCCCTGGAGCTGACCCGCGCTCATTTCCAGCCGCTCGAGCTTCACCGGATCGGTCGATTTGGTTTCGGCGGTGAACACGCGGGCGGGCTTGTACACCGCCCAGCTGCCGCCGCCCGATGCCGCCGCAGCGGTCTTCATCAGGCCGCCCATCACCGGGCGGTCGAGATCGCCGTCGAATTCGGGGCGCGGCGCCTTGTGCCCGTCAATGCCCGCAGTGATGCGGTTGGCGAGATCGCGATAGGAATAGACGCGCGGATTGTTCCAATTGGCCATCGCATAGACGGTGAGCAGCCCGTGCGCGGCCTGTTCCAGCGGATCGGCATAGCGCGGCGCCTGATATTGCTTGGCCTGGAGCGAGGACGGGACGGCGAGCATCCCGACATAAGCGCCCCAGCCCGCCTTGCCCTTCGAGGTTTCGACCGCGAGATCGCGGACGAAATTGCCGTCGCTGACGGTCGCGAACTTGCGGTTGAGCTTCAGCCCCAGCTTTGCCGAGGTGGGCGCGCCATTGTCCTTGCCCGCCGCATCGCGATTCGAATCGCCCGAATGGCAGAAATCGGCGAGATAGGTGACGTTGCCGCCCTTGGCCCGGATCGCGTCGATCACCGCGCCGATCTCATCGTCGGTCACCGCGTTCTGAATCTTCTCCGACCCATTGGCCGGACCGGTGTCATAGGGCAGGAACACTTCGTCCAGCCCGTCCGGCTCGGACCCGGCGACCGCCTCGTTCTGCTGCATCCCATGGCCCGAAAAGCTCAGCAGCACCTCGTCCCCCTTCTGCGTCGTATCGGCGATGCGCTTCATCGCGGCGAGGATGTTGGCGCGCGTGCCGACGCCATCGGGAGTGAGCTTGGTCTGGCGCATCCGCGGATTGCCGCGCGCGGCGAGCAGTTCGGGGGTCGGCGCGTCGAGCAACAGCGTCACATCGTCCGGCTTGGCGCCTTCACGCAGCAGCGTCTCGGCAATCAGCACCGAATCGTTGAACGCGCCGATCATCGGGGAGGCGATGCCCTCCTTATAGTTCACGACACCGATGATGAGCGCGCGGATGCGGCCCTTGGCCTCCGGCGCGGGGGGCTGGGGCGCGGCGACCGGCGCGGGCGGCATCGCCGCCGCCGTCAGCCCGAATGCCGCAAATACCAGTGCCAGCTGCCTGAACATCAAGCCTCCCCCTTCACCCTCAGTTCGAAACCAGGATCGCGCGTGTCCAGACGCGGCCCTTGTTTTTCAACGTGATACGATATTCTTCGGTGCGCCCGGGAGTCCAGCGGCACAGCAGGTCGCGGCGCGCGATGCCACTGGTGACAGCAGGGCGATCGGTACAGGCGACCCGCCCATCGCTGTCGGTCACCGCCAGCTCCAGCGCAGCATCGCCATCGCCGCGCACGCGCACCAGCGCGACGCGGCCGCCTTCCGCCTTTGCGCGCATCGTCAGCGTCCGTTCGGCGGGCAAGTCATGGGTATAGACGATCGCGGAGGGCAGGATGCCCTTGCTCGCCTCCGCCTGCGCCACCTCGATCGCGGCCATCTTGTCAGCGTCGCCTTCGGCCCAGTCGCGCGCCTCGACCAGCAATGCGGCGGGCGCGGTGACCGGCAGTTCATCGCCCGTACGCGCACGGCCCAGCACCAGTGGCGCATTTTCGGCCGGGACCAGGACGAAATCCCCCTCCCCCAGCATCCGCGCGGCGACGATCATCATCGCGACGTCGCGGTCGGCGCGGGCGCGGGCGATTAGGTCGCGAACCAACTCCGCACGCTCGATCGTCGCATCGGACGCGGCGGTCTCCGCGCTCACCCTTTCGGGCGGCACAGCCGCCGCCGCGACGGGCAGCGCGGCGAGGGCGAAAACAAGGGCGTTCAGAAACTTCATCGGGTTATCGGCTGTCCTGCAGGCCAGTGAGAAACTGGTTCCTTTGTGGCTGGCGCGGATTGCCAGCACGACCGACAGGGTCTGACATGCATCAGCGCCGCCATCTCACTTGCCGGGTTCGCCGACCAGCGTGAACGCCGCCCAATATTTGGGGCTGACGAACTGACCGGTGCCTTCGTTGCGCACCGTCTTCATCGCAGCCTGAAGCGCGCGCGCGCGGCCGGCAATGTCGCCTTTCGATATATTGTCGAACGTCTGCTGCATCAGCAGCGAGGTCGCCGCGTCGCTGACCGCCCAATGGCTGACGAGCAGCGAGCGGGCGCCTGCGAAGAAGAAGGAGCGGGCGAGGCCCGACAGGCCCTCGGCGCCCGCCTTGCCGCTCGATGCGGCGGTGTTGCAGGCGGACAGCGCGACGAGGTCCGCCGACATCTTGAGCTCGGCGACTTCCGACGCGGTCAACAGGCCATCGTCCAGTGCCGTGGCGGTCTTGGGCGGGGTAAAGACAAGACCCGGCTCGGCATTGTCACCCACCTCGGTGGCGAGCAGGCCATGGGTGGAGAAGACGACGAAGCGCGCGGTCGGAATGGACTTGCTCGCCTTCACCGCCGTTTCGGTGGCGGCATCACCCAGCACGACCTCGGCGCGCTGGCCAAAGGTTTTGCCCAGACTCTCCAGTTCGGCCTTGGCCTGGGGGAGATAGGCGAGCGCCCGCAGCTTCTCGGTGTCCGCGAGCTTGCCTTTGTACATCTGTCCCGCCAGGTCGGGGGTTACCGAGCGGTCGGTCTTGCCGGGGACGAACTGCCCGAGCAGCGTCGGCGCGCCATAGGCCGCGAGCGCAACCCCACCAGCGCCCGCCTGGGCATAGGCGCGCGACGCCGCCCTGGTATCGCAGCCGGGATGCGCGTCGGCGGGGTTCGCGACGAGCAGGCAGCGCAGCGCGCGCAGCGATGACACCGACGGCAGTTCCGCCAGCGCATATTTGTCGATCAGCCACGGGCTGGTCGCGACCGCAGCGGCATCGGTATCCGCGCCCTGTGGCGGCGCGGTAACGAGCAGCGCCAGCGGGAGCGAGGTGAGCGCGCCGCTGACATTGGTGAGCAGTACCTGCTTGCCCGCCAGCACGTCTTCGACCGGTGCGATCAGTTGCTTGTAGATCTCATGCGCCAGCTTGCGATCGAACACCTTGCCCGCAGCCGCCTGGGGCGCCCCGGCCGGTGCGCGCGGCGGACGGACCGAGCCGCGCGCACCCATCGACCTCCATGCTCGCGCGCAACTGGCTCACCTTCTCGGCAAGCGCGCTGTCCTTCATCGCTTCGGACCGCGACCACGTCGCCTTTTCGCGCGTCACCGCCCAGGTGTAGCTGGCATCGTCCGAGGCGAGGATCACCACCATCGCCTCGTCGGGGTTGAGCAGCTTCTGCACCGCCGCAATGTCGAGCGCCCTGGGACGGGGTCAGGTCGAAATATTGCGGAAAGTCCTTGGCGATCTTCGCCTCGATCGTATCGGCTTCGCCGCGCAGCGCGGCGCGGCGCTGAGTCAGCGCGCGACGCTCTTCCTCCGGCACCTGTGCGCCGCGTTCGATCAGCGCGCTGAACTGGCGATCGACCGCCTCGATCTCGGCGAGTTTCTTGTCGCGCTGCTGCTCGAGCACGGCGAGCGGCCCGCCACCGGCGGCAAAGCGCGCCGTGACGCGATCGACCGCCGCAGCCGCGCCGGAAATCTGGGCATATTGCGCCGCCTCGAACGCTTCGGAGCGGAGCACCTCGGGCGAGGGGACCGGCTCGATCTGAATGTCGGGCGATGTCTGAGCGCTCAGCAGCATCGCCCCGAGCGGAACCGCCAGACATTTGCGTAAGCGAGCAGTCATGTTCCCTCCTGCACCTGATTCAATTACTTACCAGGGCGACACCCGTGCCCTGTTCGCCGTAGTTTACGGTCTGCACAGAGACCGGCCCGGTCCAGATCGGATTGACGCGGCAATAGAGCGTCACATTGCCCGAACGGTCCTGGCACATCAGTCCGCCATTCTCGTCGAGCACCCTGAGCACGACCGGTACGGCACTGTCGCGTCGCGCTCCGACGACGAATGGTTCCCCGCCGCGTCGCGTGACCCGCAGGGTCCAGGTCGTTTTGGCGGGGACGAACCGAGCGGTGCGGATCGAATTGCACGGGCACGCGACACCTCGCGTCTGCTCTGCCTGCGACGCTTCGATCTCGGCGAGCAGATCGGGATCTCCTGCAGCGAGCCGCCCCGCTTCGGCGAACAGGTCGGCGGCGGTCAGCGTATCGACCGCGCCCTCCGTGACCATCTCGCGATCGAGGCGTCCCTTGTCGGTTCCCTTTTTGAGCGGAATCGAATCGATCATTCGCGCCGCCACGATCATCGCGCGCGCATCCTTCGTCGCGCGAGCATAGTCGGCCAGACGATAACCCAGCAGGAGCGTATCGGTAGCGCGGGAATTTTCGGTATCAGGCAGGATTTTCGGCGAAGGATCCGCGGCATCCTGTGCCGGTTCCGGCGGATTGACCTGGGCGGACAGCGCCGCCGCCAGAAGCGGAAGTGCCAGGAACTTTGCGAAACGGGCGCTCATGACTTCTCCTCGTTCCTGTCGATGACCGGCATCAGTTGGCGACCATCGCTACCCGGACGTCGCGCTCGCCATGGTTAGTCACGACGGCGAAGAACGGCCCGCTCCAGATCGGGGTGACACGGCAATAAAGGGTCACATTCTGCGACAGATCCTGGCAGACGAGATTGTCGTTCTCGTCATAGATTTTGAGGTCCATCCCGGTCGCGCTGTCACGCCGGACGCCGACCACCAGCGGCTCACCCCCACGCGCGGCGAAGCGCACACGCCAGTTGGTACCGGCGGGGACGAAGTGCACATTTCGGATCGCGCAATGCAGCTTGCATATCGTGCCCCGACTTTCTTCCGCCCGCGCTCCCTCAACCTCGCGGCGCAGTTCGGCGTCTCCTGCGGCCAGCGTCGCCGCCTCGGTGAACAGCGCCTGCGCCGCGGGGTCGAAATCCGGCGCCGATAACCGTTCGCCGGAATCGACAGGGGCAGATGCGAGCATCCGTGCCGCGACGATCATCGCGCGGGCATCGCGCGCGCTGCGGGCATGATCAGCCAGTCGATAGCCCAGCGCCAGCGTCTCGACGGCCTGCGCAGCCGGAGTCGCCTCGCCCATATTGTCGGAAAGATTGACGCGCTTGTCTTGCATCGCGCCAGCGGGAAGTGCGCTCAGCGCGGTTGCGGCGATCGCCAGCACGAGCCTTGCGGGAACAGTGTTCCGCATCGCGACCCTCCCCGGAAACGGCGGCCCGCTCAAGGCAGGCCACGGTCCGAAAGCCGCCGCCCCGGGACGCAGAGGCATCCCGGGGCGAACGACAGATCGGCTTAGTTGGTCACCAGCGCGAGGCCGGTACCCATGCCACCATGGTTGATTGCCTTCATCGAGAAGGGACCGGTCCAGATCGGGTTTACGCGGCAGTACAGCGTCACATTGTGCGACATGTCCTGGCACACCAGATTGCCGTTCTCGTCATAGATCTTCAGGTCGACCGGGGTGGCCGAGTCACGGCGCACGCCGACGACGAGCGGCTCACCGCCACGGGCGGCGAAACGGACCGTCCAGGTGGTGTTGCCCGGGACATACTGAACGGTACGGATCGCACCGCCGACGACACCCTTCGAGGTCTCGGCCTGAGCGGCTTCGACGGCTTCGATGATGTCCGCGTCGCCCGCAGCCAGCGTCTTGGCTTCGGCGAACAGGTCGGCCGAGGTGGTCACCTTGGCTTCGCCAGTCCCCTTGCCGGTGCCTTCGATCTTGCCCTTGTCGGTGCCTTCCTTGACGGTGACAGAATCGACCATCTTGGCCGCGACGATCATCGCGCGCGCATCCTTGGTGGTGCGTGCATAGTCGGCGAGGCGATAGCCAAGCGTCAGCGTATCGACAGCCTTCGAGCTTTCGGTCGCCGGAACTTCCTTGTCGCCAAGGTTCGTACCCTTCTTGTCCTGCGCGATCGACGGCGCGGCCAACATGCTTGCAGCAACCAGCGCCAGCGCCATCTTCTTGTTGAGCTTAACCATTACCTAAGTCTCCTCACTCTCCGGCCTGCTCCCAAGCGGGCCTTAGCTATTTCTGATCCATCGATCAGGCAGGTTTGTGTGTAATGTGGCCCCCGCCGTCGCGACACTAACAGTTTCAGTCCTCGAATCCATCCGATTCTTGAACCCGAAGTCCCTGATTCGTGAGACTTTCGTGAAAAATCCACCCAATTCTGGGTAACTTTGCGCCGCGTCCCGATGTAACGTTGTTACAAGGCTACCCAAGGTGGATATGGGGCGGCGGGGCGATCCCGCCGCCCATGAGTTACCGTTCCAGCCGCAACTGGATCAGGCTATTTCCGCGCGCGACGAACAATATTGCGCCACCGGCGATGTTCTGGAACGCCCGGGCAAGCTCTGCCGCACTCTGCACCTGCTCGCCATTGACGCCGACGATGACGTCCCCGGTCTGAAGTCCCGAACGCGCAGCCTGCGAATTGGGCTGAAGGCTCGCGACCACCGCACCGCGAACCTGCGCGGGCAGCCGATCGCTGGCATTGACATCGCGGAAGGTGGCGCCAAGCGCCGCTAGGCCCTGGCTGCTGCCGCTCGGCGGGCGCTGGACCTGAACCGGCCGCGGGGCTTCGACCCGCACCTGTGCCGTGCCGGTCTGGCCGCCACGGCGATAGCCGAGCGCGATCGTCTTGCCCGGTTCGAGCACGCCCAGGATCGCGGTCAGATTGCCCGGCCCCTCGATCGCCCGGCCATCGGCGGATGTGATGATGTCGCCGGACCGCAGGCCCGCACGCGCCGCCGCGCCATCGGGCGACACTTCGGCGACCAGCGCGCCGCGTGTCGATCCGCCCGCCGCCGCCTCGACGGTTACCGGCCCGACCGTCACGCCGATCCG
The DNA here is from genome assembly GCF_007833215.1 of Sphingomonas suaedae. Lineage (NCBI taxonomy): Bacteria > Pseudomonadati > Pseudomonadota > Alphaproteobacteria > Sphingomonadales > Sphingomonadaceae > Sphingomonas > Sphingomonas suaedae. The sequence continues at coordinate 1,980,049 of NZ_CP042239.1, forward strand.
GCCACGCCGTACGGTGCCGTTGCGGCGCAACTGATCGGCGACGGCCATCGCCATGTTGATCGGCACGGCAAAGGCGATGCCGCTATTGTCACCCGATTTGGACCAGATCGCGGTGTTGATGCCGATCAGCCGTCCCCGGCTGTCGATCAGGGCGCCGCCCGAATTGCCGCTGTTCACCGCAGCGTCGGTCTGAATGAAATCCTGAAGCCCGTCGCCGATTCCGGTGCGGCCCAGGCCCGAAATGACGCCCATGGTCAGCGTCTGGTCGAAACCGAAGGGATATCCGATCGCAAAGGCGAGATCGCCGACCTCGATCGACCCGCTGTCGCCCATCTGGATCGCACGCAGCCCGCTCGCCTTGACGCGCAGCAACGCGATGTCGGTCTGCGGATCGCGGCCGACCACTTCGGCATCGACCACGCGACCGTCATAGAGCTGGATCTTGAACGCGGTCCCCTTCTCGACGACGTGGTTGTTGGACAGGATCTCGCCACGCGCAGCATCGATGATGACGCCCGATCCGCTTCCGATCGGCTGCGGTGCGCCCTGCGCAGGAGGACGCTGCGCCGACGACTGGCCGCGAAACGGGTCGTCCTCCTGCCCGGAGCGCTCGGCCTGTTTCTGGCCCAGCACGATGACCTTGACCACGCTCGGCGCCACGGCCTTGAGGTCGCGCGCGTAGGAATAGACGCCGCGCGCGCTGTCGAACGGCGCGGTCTGTGCCGCTGCGGGCAGCACAGGCATCGACGTGCCTATCATCGCCAGCACCGCCACTCCCGCCAGCAGCCCCGAATGCACCTTGCTCTTCATCATTCCCCTTTCCCCGATCCTGCGATCATGTCTTCGACAAGCGCCGGCAGCGTGATTTCGATACGAAATCCGCCAGCGCGATTATAAGCCTGTACATTGCCGCCTGCGCGGAGCGCGACCGTGCGGACGAATGCCAGACCCAGGCCATGGCTGTCCGCACCGCCGCTCGAATAGCCGGGCTCAAAAATCCGTTCGATCTTGCTTTGCTCGATCCCCGGCCCGTCATTCTCGACCGCGATCCCGACGGTGTCGCCTACGCGCGTCACCGTGCAGCGAATGGTCGATCCCGGGTTGGCGAACTTGACCGCATTGCCCATGATATTCTCGACCATCCGGTCGAACAGGTCGGCCGCGACGCGCACGCGCGCATCCTGTGCCTCCAGCGCGAACTCCAGATCCTTGTCGTCGCCCAGATAGACGAACATGTCGTCGATCAGCTGGCGGATGCGCGCGCCGGGATCGACGCTGTCCGCCTCGGTCCGGCGCGACACTTCCGCATCGATGATGCCGAGCAGCATCCGGCAGCGTTTGTCGACCGTCAGCAATTTCGCATCCGCATCGGCGATCAACGGCTCGCCTGGTATCTTCTCATTCAGCGCGTCGAGATGCTTGCGCGCCACCATCACCGGCCCGCGCAGATCGTGCGCAACATGGCGGTGAAGCCGCCGCAGCCCGCCGATCATGTCCTCCGACCGCGCGAGCAACGCGTTCAGATGCTGGGCGAGCAGGCGAAATTCGGGTTGCGCATCATCGACGGGCGCGCGCTCGGCAAAACCGGTCCGGTCGGCGCGATCGAGCAGCGCGTTGAACGCATCCAGTCGGGTGCGCCACCCGCGCATCAGCGCCCAGGCGAGCAGCCCGGCGAACAGCAGAAACGCCAGGCCCACGCCCGCCGCAAGCAGATAGGCGCGCGTCACCAGCCGCGGATCGGGGCTGAAGATGCGCGCGCTCAGAAAGGCGCGGCCCTCGCCCAGATCCTCGATCGTACCGACGGCGACCGTGTCGGCGCGCTGGCACGCGGTCCCCGCCGGAACCCGGAACTGGACTTCGCCGCTGCCCGAGGGCCAGGCGAGCTGCGGCGTACCGACCAGCCCGCCTTCCCCACCGCGATACAGGAACAGCGCCCGCGCCCGCTCGCCGCTGTCGCAGCGGCCGCCATCGGTCGCCTCCATCGCCCGCGCCGCGATCATCGTCAGTATATCCGCATCGCGCTCCTCCGCCGACATGGCGGGCGGCAGGCTGGCGATCTTGCTGGTCAGCACCGCCGCATCGGCCTGCGCGCGCACCATCGCCAGATCGCGGGCGTTCGCCGACACCATCTGGAGCAGGCCGAGGGTCAGCCCGACCAGCGCCACCGCCGCAAGCGCGCCGATGACGAAGGTCGTACGAAGCGGAAGCCAGCGAAACATCCGGGTCAGCGCCCGCCCTCCAGCCCGGCAAGATTGCGCAGCGCGAACCCCTGAGCCCAGATGTTGGTCACCAGCGGGTGATAATCATCGGGGATGTCGGGACATTGCCGCTTGAGCGACTTGCGCAGCCGCTTGATCGCCTGATCGACGGTGTTGGCGAACTCCTCGGGGAAGTGGCTCCACCCCTTGCCGATCCAGCAGCGGTCCCACAGCATCGACTGGCTGAGCGGATTGCCGCGCTCCTTGTAGAGTTCGACCAAGATGTCCGCCTCGCGGCTGGTCAGTTGCAGCAACCGTCCGTTGCAGCGCGCCTCCTTGGTATCGGGATCGATCTCCAGCGGCGCGCAGGTCCAGCCCTTGGACCGCATCGTCGGCTTGCGGCGGCGCAGTTGCGCGGCGACCCGGGCGACCAGTTCCTCGCTCGTCGCGGGCTTGGGGACATAGTCGTCCGCACCGCGCGCGATCAGGCCGTGGATGCGTTGTTCCTCGCCACCGAGCAGCGAATAGACGAGCGCGGGGACATCGGGATCGGTCTTGAGGCCATTGGGGCGACGGCGCACGCGATCGAGCACTTCCAGCCCTTCGATCCCCGGATTGATCCGGTCGAGCACCAGCACGTCATAGGCGTGCTCGCCCAGTGCGGCGAGCGCCGCGTCACCGGTCTCGAACAGGTCAACGCTCTCGCACCCGGCATCCTCAAGCGCCGTCTTCATCTCGGCGCCGATCTCGTCCTCCAGGATCAGCGCGCGACATCCCGCGAAGGTATCGGCGATATTCTGCGCGGCTTCCGCGTCCAGCTTGAGCGCGCTCATCAGAGCGGCCCCCGCGGGAAGCGGCGCGGGACGCCAGGCCGCCGGGCCTTCGCGGCCTCGGCGCTCAGCGGCAGCGCGACATGCAGCGTCCCCTGTCCGGCGCGTTGGATGCGCAGCACCGACACGTCACGCTTGGAGCCCGTAATCGCCGCCATCGCTGCGGCCGGATCGCGCATCGCGACCCCGTCCACCGCCAGCAGTTCGTCACCTTCATACAAACCGTACATCTGACCGATCGATGCCTCCTCTACCTTGCCGACCAGCACCTTGCCGGTGGGGCCGGTCTTGAATTCGAATCCGAGCACGAAGCCGCCCTGCGCATCGCCGCCCAGATCCATCGACAACGCCGCGACCTTGCCGCGCTCGCCCGCCGTGTCGTCATCCGATTCCAGCGCGACGGCGAGTTCCACCGGCTTGCCGTCGCGGATGACCTGAACCTTGACCCTCTCTCCGGGGCGCGTGTCGATCAGCGCCATCGACAGGTCGCGCACCACCTCCAGCCTGCGCCCCTCGACGCTCAGCAGCAGGTCGCCGATCTTGAGGCCCGCGCGTTCCGCCGCGCCACCCTTCGACACCGCATCGACGATCAGGCCGGACTTGCCCGGGGCGCCCAACGCCTCGGCCATGCCCGCATCGGCGCTGCTCGCGGTGACGCCCAGCCGTCCGCGCACCACCTTGCCGTCGGCAAGCAGCTTGGGGGCGATCCTGGCGGCGAGTTCGGCCGGAATCGCCAGGCCGATGCCGATATCGAAGATGGTTTCCGGCGGTGTCGCCGTGTTGATGCCGATCACTTCCCCCTCCTCGGTGATCAGCGGCCCCCCGCTATTCCCAGGATTCAACGCCGCGTCATGCTGGATGAAGTTCACCGGCCACGCGACGTCGTAAGCACGATCATAACCGCTTATGATCCCAGAAGTAACCGAGAAACGATTGCCCATCGGATTACCCAAAGCGAAGATTTTCGCTCCCAATGGCAGCTTCGAGGACTTGGCGAATTTGAGAACCGGGAGCGGACCTTCGGCCTCGATCTTTACCAATGCCAGATCGGTGCGTCCGTCGCGGCCGATCACCTTGCCCTTGTAGCGTTTGCCATTTGAGAAGGTCACTTCGACCGTATCGAGCTTGGCGACGACATGCGCGTTGGTAAGGATCAGGCCCGAAGCGTCGATGACGAAGCCCGAACCGCCCGCCGCCTCGCTATCGCCATTCTGCTTGCGCGCCGCCTCGTCCTGCGGGCTGATCGCGACCACGGCCTTCATCGCGCGCTCGATCGCGGTTTCGCCGCGCGTGGGTGCGGGGCTTTCGACCGAGGCGGGCATCGCCGCCGCCTGCGCGGTGGACGGGAGAGCGAGGCCGAGACACAAAGCGGCGGCGAGAAACCAGCCAAGCGTGCGGCGGGTGAAAGAACTGTTCTTGTGGGGAGTCATGGACCATCCGGAAACTGACTGACGACACCCCATTCCTGTCATTTGGTTCAGGTGAAGGCGACGGTCAGGTTCAGACAGGGTCGTGGTCAAGCATCGGGCCTGCTCAATCGCCAAGCGGCGCGAACCTGATCGCGGAACACGACCGTGAAGCCGTTCAGTTCCTGCCGCGCTCGTGCGTCAAAGTCCCGGCTGCCGCCCGCGCGCACCAGAACCTGTCGCCCGGCATCACGCAACAGGGTCCGTGCGAGCGGCAGTTCGGCGCGCTGCCGGAGCAGAAATTGTCCGTACAACCAGGCCGTATTGATCCGCTGCGTGTGATCGGGCCGGAACGCGGCACGGGTTTCGGCATCGGCACGCGCAAGCCAGATGCGCGCCGCAGCAGCATCCCCCTTTTCGGCGAGCGCGCCACCCAGATTGCCGGCCGACATCGCCCGCAACTGCAGGCCCTCTGCGCCAAGTTTTCGCATCGCTTCGTAATTGGCCTCGAGCAATGCGATCGCCTGGTCGAACTGTCTGAGCTTGAGAAGCGCCGTAGCCAGATTGTTGCGCAGCAGCCCGGTCCGAGCATGGTCAGGACCGAAACTTGTGATTGCGATTTCGAGCGCCTGGCGCTGCATCGTTGCCGATGACTCGGTCTGGCCGGTTCGCATCAGCGCGGTCGCCAGATTGGTCATTACCGTGACCAGTTCGTCAGGACTGGCGCCCCGCTCGCATTCAGCACGTTCATTGCGCGACCGAACATGTTCGCAGCCTCATCGACTTGGCCGGTCTCCAACAGCACCAGTCCAAGGTTCGAATAGGCGAGCCCGGTGAGATTGCTTGTCTCGCCATAATAGCGCAGCCGGATGGCCAGCGCCTCGCGCAGCGCCGTTTCCGCCTCGCGCATGTCGCCCGCACGGATCAGCGCGACGCCCAATCCGGTCAGACTGTCCGATATATCGGGTCCGCCCTGCGCCCGACGCGCGGCCAGGGTCTGACGCCAGAGCGCGATCGCCTCATCGGTGCGGTTCGATTTTTCGAGGCACAGCGCAAGCGACTGTTGCAAAGCCGTGACTTCGGGCGAAGCAGCGCCCGCCAACGCGTTGAGCCGGGAGATTCCGGTACGCAACGTCGCCTCGGCCTCTCCCAGACGTCCCAGCGCTATCAGCGCATTGGCCGCAGTCAACCGAAAGAAATTGCCGTCGACGGTATCCCCGGCGATCGCAATCGCGCGCTCCGCCAGCACCAGCCCCTCCGCGAAGCGCCCGATCATTACCAGATTGTTGCCGCGACGCGCGACATAGGCGGCGAGCGCGGGGTCGTCGGCAAGCAGCTTTTCAGCCCCCTCCAGCGCGATGCGAAACGGCTCCTCCGCCTCGGCATTCCGGCCCTGCCGTTCCAGCGTAAGCCCGAAAAAGAAATTCGCGACCAGCGACAATTCGCTGTCTGTCCCGAAATCGGCGGCCAGTTCGACCGCGCGGCGTGACACACCGACCGCTTCGATCGATCGCCCGCCTTCGGCCAGCGCCGAGCCGTAATAGGCCATCAGCAGCGTGCACGGCCACAGCTTCTCGTTTTCCGCCGCGATGCCGCCCGCTGCGGCGATGCACGCCTTCGCATCGGGCTCGATCAGCGGAAGCGCTTTGCGCAGGTCGCCAGCCTCGAAAGCTGCGGTGAACCCATCGCTCGGGTTACGCATCTCGACTTGGACCTGAGCCTGTGCCGCCGTGGCTGACAGCGCAAGTACGGCCATCGCGACCGGATAACGGAACAGCTGCATCCGGTTACTCCCCTTTCCCGGCCAAGCTTTCATCCACACCCACAGGTTAACAAGCGACAAGGGCTGACGAAAGGCCGGTCCGCTACGCGACAGAGGAGACGGCTCGGCCTCAGGCCACCTCCGCGCGCCGCCCGGCCCCGATCAGCCACGCGACGATCACGCCGAACAGAAAGTTCGACGTCCCGACCTCGATCCCATGCACCAGCCGAACGTCGCCCGGCATGTAGGGGTTTTCGGGAAACAGCGGCGCGATCCCGCCAATGACCGAAAAGGCGAATCCCAACACCAGCGGCGCAGCGCGGGGACCGGTGCGAAGCCACAGCCACGCCGCCGCGACGAAGATCAGCGCGCGCGGTACCTGAACCGCCGCCACCAGCCATTGCGGCGGCAGCATTTCAGGCGTGTAGAAATGCGCGAGATGGGGCCAGGCGATCGTCCCCGCAGCGAAATAGAGAGCGATATAGGCCGCAACCACGCCCAGCAGCCGCAGCGGCGTTACCCTCAGCGCCACCGGCGCCGGCCCCTCGCCGCGCCATTTGCCGAACACCGTCACCACGAGCGCCGCGAACAGCGCCAGCACCAGCAGCATCACGCCCAGAGCGAGCAGTGCATCGCGCAACGGCATGACGCTGAACACCACTGCCTCGATCAGCGTGTTGAACTGCCCCACGACCCAGGCCAGCACCAGCAGCGCGATCATAAGCGTGCGGCCCCGCGCCGGGGAGGCATAGCCAGCGAGCGTCATCGCCGCGAGCGTAAGCAACAGATAGAGCGCGACCATCATCATTCCAGTCCTTTCGCGAGCAATGTCATGTGCCGCCGCGTAAGCATCCGCGCCGCGGCAAAAGGCGGACCTTCCAGCACCCAGATGGCGCTGATCCCGAAATGCATCGTCTTGAACGACATCACCTGTTCCTCGATCGAAACAGGGGCCTTCGTTTCCGATTGACCAACCAGTCGGCGGAACAGTGCACCGAGCGTTTCATCAAGCTGTGCCTGGAATTCGGTCAGTTCATAGGCGAAGCGATCAGCCGCGAAGACACGTGCCATGAAGGCACGGACGAAGCCCCGATAGGGCGCCTTTTCCTCAAGCAGGCACCATGCCGCCGCATCCAGCGCCTCGCTCATGCTCATTCCGTCGGCAGGGAGCAATGCGATCGAATCGAGCGCCTTGCGGTCCATCTCGACCAGGAAGGCGACGACGATGTCCTCCTTCGCCGAAAAGTAATTGTAGACGGTGCCTTTGCCCACATCGGCGGCGACGGCGATCTCATCGACCGTCACCGCATCGATCCCCCGCGCGGCGAACAGATCACACGCCGATTCCAGAATCCGGGCGCGGGTGCTGATGCGCTTGCGTTCGCGAATTCCGACTCGAGTCATAAATGACTATAGTCATATTTCTTTCGGAGTAACAACTCTGCGCAAGATAGTATCAATTGACACTAAATCGGCATTTTGCTAGTGTGCGAGCATGACAGATCCAGCCAATCCGCTCGGCCTCAACGGCTTCGAATTCGTCGAATTCACCTCGCCCGATCCGGCGGCGATGGCGCGCCAGTTCGAACAGCTCGGCTTCGTCGCGTCGCATCGGCATCCGACCAAGAACATCACGCGCTACAAGCAGGGGCGCATCAACCTGATGCTCAACCGCGATGCTGACGGCCGCGTCGCTCAGTTCCGCAACGAACATGGGGCCTCGGCCAGCGCGATGGCGTTTCGCGTGTCCGATCCGGCAAAGGCGATGGAATGGGCGCTGGCGCATGGCGCGAAGCGGACGATCGAGGACGATACGGTGATCGAGGGGATCGGCGGCTCGTACCTCTATTTCATCCAGGACGGCATCGACCTTTATGCCGATTGGGCGGAGATCCCCGGCTGGCAGCAGGCGGAGGCCGAAAACAATGTCGGTCTCGACCTGCTCGACCACCTCACCCACAACGTCCGGCGCGGCCAGATGCGGGTGTGGTCGGAGTTCTACAAGACGCTGTTCGGATTCGAGGAACAGAAATATTTCGACATCAAAGGGCAGGCGACGGGCCTGTTCAGCCAGGCGATGATCGCCCCCGACAAAGCGATCCGCATCCCGCTGAACGAGAGCCAGGATGACAAGAGCCAGATCGAGGAATTCATCCGCGAATATAAGGGCGAGGGCATCCAGCATCTCGCGCTGACCACCCCGGATATCTACGACACGGTCGAGCGGCTGCGGGCGCGCGGCGTGAAGCTGCAGGACACGATCGAGACCTATTACGAGCTGGTCGACAAGCGCGTGCCCGGTCATGGCGAGGACCTAGAGCGGCTGCGCAAGAACCGCATTCTGATCGACGGCTCGGTGGAAACCGGCGAAGGCATCCTGCTGCAGATCTTCACCGAAAACATGTTCGGCCCGATCTTTTTCGAGATCATCCAGCGCAAGGGCAATGAAGGGTTCGGCAACGGAAACTTCCAGGCACTTTTTGAGTCGATCGAACTCGATCAAATCCGTAGAGGCGTTATCCAAGTCGACGCTTGACGAGGTTGGAGAGGAGAGCCGGGACAACCGGCCCCATACCTTCCGAAGGGGGAAGGAACGCAGGAGGATGGGGGAGGCGGCCATAGACCGCCCCCTCATCCGACTACTCGCTGAGGCGATCAGGCTTTAGGGTCCAGCGCATGACCGACTATTTTCCCGGATTCGGCAACCATGTTTCGACCGAGGCAGTGGCGGGTGCGCTTCCCATCGGGCGCAATTCGCCGCAACGTCCCGCCTATGGCCTGTATGCCGAGCAATTGAGCGGTACAGCCTTTACCGCGCCGCGGCACGAGAATCGCCGGTCATGGCTCTATCGGATGCGCCCCAGCGCCGAACATCCGCCCTTCACCGCTTATGACGGAGCGACACGCTTCGCACCGGGCACGTCGAACGCGCCGCTCGCTCCCAATCGCCTCCGCTGGCGGCCGATCGCCGATCTCGCCCCGGGCACCGACCTGATCGATGGCATGACGACGATGCTCGTCAACCGCGATCCCGCCGATCTGGAGGGGGTCGCGGTGCATGTCTATGCCGCCAATGCCGATATGGACCGCCGCGTCTTCCTCGACGCGGATGGCGAGCTGCTGTTCATTCCCCAAGCGGGACGGCTGACGCTGCTTACAGAGATGGGCCGGATCGACATCGCCCCCGGTCAGATCGCCCTCGTCCCGCGCGGCGTCCGCTTTCGCGCGCTGCTCCCCGATGGCGAGGCGCGGGGCTATGTCGCGGAGAATCACGGCGCGCTGTTCCGGCTGCCCGATCTCGGCCCGATCGGCGCCAACGGCCTCGCCAACCCGCGCGATTTCGAGACGCCTGCCGCGTGGTTCGAGGATCGTGATGAGACGTTCGAGGTAATCCAGAAGTCGCTCGGCACCCTCTGGGCCACCACCATCGGCCACAGCCCGCTCGACGTCGTCGCCTGGCACGGCAACCTTGCCCCATGGCGCTACGATCTGTCGCGGTTCAACACGATCAATACGGTCAGCTTCGACCATCCCGATCCATCGATCTTCACGGTGCTGACCTCGCCAAGCGGCGTCCCGGGCCGCGCCAATGCCGATTTCGTGATTTTCCCGCCGCGCTGGATGGTCGCCGAAGACACGTTCCGCCCGCCCTGGTTCCACCGCAATGTGATGAGCGAGGCGATGGGGCTGATCCATGGCGCCTATGACGCCAAGGCCGACGGGTTCGTTCCCGGCGGGCTGTCGCTCCACAATCTGATGGCAGGCCATGGCCCCGACGTCGCGAGCTGGGAGGGGGCGAGCAACGCGGACCTCAAACCACACAAGATCGACGGCACGATGGCATTCATGGTCGAAACCTGCTGGCCCTATCGCCCGACGCAGTTCGCGCTGGAGACGGCGCAGCCGGACTATGACGCGGCCTGGGCGGGCTTCCCCAAGGCGAAGCTGCCGTGATCCTTCCTTCCCGAGCTTGCTCGGGGAGGGGGACCGCCGGCCGCAGGCCGGTGGTGGAGGGGCCGCCGTCGCAGACGGCGGTTTCACCGCCGCCCCTCCACCCCCCGCTGCGCGGGCGGTCCCCCTCCCCTGAGCAAGCTCAGGGGAGGAATTAGTGCAACGCCTCACCGCCACCCCGCCCGGCGTCCGCCTCGGCCCTCTCGACCTCATCGCGGACGGTGCCGCGCGCAATTTCGTGTTGGAGATGAAGGCCGGGCGTTTCCACGGCTTCGCGGTACGCAGCGGCGACAGCGTGTCGGGCTATGTCGATCGCTGCCCGCATATGGGGCTGCCGCTGGCGCAGGAACTCGACGCCTATCTGACTGGCGACGAGAGCCTGATCCAGTGCAGCTGGCATGGCGCGCTGTTCGGCATCGACGATGGCGTCTGCGTGGGCGGCCCGTGTACCGGATCGGCGCTGCACCCCTGGCCGCTCGAAGTGCGCGACGGCGCGATCTTCACCGCCTAGGCGGCGGCGATATCGTTATCCGCCGGGATCGGCGTCGAACCATCGGTACCCATCAGCGCGTCGGTGAACAGCTTGCGCCACCACACCACGTCTTCCTGCTCGATATTGTCCATCATCGCGCGCCAGCGTCGCTTGCGCTCGCCCAGGTCCATGCGCAGCGCCTGCATGATCGCGTCGGACACCTCGTCCGCGCTGAACGGATTGACCAGCACCGCCTCCTTGAGCTGCGCCGCCGCTCCGGCAAAGCGCGACAGGATCAGCACCCCGGGATCCTCCGGGTCCTGCGCCGCGACATATTCCTTCGCCACCAGATTCATCCCGTCGCGCAAGGGGGTCACGAGACCGATCCGCGCCGCGCGGTAGATGCCCGCCAGCACGTCGCGCGGATAGCCGCGATTGACGTAGCGGATCGGCACCCAGTCGACATCGGCATAGGCACCGTTGATCTGCCCCGACAGCCCTTCGAGCTTGGTGCGGATCTTCTGATAGCTCTCGACCGCACCACGTGAAGGCGGAGCGATCTGCAGCATGAATACTTCTTTGCGCTCCTCGGGATGCTCGCTCAGAAACCGCTCATAGCCGTGGAACCGCTCTTCCAGTCCCTTTGAATAGTCGAGTCGATCGACGCCCACGATCATGTCGCGCCCGACCGCGCTGTCGCGCATATTGCGCAGCGCCAGCCGCGCCTTGGGGCCATTCGCGCCCTCGACGAACTCCTTGGTATCGATTCCGATCGGGGCGACGATCAGGCGCAGCGTGCGCCCCTTGAACGTCAGCGCGTCGCCCTCTTCCTCTGCGCCAAGTTCATGCGTGGCGTAATGGCGGAAGGAGTCGAGCCATTCCTTTGTGTGGAATCCCACGAGGTCATAGGCGAACATCGTCTCGACCAACGCTTCGGCTTCGGGGAGCGTCGCGAGTAATCTGCTGGGGGGCCATGGGATGTGAAGGAAGAAACCGATCCGGTTCTTGCAGCCGCGGTCGCGCAATTCCTGGCCCAGCGGGAACATGTGGTAGTCCTGTACCCACAGCACATCGTCTTTCTCGACCAGCGGGCGCAGCGTATCCGCGAACCGCTCATTCACCCGCTTGTAGCCGCCGGCGAACCCGCGTTCATATTCGGCCAGGTCGATGCGATAGTGGAAGAGCGGCCACAGCGTCCGGTTGGCATAGCCGTTATAATATTCCTCGATATCCTGCTCCTCCAGGTCGAGGGTCGCGGTCGTCACGCCCTGCGCGCGCTGGAAATGGATATGACCGGTGAAATGATCGACCGTCTCGCCCGACCAGCCGAACCAGATGCCGCCAAATTCGCGGATCGCCGCCTGTAGCGCGACCGCGAGGCCGCCCTGCGCGCCGGAATGCGATTCCTTGGGGGCCGAAACACGGTTTGAAATGATTATCAGGCGGCTCATCGGATGGCGCTCCACGGTTTGCTCAACAGGACGGCGCAGTTGATCATGCCGACAAGCGAGTAGGTCTGGGGATAGTTCCCCCATAGTTCACCGCTCACCGGATCGATGTCCTCCGACAGAAGACCTGCGGCGGTGCGCCTCTCCAGCATCTCTTCGAACAATTGCCTTGCATCCTGATCCCGGCCGGTGAAGTGCAATGCTTCGATCAACCAGAATGTGCAGACATTGAAGGCGGTCTCGGGCAGGCCGAAATCATCCTCGGTTGCATAGCGTAGCATATGGCTTCCGCGCCGCAACCCTTGCTCGACTGCCGCAAGGGTTCCGCGGAACTTCTCGTCATCTGGCGCCATGAAGCGCATGTCGAGCAGCTGGATCAGGCTGGCGTCGAGATCGTCGCCGCTGAACGTCGCTGACATGCGGTTGGTATCGGGACGCCATGCGGCTTCCTCGATCGTGCGGCGCATCCGGTCCGCGCGCTCCTGCCACACGCTGCGCTCGCTCTCCATGCCCAGCCGCTGCGCCGCATTGGCCAACCGGTCGCACGCCGCCCAGCACATCGCCGCCGAATAGGTGTGGACGCTCTGCCGCGTGCGCAGTTCCCACAGCCCGGCATCGGGCTTGTCGAACAGTTCGACCGCACGTTCGCCGACCCGCTCCAGCGCCTCGAAATCCTCGCGCCCCGCCATGCGGAACAGCCGCTGGTCGAAAAATGCCTGCACGTTGGACAGGATGATCTGGCCATAAGCATCGTGCTGAACCTGTTCATAGGCAAGGTTGCCGACGCGCACCGGCCCCATGCCGCGATACCCCGCCAGACGCGGTGCCTCATTCTCGACCAGCACCGCTTCGCCCTGCACGCCATAGAGCGGTTGGATATGCCCGCCCTTTGCCTGATCGACGATGTTGCGCAGATAGGCGAGATAGCCCTCCAGCACATCGAGCGCGCCGACTCGGTTGAGCGCCTGGACGGTGTAATAGGCGTCGCGGATCCAGCAGTAGCGATAGTCCCAATTGCGTCCTGAATCGGCATGTTCGGGGATCGAGGTGGTGAGCGCGGCGACGATCGCGCCGGTCTCCTCATGCTGGCACAGCTTGAGCGTGATCGCGCTGCGGATCACCACGTCCTGCCATTCCAGCGGCGTGGCGAGTCCGCGCGACCAGTTTTGCCAGTGATAGCGGGTATAGTCCGCCATCTCGTCGACCGTGGTCGCGATATTGCCCGAGAAACTCTCATCCGGGCCGAGGAAGAAGTGCAGTGTGCGCTCGACGCGAAAGCAATGCTCGTCGAGCAGCAGGCCGACCGGCGCATTGGTCGACAGGCGCAACTGCATCCCGTCGAGCAGATAGCGGATATGGTTCGACCCTGCGGTGGTCAGCACCGCAGGATCGCCCCAGTTGCGCGTCGGGCGCAACCGCACGCGGATGCGCGGCGAGCCGGACACCGGGCGCACGATCCGCGCGAATGCGACCGGGCGATACATCCGCCCCAGCCGTTCGAAGCGCGGGCAGAAATCGGTGATCTCGATCGCGCTGCCATTGCTGTCGGTCATGCGCGTGATCAGGATTGGGGTGTTTGTCACATAATGCTGCTCGATCGAGGCGCAGTCCTCCAGATCGATTGCCCACAGGCCCACGGCATCGGCCGATCGCGGATCGCGCCCGTCGATCAGGGACGCGAACAACGGGTCGCCATCCACCTTGGGCACACAGCCCCAGACGAAGCGGCCCGCCCGATCGATCAGCGCGCTCACCTGGCAATTGCCGATCGGCCACAGGTCGAGATTGACGGTCATTCGGCCCCTCCGGCAGCGGCATCGAGCCAGCGCAGCACGGCGGCGACGTCGGGCAGGCGATAGGTCGCCGAGGTGGCGCGGAGCGCGCCGACCAGCACCCCCGCCCCGCCCAGACGGGCAGCGGCGGCGAAGCCCGGCTCGTCGGTCAGATCGTCCCCCAGGAATAACGGCCGCGACCCGGCGAAGGGCGGCATCGCCATCAGCGCCGCGATCGCCCGGCCCTTGTCACCCGGCGCGCGCAACTCAAACACCATCTTCCCCTCCTGAAGCGTGAGACCGCTCGCCTCCGCCAACTGCTCAGCCAGTGCGCGGCAGGCCGATTCGGCCTGGGGGGCGCCTCGAAAATGCAGCCCGGCACCGAGCGGTTTGGCCTCGACCAGCACGCCGGGGCGGTCGGCGGCGAACCGGTTCAACCGCTCCAGCACGGCATCGAGCGCGATCGGACGTTCCGGTTCGACCGCGCCCTCCACACCGAACAATTCGGCGCCGTGGCTGCCGCCGATCGGAAAGCCTGCGCCGCCGAACAGCGCATCGATCTCCTCAGCCCCGCGCCCGCTGACGATCGCAATCCGTCCGGCGAGGCGCGTTGTCAGCGCGGCCATCAGCCGCCGCAGCCGCGCATCGACCGCCACCGCATCGGGGCGCGGCGCGATCTCGACGAGCGTGCCGTCGAAATCAAGGAACAGGCTGGCACCAGCCAACAGGTCGGGAGGGGGCGGCGCAAGGGAGGCCGCCGCGGCAATCGTCGCGGAGTCAGACATCATCAGGGATAAAGCAATCGGAACGCTTTCGTTCCGAAATTTCTGCTGCAATGCGGGGAAGAGGGGATTCAGACCCCGAAGCTGGTCTTCACCCCGTCAATCACGAACTGAATCGCCAACGCCGCGAGCAGTACGCCGAGCAGCCGCGTGATGACAGCCTCGATCTTGGCGCCCAGCAGCCGCATCAACGGCCCTGCCGCGAGAAGCGCTCCAAGTGTCAGCAGCAGCACCAGGATCAGTGCGCCGAATACCGCCGCCGTCTGCCCCGGCCCTTCGGCGCGCGAGACGAGCAGCATGATCGTCGCGATCGAACCCGGCCCCGCGATCATCGGCATCGCCATCGGAAAGACTGACACGTCCTCGACCTCAGGCGTGTCCATGATCTTGGTCGCCCGATCCTCGCGCCGCTCCTGCCGCTTCTCAAACACCATTTCGAGCGCGATGATGAACAACATGATCCCGCCGGCGATGCGAAAGGCGCTGAGGCTGATGCCGAGCGTGCGCAGCAGCGCTTCGCCCACCAACGCGAAGACGAGAAGAATTGCAGTCGCGATCATCACCGCGCGTATCGCCATCGCGCGCTGCTGAGCCGGACGCGCGCCGTTGGTCAGCCCCGCATAGATCGGCGCGCAGCCGGGGGGGTCGATGACCACGAACAACATCGCGAATGCGGAGAGGAACAGTTCGATCATTCCGCCCGTCTCTCGGCCAGCTTGCGCTCCCATGCAAGTGCGTCGCGGACGATGAGGTCGAGATCGTCATATTGCGGCCGCCAGGGCAGCGCAGTGAGGATCGCGCGATTGTCCGAGACCAGTTCGTCGGGATCCCCCGCGCGGCGCCCCTCCATCCTGCGCTCGATCGTCACATTGGTCACGCGATCGACCGCATCGAGCACTTCGAGCACCGAATAGCCCCGTCCATAGCCCGCATTGAGCGTATGGCTGGTGTCGGGATCGGCGATCAGCAGGTCGAGCGCGTGGACATGCGCCGCGGCGAGATCGGCGACATGGATATAGTCGCGCACACCGGTGCCGTCGCGCGTCGCGAAGTCCGTGCCGAACACCGATACGCCGTCGCGTTTCCCCGTCGCTGCCTCGACCGCGACTTTGATAAGGTGCGTCGCACCCGCCGTGCTCTGGCCGCTGCGCCCCTGCGGATCGGCACCCGCGACGTTGAAGTAGCGAAGCGCGCAATAGTTGATCGGATGGGCGGCCGCGACGTCCTTCAGCATGATCTCGGTCATCAGCTTGGACATGCCATAAGGGTTGATCGGCTGCTTCGGCGCATCCTCGCGCACCGGCACGACTTCCGGGATGCCATAGGTGGCGGCGGTGGAGGAGAAGATGAAATGCTTCACGCCCTCAACCACCGCGCTTTCGATCAGGCTGCGGCTGGAAGCGGTGTTGTTGCGGTAATATTTGAGCGGATCGCTGACCGATTCGGGCACCACCACCGACCCGGCAAAGTGCATGATCGCGGTCACGCCATGTTCGCGGATCGCTCCGCGCACCGCCTCATCATCGGCGATATTGGCGACCACCAGAGTCGCGCGCGGATCGACCGCCCAGTCGAAGCCGGTGACGAGATTGTCGAGCACCACGACGCGCCAGCCCGCATCGAGCAGCGCGAGCACTGCGTGGCTACCGATATAGCCTGCCCCGCCCGTCACCATCACCGTGCCGTCGCGCATTCCCGTTGATCCCCTTGATTGGCCCCTAGTTAGCCGCGCCGCACAACCCTATCTTGCCGTTCGTAGCAAGGAGTTGACGGCAATGACTACCGAAACCGCGATTTTGGCGGGCGGCTGCTTCTGGTGTGTGGAGGCGGTATTCAAGGACCTGATCGGCGTCGAGTCGGTCGAGAGCGGCTATATCGGCGGCCATGTCGACAACCCGACCTACAAGGCGGTGTGCGGCGGCGACACAGGCCATGCCGAGGCGCTGAAGGTCACCTATGACCCCGCGCAGATCCGCTATGACGATCTGCTCGACATCTTTTTCGCGACGCATGATCCGACGACGCTCAACCGTCAGGGCGGCGATGTCGGCACGCAATATCGCTCGGCGATCTTCCCGCAATCGCCCGAGCAGGAAGCTGCGGCGCGCGCCGGGATCGAGCGCAATGCAAGCGAATGGCCCGCGCCGATCGTCACCACCATCGAACATGCCGACACCTGGTGGCCGGCCGAGGATTATCACCAGAATTACTGGGAAGGCGAAGGCCAGCGGAACCCCTATTGCCTGGGCGTCATCCCGCCCAAGCTCAACAAGCTGCGCAAGAGCTTTGCCGAAAGGCTGAAGGCCAAAGCGGGGGCGTGAGCCCCCGCCCCGCTCATGCTTCCGCGGTGGGGAGCGGCCCGCCCTCGACCGGCGGCCGCTTGCCGGCATCGGCGCCCAGCAGCTTGTAAGCGACCCCGCCCAGCGCCCCGCCAACGATCGGGGCCAGCCAGAACAGCCAGAGCTGCTGGATCGCCCATCCGCCCACGATCAGCGCCGGGCCCGTGCTGCGCGCGGGATTGACCGAAGTGTTGGTTACCGGGATCGAGATGAGATGGATCAGGGTCAGCGCCAGCCCGATCGCGATCGGCGCGAAGCCCGCAGGGGCGCGGCTGTCGGTCGATCCCATGATGACGAGCAGGAAGACGAAGGTCAGCACGACCTCGATCGTCAGCGCCGCTTCGATGCTGAACTGGCCCGGCGAATGCGCGCCATAGCCGTTCGCCGCGAGTCCGCCCGCCAGATCATAGCCACCCGGTGCGCCGTTTGCGATCATGTAGAGCAGCCACGCCGCAACCGCAGCGCCGACCAGCTGGGCGATGACGTATAGCGGAATGTCCTTACCGGCGAAGCGCCCGCCCGCCCACAGGCCGATGGTCACCGCCGGATTGAGGTGACAGCCCGAAATATGCCCGATCGAATAGGCCATGGTCAGCACCGTCAGGCCAAAGGCCAGGCTGACGCCCAGCAACCCGATCCCGACCTCCGGAAACGCTGCCGCCAGCACCGCGCTGCCGCAACCGCCAAAGACCAGCCAGAACGTTCCGATCAATTCGGCCAGGCCCCGTTGCACATTGGTCATCACGCTCTCCCGCCATCGTGTCTCGACACGCCAGCTACGCGGCAGCGGGAGACTACGGATCGTTGCGCAAGTGTAAAGACTTAACGCGTCGCGGCGCGACGGAGGCGGTCGTTGATCGCGATGCCCACGCCTTCCTCAGGCACCGGTGCTACCGCGATCGCTGCGCGATCCCCCGCATCTGCGCGATGGAGCGCGTCGAACAGGCGCGCGGCGGCTTGCGTCACGTCGCCGGTGTTCGACAAGCTGTCGTCACCGGCCACCGCTCCAAAGCCGATCAGCCACTCCCCGTCCTGCGCGGCGGTGGCATTGAGGCGCAGCGGCTTGCGCGGGGCATAGTGACTGGCGAGTTGGCCGGGAGCCTCGATCGCCTCCCCCGCCCCGCCCAGCCAGCGCCCGATCTCGCGCTCGATATCCGCTGCGGCGACCGGGCCGGGGCGGAGCAGGCGCGGTTCGCCACCGAGCGCGACGATGGTCGATTCGATCCCGCCGTTGGTCGCACCGTCGTCGATGATGAGCGGGATGCGTCCGGCGAGCGAGGCTGCGACATGCGCAGCGCGGGTCGGGCTGAGGGTGCCGCTGGCATTGGCGGAGGGCGCGGCGAGCGGCTTGCCGGTGGCCGCCAGCAAAGCCTGCATCGCGCGGTGCTGCGGAACACGGATCGCAACAGTCGATAGCCCCGCCGTGACCAGACCCGCAATCGGCGCGTCCGGGCGCAGCGGCAGGACCATCGTCAGCGGGCCGGGCCAGAAAGCGTCGGCGAGCGCGCGCGCGTCGCGGTCAAACATCGCGATGGCTTCGGCCGCGCGACGATCGGCGACATGGACGATCAGCGGGTTGAAACTGGGTCTTCCCTTGGCCGCATAGATGCCCGCCACCGCCTCCGCATTGGTAGCGTCGGCGGCGAGTCCGTACACCGTCTCGGTCGGAGTCGCGACGCATCCGCCTGCGGCGATGATGGCGGCGCCTTCGGCGATGGCAGCCTCGCCGTAGGGTAAGATGCGGGGATTTGGCGCGGTCATTTCCGATGGCTATAGCGCTGGCAAAAGCGCCGCAAGAGAGAGGACGAAATGAGCTTCACCCCCGCTATCGCCGAACAGCGTTTCGTGCTGGACCATGTCGCGCGCATCGCTGAGCTGGGTGTCGAGGATGACATTGTCGATGCAGTGCTGGAGGGTGCGGGCGCGTTTGCGGCGGGCGAATGGGCGCCGCTCGACCGGGCGGGCGACACGGTGGGCGCCAAATGGACGGCGGACGGCGTGGTGATGCCCGATGGCTATCGCGCTGCGTACCAGGCGTATGTCGAGGGCGGCTGGGGGACGATCGGGTCGCCTGAGGCGTTCGGAGGCCAGGGCCTGCCCTTTGCGCTAGCGACTGCGGTGCTGGAGACGCTCGGCACCGCCAATATGGGCTTCGCGCTCTGCCCGACGCTCAATGTCGGCGCGATCGAGGCGCTGGCGCATCATGGCACGCCCGAGCAGCAGACGGCGTACCTGCCCAGGCTGGCCACCGGCGAATGGACCGGCACGATGAACCTGACCGAGCCGCAGGCCGGGTCGGACGTGGGGGCGCTCAAGGCCAAGGCCGAGCCGCGCGCTGACGGCAAGTGGGGCATCAGCGGGACCAAGATCTTCATCAGCTTCGGCGATCACGACATGGCGGATAATATCGTCCACCTCGTCCTCGCCCGCACCCCCGATGCGCCCGCAGGGACCAAGGGAATCTCGCTGTTCCTGGTGCCCAAATTCCGGCTGGATGCCGACGGCAACCCGGGCGACGTCAACGATGTCCGGGTGGTATCGATCGAGCACAAGATGGGGCTGCACGCCTCCCCCACCTGTGTCCTGTCGTTCGGCGACAATGGCGACTGTATCGGCGAGCTGATCGGGCCGGAGATGGGCGGGATGCGCGCGATGTTCACGATGATGAACAATGCGCGACTGAACGTAGGACTGCAGGGCGTGCAGGTCGCCGAGCGCGCGACCCAGCGGGCGGTCGCCTATGCGCGCGATCGGGTGCAGGGCAGCCGCAACGGCAAGCCCGCGACGATCGTCGAATTCCCCGATGTCCGCCGGATGCTGATGCGGATGAAGGCGCAGACGATGGCGGCGCGGGCTTTGGTCTATCTCGCAGCCGCCCAGGTCGATCGCGCCAATGCGGGGGACGCGGCTGCAAAGGCGCGGCTCGACCTGCTGACCCCGCTCGCCAAGGCGCATGGCACCGATATCGGCTGTGAAGTCAGCAGCATCGGCGTGCAGGTGCATGGGGGCATGGGCTATATCGAGGAAACCGGCGCGGCCCAACATTTCCGCGATGCGCGCATCACGCCAATCTATGAGGGTACCAACGGAATCCAGGCCGCCGATCTGGTGGGGCGCAAGCTGTCGGGCGATGGCGGGGCGGCGCTGTTCGCGCTGATCGACCAGATGCGGAACGAGGCGCAGGGCGAAGGACTGATCGCGCTGATCGATGCGTGCGCGGATGTCGCGCGGCACATGCTGGAGGCCCAGGTCGACGACCGGCTGGCGGGGAGCTACCCGTTCCTCACGATGCTATCGACCGCCGTGTGCGGCTGGCTGATGGAAGCGCAAGGACGGATCGCCGCGGAGGCGCAGGGCGATTCCGCCTTTTTGGCGATGAAGCGCGCTGCCGCGACCTTCTATGTGACGCAGATCGTGCCCGAAGCGATGGGAATGAAGGCGGCGGCGGTGGCGAGCGCGGACGCCCTCTATGCCGTCGACGCGGAGACCTTCGCCGCCTGACCGCGCAGATGCGCAATGGTCTGCGCTTCGAATGCTGCGGGGTCGGTGCGCGCACCGGCAAGGGCGGCGGCGTCGAGTTCGAACGCGACGCGTCCTTCGGCCAGTAGCGCCCCGGCCTGACAGGCGCCGCTGAGGGTGGCGAGGTCATGGAGCGCCGTGACCAGGGTCAGCCCCTCGCCCACCCGCGCGGCGAGCGCGTGGCGCAGGTCATAGGCCGCGACCGGATCTAGCCAGTTGAACGGCTCATCGAGGATGACGATGTCCTGCCCTGCCGCAAACGCGCAGGCGATGGCGATGCGCTGGCGCTGTCCCGCCGAACAGGTTCCAACGCGACGGTCGAGCAGCGGGGTTAGCACCAGTGCGTCGGCAATGGCGCCGATCGCGGCCAGCGCCTGGTCAGAATCGCCTGCGACAATTCCCAGCACCGCGCGGGCCGTGAGCGCGGCGGGGAGCATCGCGGCATCCGGGGCGTAGCCAATGGCTGCCGCCCGACCTGCGCGATCGGCGGTCCGATCCGTGCCGTCGATTCGCACGGTCCCGTCGTGCACCGGGAGACGCCCCGCAACCGATCGCAGGAAGCTGGTCTTGCCCGATCCGTTGGCGCCGATCAGCCCGAACCAGCTGCCCCGTGCGATCGAGAGCGAAATGTCGCGCACGGCAGGCACCCCCTCCCGCATCACCGACAATGCCGCCGTGCCCAGCGCTTCGGTCATGCCATGATCCAGGTGGCGCGCGCGGCACGGCGCAGCAGGACAATTCCGGCGATCGCGACGAACGGCACGAGCAGCGGCGGGAAGCTCGCCCCAAGCACCGCCCCACCAGCGCCGCCGAACAGCAGCATCATGTCGGCGAACCGTTTCGGATAGGCGCGGAAGCTCCACACCCGCAGCGTCGTGACGATGGCAATCGCGACGATCACCCCCGCAGAGGACCAGAAGGCGTGCGGTGCGCAGAGCAACAGGAGCGGTAACAGGATCGCCGCGTAAGACGCGGCTGCACGCAGATGCAGCCCCGCGCTACGCCATGCGCCGTGCCCCGACCGAGCCAGGAAGACGACCATTTCGGCATCTACACGGATCAGGGCAAGCATCGCCAGCGCGACCGACCCCGCTGGAATGGCAAGGCGTAGCGCGGGGTTCCAATGGCTGGGCAGCGCTATCGCGAGCGCGACGCTCGCCAGCGCCGCGACCAACGGGGCGACGATCCGCCCGTGCGGGTGACAGGCGAAAACCTGATAGCCACTGACCGCATCGGCTGGCGTCATCCTGCGGAGATCGCGGGGCGGTGGCACCGCAGCCGCCCGTGCGAGACGGGTGCGCAACGGAAGCGACGCGGCAGCCAACGCGCCCGCCGCCATCCCGGCGAACATCGCCGGGAAGACCGGCGCACCGGCCAGCGTCCCGAGACCTGCCAGCACAAGCGCGACGCCGAACAGGGCCGCAGCCCAATAAAACCGCCGCCCGGCCGAATCGATCGCGGCCCACGCAATCACCGATTCGCGCGCAAGATGGTCGAGCCGCCGCCGTCCTGCGCGCACGCCAGCCCATCCGGCAACCGCCCCGACAAGCGCTGCCACCCGGTTGTCACGCAACGCGGTGGCTGCTTCCGATCCGGTCAATAGCGCCAGCGCCAGCGCAACCATGACGGCGAGCATCAGCCAATCGCGCCAACCGGGCAGCGCCAGCGCGACCTCGCCCCGCAGCACCGCCCATTCGTGGCGCAACAGCGGGTGCATCACATGACGCCCGCCCGGCTCAGGCGATCTCGCGGTCCAGCAATTCGTGGGCGCTGAGGCCCAGCAGCGCAATATGGTCGCGGACCTTGGGCCAATAGCCGGTGAGGAAGCGGTCGCGCTCGGCCAGTTTCAGCCGCTCTACCGCGCCGGGCAGGACGAACATGCCGACGCCGCGACGCACCTCGACATAGCCGTCGTCCTGGAAGCTCTGATATGCCTTTGCCACCGTGAGCGGATTGGCCCCATGTTCGGCGGCAAGCGCCCGCACCGAGGGCAACTGGTCTCCCGCCCGATATTCGCCGCGCAAGATCGCCGTTGCGATGCTGGCGCGCAGCTTCAGATAAACCGGGCTGTCTTCATGTTCGAGCGCTGTCATGCTGCCTTAATACAGCAGGGGGCGCGAAAGTTCCAGCCTTAAGACGGTAACGTCAGATACCGTCTGGCGCGGAAGCTACCCAGTTCGACACGATCGCATCAAGATCGGGACGGGGCCGTTCCTCGAGCGGCCTGGACTGGGTGCCGATGAAGACGAATCCGGCGATACGCTCGGGCGCCGCGCCGAACAGATCGCGCACCGCATCGCTGAATGCGGCCCAGCCGGTGAGCCAGCTACCGGCGAACCCCATCGCATGGGCGGCATGGAGCAGGTTCATCGTCGCTGCCCCTGCGGACAATTCCTGTTCCCAGCGCGGAATATGGCTGTCGACACGGGGCGAATAGAGCACGACGACCAGACAGGGAGCCTGGCGCGCGAACTGGTCTATCGCCTCGATCTCCAGCCGCCCAGCATCAGGCTTTTCGGCGCGATAGGCATCGATCAGCGCGGCGGCCAACGCGTCGCGCGTCTCCTGCGGCACCACCACGAACCGCCAGGGCGCGAGCTTGCCGTGATCGGGCGTGCGCGCAGCGATTTCCAGCATCGTGCGCAGCTGCGCCGCGCCGGGGCCAGGGGCGATCAGATCGCGCGCCTTGCCAGAACGGCGGGTGCGGAGGAGCGAAAGCGGCGTGGTGATATCGTTGAAATCCATGCGCGCCCGTTAGCCGCTTCGTCAGGGCAGGCCAAGCCAGATTGCGAACGGTTCGCAAATTGTGCGTCGTTCATCGACGGTTACCGATGTGACAATCACACTTCACATGCGGGTTTTCGCCGCTAGTCTTCCGCCCAGCCATCGGCCCCGCACGAACGGGGCCGGACGACAGATCGAAAAAGGGGTTCGACCTTGCCGCATTTCAAAGACATGGCCCTGTGGGCCGAGGCCGAGTGGATCGCCGTCATCGCGACGGTTCTGCTCTTCGCCTTCCTCGCCGCCGGGGCGATGATCGCCTTCAGCAAAAAACCGGAATTCGCGGGCCATCCCAAGGGCCTGTACATGTTGTTCTTCGCCGAGATGTGGGAGCGTTTTTCCTATTACGGAATGCGCGCCATCCTGATCTTCTACCTGACCCAGCACTGGCTGTTCAGCGACGGCAAGTCGAACCTGATCTATGGGGCCTATACCTCGCTGGTGTATATCACCCCGGTGCTCGGCGGCTATCTTGCCGACCGCTACCTTGGGCAACGCAAGGCGGTGCTGTTCGGCGGCCTGCTGCTCGCCGCAGGCCATACGCTGATGGCGGTCGAGGGCACGGGCGGCCAGAATGACCCGACGATCAACGTCTTCTGGGCGGCGCTCGCCTTCATCATCGTCGGCTCGGGCTTCCTGAAGGCCAATATCTCGGTGATGGTCGGCCAGCTTTACAACCTCACCGATCCGCGTCGCGACGCGGCCTATACGATCTTCTATATGGGCATCAATGTCGGTGCCGCGCTGGGCACCATCATGGTCGCCTATCTCGGCCAGACGATCGGCTGGGGCTATGGCTTCGGCCTCGCCGGGATCGGGATGCTCGCGGGCCTGATCGTGTTCGTACTGGGCAAGGCATCGCTCAAGGGTGCGGGCGAAGCACCGGCGCCGCTGGCCCGTTCGAAGGAAATACTGCTCTATGGTGTCGGCCTCGCCTCGGTCGCGGTGATCTGGGCGCTGGTCCAGTATCAGGATGTGATCCAGACGCTGCTCGCCATTTCGGGCGTCGCACTGCTGGGCTATGTGCTTTACGAGAGCTTCAAGCTGCCCAAGGAACCGCGCGAGCGGATGTTCGCAATCCTGTTCCTGATCTCGCTCAACCCGATCTTCTGGGGCCTGTTCGAACAGGCGGGCGGGTCGATGAACCTGTTCACCAACGAATTCGTCGATCGCGGCGGGGTGCCTGCGGGCATCTTCCAGTCGATCAACCCGATCTACATCATCCTGCTCGCCCCGCTGTTCGCGGGCCTGTGGCAGTGGCTGGCCAAGCGCGGCAAGGAGCCGTCGGCACCCGCCAAATTCGGCATCGCGCTGTTGCAGATGGGCTTCGCCAATCTGGTGCTGGTGTTCGGCGCGCGCGCCTGGGGCATCGAGTTGATGACCCCGGTGTTCCTCGTCTTCGCCTATTATCTCTTCGCCACCACCGCAGAGCTGTGCCTCTCGCCGGTCGGGCTGTCGGCGATGAACCGGCTTGCGCCGAAATTCCTCGCCTCGCTCATCATGGGCGCATGGTTCTACATGACCGCGGTCGGCAATTTCGTCGCGGGCAAGATCGGCGAGGCAACCGGCGGCCATGACGGCGAGATGACCAAGACCGGCCTGCTCGAAATCTATGGCCTGTTCGGCTGGATCACGATCGGGATCGGCGTCGCCGTGCTCGTCGTCAGCCCGCTGGTCAAGCGCTGGATGCATCTCGATACGCTGCGCGACGAGGGCGATCTTGCCGGTCAGGCGGAGCTCGCCGAGCCGCAGGCGCCGGGCGTGCATCTCGACGACGAAAAGCGCTGACATCGTGGATGGAGGCAGGAAATGGGTGAACTGATCGCGGCCTGTATTGCGTTTCTGGGCACCCATTTCCTCCTCTCCCACCCGCTTCGAAAGCCGCTGGTCGACGCTGTCGGCGAGCGGCTTTTTCTTGGCATCTATTCGCTGGTCGCCTTCGCGACATTGGGCTGGATGGCGCATGTCTATGGGCGGATGCCGGACGAGACGCCGCTCTGGACAGTAGGCGATGGCATCTGGGGCTTTGCCAGCGCGATCATGCTGCTCGCATCGGTGCTGCTGATCGGATCGCTGATCGGCAACCCGGCGCTGCCCGACCCCACCGGCAAGCCCAAGGCGGTGCCGCGTCCGCGCGGCGTGTTTGCGATCACGCGGCATCCGATGATGTGGAGCTTCGGCCTGTGGACCCTCGCCCACATCCTCGTCTTTCCCCAGCCTGCGCAGATTGTGCTGGCGGCCAGTATCGGTCTGCTCGCGCTGGTCGGCGCCATGTTTCAGGATCGCAAGAAAGCGAAACTTCAGCCCGATTTCTGGCCGCGCTGGCAGGCGGTGACGAGCTACTGGCCCTTCGTGGCAATCGCGCAGGGTCGGGCGCAGGGCGCGGCGGCGTGGCCGGGAACGGTCGCGATTGTCGGGGGCACGCTGTTATGGCTGGGTGCGACCTGGGCACATTTGCCGCTGGCTGGCATGGCGGCGGGCATCTGGCGGTGGCTAGCCTAGCGCCGTTTCGTATCCGGCCCTGATCTCCGCGCCGAACGCCACCAGCATCACATCGAGTTCGGGCCGTACCGCCAGCGCCGTGCGGGATTCGCGCACCGCGATCTCAGCCGCGCGATCGACCGGGAAGCGATAGACGCCGCAGCTGATCGCGGGGAAAGCGATGCTGCGTACGTCCTGTTCCGCCGCGATCTCGAAGCAGCGCCGATAGCAGCTGGCGAGCAGGTCCGGTTCGCGGTTTGTCCCGTCCCGCCACACGGGTCCGACGGTATGGATGATATAGCGTGCGGGAAGCCGGTGGCCCCCGGTCAGCTTGGCGTCCCCGGTGCGACAGCCGCCGAGCGCGTAGAGCATGCGGCATTCCTCCAGCAGGCCCGGTCCGGCCGCACGGTGGATCGCGCCATCGACACCGCCCCCGCCGAGCAGCGAGGAGTTCGCCGCGTTGACAATCGCGTCGGCTTCGATCCGCGTAATATCCCCTTCGATCAAGGTAATAGGCATGGGATACAGGTCGCGCTTCCCGGCCGGTCGGTCAAGCGCGTCCGGCCCGTCACACCGTAAAAAATCGGCGATGCAACCTTATCGTTTCGTCAGTGTTCCGACGCGATGCTTACAATTTGCGACACTATTTCAGTGGACGCCCGGACGCCCGCCGCCCATTTTCGGGGGATGATGTATCGCCCGATCCTGATCCTGAGCCTGGCCGCGCTGCCGCTCGCCGGTTGCGCGGCGGGGCCGGATTATTCGCCGAGCACCGCGTCGCAACTCGGCGTGCCACCCGCCTATTCGGTTGCGGCGGACCAGCAGGCGCAGGCCGATCTGCAACGCTGGTGGACCGCGTTCGACGATCCGATGCTGAGCGGGCTGGTCGAACAGGCGGCGACTCGCAATCTCGATGTCGCGCAGGCGGTGGCCCGGTTGCGTCAGGCACGTGAGGCGCTGGTCGTATCGCGTGCGTCGCTGCTCCCATCGGTGAGTGCGGGCGGCAGCGCGTCGCGCAGCGAACCGATCCGCGGCGCGACGACGACAACCACCCTGCCCGATGGCACGGTGACCAGCTTCACCCAGGGAGGCAGCTCGTCCTTCTCGCTCGGCGCCGACGCCAGTTATCAGCTCGATCTGTTCGGTGGGGTCCGGCGCGGGGTCGAGGCGAGCCAGGCGCAGCTTGAGGCGTCGGGCTATAGCTATGCCTCGGTGCTGATCTCGACCCAGGGGGAGATTGCGCGCAACTATATTCTCGCCCGTGCGGCACAGGCGCAGCTGGCCTCCGCGCGAGAAAGCCTGACGATTCAGGACGACAATCTGGAAATTGCCGGCTTCCGCGTGCAGGCGGGCCTCGTATCCTCGCTCGATCAGGAACAGGCGCGCGCCAACCGGGCGCAGACCGCTGCGTCAATCCCCTCGATCGAGGCAAGCTATAACAGCGCCGTTTCGCGGCTCGGCGTGCTGACCGGTCGCGCACCGGGTGCGTTGAAGGCGGAGATGGAGGCGGTGCGTCCGATTCCGCAGGGGCCTGAAAGCATCGCCATCGGCATCCCCGCCGATACGCTGCGCCAGCGGCCCGACATCCGCGTCGCCGAACGCAACCTCGCCACCGCCGTCGCGCAGATCGGCGTGTCGGAGGCGCAGCTCTATCCGCAGCTTTCGCTGGGTGGGAGCATCGACGCCGGTTCGGGCGCCATCTCGAGCATTTTCGACGCCATCACCGGGCGGATCTTCGCGAGCCTTGCCCAGACGATTTTCGATGCCGGGCGCGGACGCGCGCAGGTGCGATCGGCGCAGGCGGCGGCGGAGGGTGCGCTCTACGCCTATAAGCAGGCAGTGCTGACTGGCATTGAGGATGTGGAGAATGCCGTCGTCGCACTCCGGACGGCGCAGGCCCGTGAGCGTGAGTTCCTCGTCGCACTCGATGCCGCCAACAACAGCGCCATCCTTTCGCGCAGTTCCTATCGCGCGGGACTCGCCGATTTCCTGACCTTGAGCCAGTCCGAAGCCTCGCTGATCTCGGCGCGCAACGGCATCAATCAGGCACGCGCCGACAAGGCGTCGGCGCTGATCCAGCTCTATCTCGCGCTCGGCGGCGGCTGGGATGCCTCCGCCGTTCCAACGCCAGAGGGCGTCCCTGCCCCCGCCCCCGTAACCACGACCGGAAATGATTGATGGCCGACGCGACCAACCCCAAGCTTGACGAATTTCTGGGCGGCAAGACGACCCCCGCCTGGCGGCGCCATGCCAAATGGATCGTGCTGACGCTGGTCGTCGTCGCAGTGATATTCGGTCTGTGGCGAACCTTTGGCGGCGGCGAGCAAACCGGCTATTCCAGCCAGCCGGTACAGCGTGGATCGCTGACCGTCACCGTCTCCGCGACCGGCAAGCTGGCGCCCACCAACCAGGTGCAGGTCGGTTCCGAACTTTCGGGCCTCATTACGCGCGTGCTGGTCGATGTGAATGATCGGGTCACGGCGGGTCAGTCGCTGGCGCTGATCGACCCCGAGCGGCTCGACGATGCGATCACCCAGGCGCGCGCATCGGTTTCCGCCGCGCAGGCGACGGTTGCGCAGAACCAGGCAACGCTGACCGAGGCACGCAGCCAGCTTGCGCGGTTCGAAGAGGTCAGCCGCCTGTCCGGCGGCCGCGTTCCCGCCAAGACCGAGATGGACAATGCCCGCGCCGCAGTGGCCCGCGCAGCCGCGACGCTGCGCGCCAGCCAGGCGCAGGTCACGTCGCAACAGGCGGCGTTGCGTTCGGCGGTGACCCAGCGAAACAAGGCGATCATCCGCTCGCCCGTAAACGGCGTCGTGCTCGCGCGGCAGGTCGAGCCCGGCCAGACGGTCGCGGCATCGTTCAACACCCCGACCCTGTTCGTGATCGCCGAGGATCTGGGCGCGATGGAGCTGGAGGTCGCGATCGACGAGGCCGATGTCGGCCAGGTCAAGGACGGCCAGAAAGCCACCTTCACCGTCGATGCCTTTCCCGGCGAAACCTTCCCCGCGACGATCCAGCGCGTCGATGTCGGTTCGAACCTCTCAGCACAGACGACCTCCAGTTCGACGACCAGCACGACGAGCGCGCAGGTCGTGTCCTACGGCGCAACGCTGTCGGTCGCCAACCCGGAACAGAAACTACGCCCGGGGATGACCGCGACGGCGGAGATCATCACGCTGCAAAAGGACAATGTGCTGCTCGTTCCCAATTCCGCGTTGCGTTTCACCCCCAGCGCGGGCGGCCAGGAAGCGGCAAAAAGCGGCGGCATGGCAGGCGCGCTGGTGCCCAGCCGCCGACGCCGGGGCGGCGAAAACGAGAAGAGCGCGACGATCCAGCGCGGCGCGAAGCAGACGGTCTATGTAAAGGGCGAGGACGGCCAGCCCCGGGCGGTCGAAGTGACCACTGGCGACACCAATGGGCAGGTCACGGAGGTCCTGTCGGGTGGCCTGAAGCCCGGCATGGAGGTCATCACCGGCCAGTTTTCCGGCGATGCCCCGGCCAGCGGCCAGCGCAGCGGCGGTAGCGGCCAACGCAAGGCGGGAGGCACGGGTGGCTGATCGCGATCCGATCATCCGCTTGCGCGGGGTCACCAAAACCTATGGCGAGGGGCCGACCGCCTTTCAGGCGCTGAAGGGGATCGACCTCGACATCGAACAGGGCGATTTCGTCGCGGTGATGGGTCCGTCGGGTTCGGGCAAGTCGACGACGATGAACATCCTCGGCTGTCTGGACGTGCCGACCGCGGGCGAGTTCCTGTTCAAGAATGTCCATGTCGAAGCGCTCGACCGCGACCAGCGCGCGTTGCTGCGCCGCCGCTATCTCGGCTTCGTGTTCCAGGGATTCAACCTGCTCAGCCGCACCAGCGCGCTCGAGAATGTCGAGCTGCCCCTGCTCTATCGTGGCGAGGACAAGAAGGCCCGCCATATGCTGGGCATGGCGGCGCTGGAAAAGGTCGGGCTCGACCAGTGGTGGGACCATACTCCCGCCGAATTGTCGGGCGGACAGCAACAGCGCGTTGCGATCGCCCGCGCGATCGTCACCAGCCCGGCGGTGCTGCTCGCCGACGAGCCGACCGGCAATCTCGATTCGGAGCGGTCGGTGGAGATCATGGAATTGCTGACCGGCCTCAACAAGGACAGCGGTATCACCGTGCTGATGGTGACGCATGAGTCCGAAATGGCAGCCTTCGCGCGGACCATCGTCCATTTCAAGGACGGGCTGGTCGAGCGCATCGAAACCGGCCTGCGCGCAGGGGTTCCCGCCTGATGCTCGGAACCACCTTCACGCTCGCGATCCGGTCGATCCTGCGGCACAAATTGCGCTCTTTCCTCACCACGCTCGGCATCATCATCGGCGTCGCGGCGGTGGTGGCGATGGTGACGCTCGGCAACGCCACCACGGCGGCGGTGCAGGAGCAGATCGCCAGCCTCGGCACCAACATCCTTCAGGTCCGTCCGGGCCAGGGCTTCGGGCGCGGCGGCGGCGGTCCGCGTCCGCCCGATTTCGAGGAACAGGATGTCGAGGCGATCCGCGAACAGATTGCCGGGGTCACCGCCGTCGCGCCACAGGCACAGGCGAGCGGCACCGCCATCTACAACGGCGCCAACTGGTCAACCACGATCAACGGGACGACAAACGACTATTTCCGCGTCCAACCATGGCCGCTGACCGGGGGACGCACCTTCTCTGCCGCCGAGGAAACAGCGGGCAAGGCGGTGTGCATCATCGGCAATACGGTACGCCAGAACCTGTTCCGCGGCGGAGAGGCGATCGGGCGGCGCATTCGCGTCAACGACGTGTCGTGCGACGTGATCGGCACGCTCTCGACGCGCGGCCAGGCCGGGTTCGGCGGCGATCAGGACGATGTGGTCATCATGCCGATCAAGACGGTGCAGCGCCGCTTTTCGGGCAATCGCGACATTCGACTGATGCTGGTAGGGGTCGACAGCGCCTATGACAGCGCAGCGGTGCAGTCGGCGCTGAGCGACCTGCTGCGCGAGCGGCGGGGTATCGAGCGGGGCGAGGAGGATAATTTCAACATCTTCGACACCGCGCAGATCACCGCAACGCTCACCGGCACCACGCAGTTGCTGACCAGCATCGTGGCCACGGTGGCGGCGATCAGCCTGATCGTCGGTGGCATCGGCATCATGAACATCATGCTGGTCAGCGTGACCGAACGGACGCGTGAGATCGGCATCCGGCTGGCGATCGGCGCAGTCGCGAACGAGGTGCTGATGCAGTTCCTGGTCGAGGCGATCGTGCTGTCGATGCTGGGCGGCGTGATCGGTCTGCTCGTGGCACAGGTCGCGGTCGCGATCCTGACCCCGGTGATGCAGGTGCCCTGGACGTTCGACCTCCAGATCAACATCATCGCCTTTGCCATCGCGGCGGGAATCGGCGTCGTGTTCGGCTATTTCCCCGCCCGACGCGCGGCGAGCCTGAACCCGATCGACGCACTCCGGCACGAATAGGCCATTCCTCCCCTGCGTAGCAGGGGAGGGGGACCGCTCGCGAAGCGAGTGGTAGAGGGGCGGCCGCGCAGACGGCCGAACCCAGTTCGGCAAAAATTCCGCGCTCTGCGGGGCGGCCCCTCCACCAGCACGCTGGGGGAGGATTGCTTCACCCGAATTGCAACAGCACCAGCCCCGCCGCCAGCATCAGCGCCGCGACGATGCGCCGCGCACCGAATCCTTCGCCCAGAAAGCGGTTCCCCATCAACGCGGCCCAGACGACAGAGGTCTCGCGCAGCGCCGACACCTTCGCCACCTCCATCAGCGAAAAGGCATAGAGCGCCGATCCGAAGGAGATGCTGGACAATGCGCCTGCCGCCGCACCATGGCGCCAGGTCGCCCGGACCGCGCGGCCCAGTTCGCGACGCCGGAATAGCAGCGCGGTGGTCGTGATCGGCACCGCGTCGAGCATGAATAACCAGACGATATAGGTGAAGGGGCCTGGCGCCAGCCGAACGCCGCGCGCGTCGGCCATATTGTAGAGGGCGATCCCGACCGCCGTTGCAAAGGCCCAGCAGAGCGCGACCTTGTCCGGATGCGCCGCGAACGTAACGCCGCGCGCGGGAAGGACGAACAGGATCACCGCCCCGGTCGCGACCAGCAATCCGAGCCAGCCGATCACGGAAAGATGTTCGCGCAGCACCAGCATCGCGAAGCCCGCAGTGAGCAGCGGCGCAACACCGCGCATGATCGGAAAGACCAGGCTGAGATCGCCCCGCTGCATCGCGCGGATCAGGCAGAGTTGATAGGCGAAATGCGCTGGCACCGACCAGGCGAGCGCCGCCCAGGTGGCGCTGTCGGGAAAGGGCACGATCAGCGCGAAGGGCGCGATCACCACTGCGGCGCTGCCCGAGAGAATGGCGCGCGCGACCAGAATATCGTGCCCCCGCTTCACCGCCATATTGGCGAGGGCAAGGGTGAGAGCGGAGATCAGGCCGAGGGCGATTGCAAGGCTTTGCTCACCCATTGCGCCGCAATGCCTTTGCGAGCTTTTCGAGATCCTGCGGCGTATCGATATCGATCAGTTCGCTGGGCGGAGCGACGACATGATGCCCGCGCCGCACCAGATCGCGCGCGCCCATGTCGCCGCGCGCCGCCAACAATGCCGGGATATGCGCCCGCCCGAACAAGGCGGGCGGACGGGGGATGACGCCGTCGCTCGACGCGACGATCGCATCATCGCCCTGGGCATGGTCGAGCAGTCGGTAGATATGCGTCGCGGTAACGCGCGGCATGTCGGCGAGCGCGATCAGCACGGCGTCCGGATCGCTCGCCTGCGCCGCCTCCACGCCCAGCCGAAGCGAACGTCCGAGGCCAGCGGCTGGGTCGTCGTTGGTGACGATCGTATAGCCGCAGCCGGTCAGGTCGAGCGCAGTATCGGCGACGACCGCGATCCGCGCGCAAAACGGCACCGCCTCCAGCGCCACCACCACGTGCAGCCCCAGCGGGCGCCCGAGATAGGGGATGGTCAGCTTGTCCGCCGCGCCGAAACGGCGCGAGCGCCCGGCGGCGAGCAGGATCAGCGCGGTGCGTTCAGCGGCGATCATGGAGCGCTCGCACCATGCCCGCCGCGATCGAAAGGGCGATTTCCGCCGGGCCGATCGCACCGATATCGAGTCCCGCCGGCCCTTCGACCCGGTCGACCAGTTCCGTGCCGAGCCCCGCTGCCGCCAGTCGCTCACGCCGCGCGGCATGGCTCTTGCGCGATCCCAGCGCGGCGACATAGCCCGCCCCGCCGCGCAGCGCGGCAATCAACGCGGGATCGTCGATCTTGGGATCGTGGCTCAGCGTCACCACTGCGGTCGCGGCATCAGGCCGCAGCGCTTCGATTGCTTCGTCCGGCCAGCGATCGTCCAGCGCGACATCGGGGAAGCGCTCCGCCGTCAGAAAGCGTCCGCGCGGGTCGATCACAACGGTCGCGATGCCAAGTTCGCGCGCAAGGCCCGCGAGCACCTGCGCGATCTGCACCGCGCCGACGATCAGCAACCGGCGCGGCGGCTCGTAGCGGTTGATGAAGGCGTCGGGCAGCGGGTCAATGCTGCTGCGCCCGCTCGTCAGGTCGGTCGCCACGTCCAGCGCCCTGCCCTCGCCGCGTGCCGCCGCGATCGCATCGAACAGCGCCGGGTCAAACCCGTCCGCCGAGACCGGCTGGACCATCACCTCGATCTCGCCACCGCATGGCAGGCCGACCTCCCATGCTGCGGCATCGGCGACGCCATAGCGGCGCAGCGCGAAGGGCGCGCCGCCGATCACCTCCGCCGCGACCGCCATGATGTCGGCCTCGACGCAGCCGCCCGACACCGATCCCTCGAACCGGCCATCTTCATGGACGAGCAAATGGCTGCCACGCGGGCGCGGGGCCGATCCCCAGGTCGACACCACCGTTGCCAGCGCCATCCGCGCCCCGGCCCAGGTTCGCGCGGCCGCGATCACGCTGTCGTTATCCGCCATGGTGCCTCGCTACTGTCATCCGAATCACCTAGCGGCCTGAGATACTTGGAGGAGATAGGACGATGACGGGGATGTTGCGAGCCACGCTGGCGCTGGCCATGATCGCGGTACCCGCCATCGCAAAGGAGGCCGTCATCTCGTCCAAGCCCATCATCATCGCGCATCGCGGTGCCAGCGGGGAGCGGCCCGAACATACGCTCGCCGCCTATCAACGCGCCATCGACCAGGGGGCGGACTTCATCGAACCCGATCTGGTGATGACCAAAGACGGCCAACTGGTCGCGCGGCACGAGAATGACATCAGCGGCACCACCGATGTCGCGACCCGCAAGGAATTCGCCGATCGCAAGCGCAAAAAGCGGATCGACGGCGTCGACTACAAGGGCTGGTTCACCGAGGATTTTACGCTCGCCGAGCTCAAGACGCTGCGCGCCAAGGAGCGGCTGCCGCTGCTGCGCCGGGGCAATAGCAAGTTTGACGGGCAATATGACGTGCCGACGCTGCGCGAGATCATCACGCTGGCGAAAGAGGCATCGGCAAAGACCGGGCGGACGATCGGCATCTACCCCGAGACCAAACATCCCAGCTATTTCGCCAGCATCGGCCTGCCGATGGAGGCGCTGCTGGTCGCGGAGTTGAAGGCGGCAGGCTGGGACCGCGCCGACGCGCCGGTGTTCATCCAATCGTTCGAGGTGAACAATCTGAAGGCGTTGAAACAGCTGACTCAAGTGCCTCTGATCCAGTTGATGGCGGCCGAGGGCGGCCCGGCGGACAAGGCGCAGCCGAGCTACGAGGCGATGGCGACGCCCGAGGGGCTGAAGGCGATCGCCACCTATGCCGCCGGGATCGGCCCGCAAAAGGACATGGTCGTGGCGAATGACGGCACCGTCACCGCGCTGGTCGCCGATGCGCACGCCGCAGGTCTGAAGGTCCACCCCTGGACCTTCCGTGCCGAGAATTACTTTCTGCCCTCCGGCCTGCGCAGGGGGATAAACCCGGCGGGGCATGGCGATATGGCCGCAGAAATTGCGCGCTTCCTGGATGCGGGTGTGGATGGTTTATTCACCGATTACCCTTATCTGGGAGTCGAGGCACGCAACCGGCATTCCCGCCGCCCGGCCGAATGAGGAACCGCGCGATGCGCAAGAGCTTGATTGTTGCCGTTGCGGTTCTGCCGCTGCTGTCGGGCGGCTGCGTCGCCAAGACCGCGTTCGATGTCGTGACCGCGCCGGTCAAGGTGGCGGGCAAGGCTGCCGACTGGGCGACCACCAGCCAGGACGAGGCCGACCGCAATTACGGTCGCAAGATGCGCGAGAAAGAGGCCAAGGAAGGCCGCGAGCGCAAGAAGCGCGACGAAAAGTGCCGGAAGAACCCCGACGACTGCGATTGAGGCGTCCCGTAACCAACGCCCGTTTGCCCTGAGCCTGTCGAAGGGCCGCGTGCTACGCCAGTTTGTGAGCGGAGGGATCGTGCTTCGACAAGCTCAGCACAAACGGGTTTCGGGGACGACCCTTAGATCGACGCCGAACGCCCCAATGTCTGCGCGATCGCCCGCAGCACTTCAGGTTTCATCTGCACCCATAAATGGCTGGAATCGACCTCGACCGACCGCGCGGTTTCGCAGTCGGGCTCGCGGCAGATCGCCCCATTGACCAGCCCGTCGCTCGCGCTCCAGATCGCGGTCGCGGGGACCGGCAGCGGCGACGAGGCTTCTTCCAGCATCGCGCGCACCGCGGGGTCGTCGGCGCGCTGGCCGCTGACCAGCTCGAACACCCGCCACACATTGGTCGCGCTAGGCAGGCCCGCAAAGGGCGAGCTGACGGTAATCACCTCCCGCACTAGTTCGGGCCGCCGATGCGCCGCGATCCGCGCCATGATTCCGCCCAGCGAAACCCCGACCAACGTCACCTTCTCGCCAGTCTCGTCATGCACCTGGGCGATCCGGTCGAACAAGCGCTCGCCCTCCGCCCCGATCGCGCGCGCGCCGAAATTGCGGCCGAGCGCCCAAGGGTAAGCGCGATAGCCCAGCGCATCGAGATAGCGGCGCATCACGATGTTGCTCAGGTCGCTGTTGACCAGCCCCGGCAGCGTCAGCACGGGCCGCCCGTCGCCGCGCGGCTCGGCCAGCAACTCCTTCCACGCAAACGGCAGCGAACCGAGCGTCAACGCGGCGCGGGGCCATTCGGCGAGCAGCGCCGATGCCGGTGGGGCCTTTGCGTTCGGATTGACTGCCATGACATCCCTCCTGAATCCGAGATGGGGGCCCGGTCGGGTTTGTCATCCCCACTGCGCCGACGATGCGCCGAAATGGGGGTCGCGCACTTCGGCAATCCCCTCAGTTCCGCGCACTGCGCCTCCATGCTATGGTACCCGCATGATGAGTGATACCCATGTTCTTGAACGCCCGCCGGAAGGCGCGGGTACCGATTGGACCGTCCCCCAGAATTGGGACGCCTTCACGCGTGAAGAGCACGCAGTATGGGACACGCTGTACGAACGACAGATCAGGCTGCTCCCCGGTCGCGCGTCAAAGGCGTATCTGCGCGGGCTCGATCTGCTCAAACTGTCCGAGAGCGGAATTCCCAATTTCGAGGAACTGTCTGAACGGCTGATGAAGCTGACCGGGTGGCAGGTCGTGGCGGTGCCGGGGCTGGTGCCGGACGATGTGTTCTTCGATCACATGGCGAACCGCCGCTTCGTTGCGGGCAATTTCATCCGCCGCGCCGACCAGCTCGATTATCTGCAGGAGCCGGACGTCTTCCACGACGTGTTCGGTCATGTGCCCCTGCTCGCCGACCCGGTGTTCGCAGACTATATGGAGGCCTATGGTCGCGGCGGTCTGCGCGCGCTCGAACATGGCGCGCTCAAGCAACTCTCTCGCCTCTACTGGTACACGGTCGAGTTCGGGTTGATCGAGGAGGATGACGGTCTGCGCATCTATGGCGCGGGGATCGTGTCCAGCTTCGGGGAGAGCCGCTTCGCGCTCGACAGCGACAGCCCCAACCGGATCGGCTTCGATCTGAAGCGCGTCATGCGCACCAACTACCGCATCGACGATTTCCAGCAGAATTACTTCGTCATCCCCAGCTTCGACGAGCTGCTGCGGGTGACGATCGAGACCGACTTCGCACCGCTCTATGACGAGATCCTGGCTCAGCCGGATATTGCCATCGCCGCGATCGAGCCGGGCGACCGGGTGATCACGCTGGGGACGCAGGACTATGCGCGGGGGCGGGACGCGGCCTGAATTACCGCCACAGCGTCATCCCCGCGGAAGCGGGGACCCATCTTCTTTGCTTTCCACCAACCTACCGGTGCGGTATGCCATGCGTCCGGGAGATGGGTCCCCGCTTTCGCGGGGATGACGGAAAGAGGCAGAAAGAGGCAGATGCCTTCACCAGCTCCCGAACCCCGGCGCGAGCCCCTGCCCGTCCGGCCCCGGCCGCGTCGTGCGGTCCCAGCCGTAACGCGTCCGCTTGCGCAGCCGCAGCGTCGGCCAGTCGCCCATCGGGGTCTTGCCCGCCAGGCGCAGGCCGTGGCGACGGTACGCGCCGGCCACGCGCTCGGCCTGGGTCTCCAGCAAGCCCGCAAGGATCAGCGTCCCGCCCTCGGCCAGCACCGCGCTGATGCTGGGTGCAAGTTCGATCAGCGGCCCGGCGAGAACGTTGGCGATCACCAGGTCATAAGGCGCGCGGCCGATCAGCAGCGGGTGCTCCAGCCCCGCTGCGGCTGCCAAAGCGAGTTGCCCCTGCATCACCCCCAGCGTCACGCCGTTGATCCCGGCATTCTCCGCCGTCACCTCGACCGACACCGGATCGATGTCCGACGCGGTCGCATAGGCGCGCGGCCACAAATGCATCGCGGCAAAGGCGAGCAGGCCGGTGCCGGTGCCGATATCAATGAGGTTATCGACCCGCTCGCCCCGCACCCGCATCGCGTCGAGCGTCCGCAGACACCCGGCGGTGGTCTCATGCGTACCCGTGCCGAATGCCCGGCTCGCCTCGATCTGGAAGGTCCTGGCGCCCGGCGGCACATCGCCCCGATTGGTCGAAGTGTGGATATAGAAGCGCCCGGCATGGACCGGCGCGATCCCCTGCTGGCTCAGCGTCACCCAGTCCTCGTCGGGGATCTGTTCGATCACCTCCTTGGCCTTCACCGCGCTGGGCACCAGCGCACGTACCGCAGCGATCTCCTCCTTGCCCGGCTTCGCCTCGAAATAGGCCTCAAGCTGCCAGGCGAGCGGATCGTCGGGGACCGTCTCGCTGGTCAACAGGACGGGCGCGGGGTCGATCCCCAACAGCTCGGCCCCCTCGAAATCGATCGCTTCGGCTTCGTCGCGGGTGCACGGCAGGGTCAGTTTCCAGCTCGTCATCGGGCTTTTTCCTTCGCCAGCCGGGCATCGAGACGCGCGCGTCCTGCGGCGGCGTAGCGGGCGCAGGCATTCGCATCGACCAGCGGCGCAGCGCCCACGAGTCGCGCGTGAAAGTCGCTCGCGCCGGGATGCGGAGTGATGAGGATGTCGCAATCGAGCGCCGCGAGCCGATCAAGCCCCGCGCGAAAGGCGGCGACATAGGCGGGATGGTCGGAGAAACGATAGCTGTCGTTCGACAGCGCGCTGATGCTGTCGGCATAGACGATGCTGCGGCACTCCGCGCCATCGCAGCTGCGCCACGACCAGCTGGTCGATCCCGGCGTGTGGCCCGGCGTCGCATGGACCGTGAGCGCGAGCGGGCCGAGACGCACCACTTCGCCGTCCGCGACGATGCCATCGACGCGCGCGCCGGGAAACTTGGGGTTGAGACCGAGTTGAGGATCGTCCGCCGCCGCCTCGCCGCTTTCCAGTGCGGCGCGCGCGGGGGCGCGGGCAAGCAGCCGGGCTCCGGTCATCCGCTGGAGAGCGCCGATCCCGCCGGCATGGTCGAGATGCTCATGGCCGTTGAGGATGGTCTTCACGTCGGACAGCTTGAACCCCAGGCGCTCGATATTGCGTGCGATGCCCGGCGCCGCATCGTCGGTCGCGGCATCGATCAGGACATGGCCCGCATCGGAGGTGACCAGCAACGCGACGATGCCGCAGGTGCCGACCTGCCACACATTGGCAAAAACCTGCACCGGCGGCGCGCCATCGCTCCACCCGTCGCGACCCTTGCACTGCGCGACATGGTCCTTGCCGGATACACTACCGGCAGGCGCGATCGCCTGCGGAGTCGGCGCCGACGCGGCGCACCCACCGAGCAGCGCGGCAAGCAATGCCGCCTTAACGGACATAGCTCGCCCCGTTCACATCGAGCACCGCGCCGGTCATCGACGCGGGCGCCTCCAGCGCGCAGAAGCGGGCCATTGTCGCGACCTCATCGGGCATAGCGACGCGGCCGAGTGGGATATCGGCGAGCAACTTGTCGCCCCCGCGGCTGGCCAGATACTCGTCCGCCATGCCGGTCATGGTGAAGCCGGGGCAGATGGCAAAGGCGAGAATAGTCTCGCGCGCATAGCCGCGCGCGATGCTCTTGGTCATGCCGATCATGCCCGCCTTGGATGCGGCATAATGCCAGTGAGCGGGCGAGTCGCCGCGATAGGCGGCGCGGCTGGCGATATTGACCAGACGCCCGCCCTCTCCTCTTTCTCGCCAGTGACGCACCGCGAACCGGCTCAGCTGCGCCGAAGCCGTGAGATTGACCTGCATCGTCCGCTCCCACGCGGCGAGCCAGGCATCGTCATCCAGGTCGATCGGAGCCGCCTCGAACACTCCGGCATTGTTGATCAGCACATCGATCCGCCCGTCGAGTTGGTCGAGCGCCGCCTGCCACAATGCGGCGGGGGCGCCGGGGTCGGTGAAGTCGGCGGGAATACCGCTCTGCGTCCCCTGCCCCACCGCGCGCACATCGTCCGAACCGAAGGCGCCAAGGATCGCCGCGCCGATGCCCCGGCTGGCGCCGGTCACTAGAATATGGATCGTCATACGGACCGACTAGAAGGTCGGCCCGCATCCGTCACCCCATCAACGCCAAGATCACGCCGCGACAGAGGCCGAGAAGCTGCCCGCGGCGTCGCTCAGCTTGCCCAGCCGCTGGTCGATCTCGCCAAACGCGGTTTCCAGTGTCTCGATCTCGTCCGCCACAGCGGCGCTGTCCTCGCGGATCGCACCGATCGTCGCGGACATCGAGTCGGCGGCGAGCGCGGTTTCGTCCACCGCTGCAGTGATCGCGGTCACGGTCTGCGACTGCGTCTCCATCGCCTCGCGGATCCGGTCCGCGCTGGCCTGCACCTCCTCCACCGTCGATCGGATCGACGCGTTCGTCGTCACAGTCTCCTGGGTCGCGGACTGGATCGCGGCGATCTTGGCGGCGATGTCGTCGGTCGCGCGCGCGGTCTGGTTGGCCAGGGACTTTACCTCCTGCGCCACCACCGCGAAGCCGCGCCCCGCATCGCCCGCCCGCGCCGCCTCGATCGTCGCGTTCAGCGCCAGCAAATTGGTCTGTCCGGCAATGTCACGGATCAGGCCCAGGATCGATTCGATCGACTTGGCATGATCGGAAAGGGTGCCGCTCATCGCCACCGCCGCGTCTGCCTGGGCCGAGGCGCGCGTCGCGACATCGGCGGCGACCTCGACTTCGGCTCGTGCATCCTCGATCGCGCGAATGAGACCGGCAGCGGTATATGCGGCCTCTCGCATCGCCACCGCCGATTGTTCGGCGGCCGCCGCAACCTCATGGGTCTTGCCGAGCATTCCGCGCGCCGATCCGGCGGCGCCGCGCGCCTGCTCGCGCACTTTGGTGCCCAGCGCGTTGGTCACGTCGATCGTCCCGGCAATGTCCGCGCGGAACTGGTCGGAGCGCGCCTTGCGCTCATTTCGGGCAAGCTGCGCATCGCGGGCGCCCAGCTGCGACGCCATGAAATCGGCCTCAAGCATCGCCATCCTTGTGGCCACGTCGCTCAGTCGGCGAAAGGTCTGAACATCGTCGGACAGACGGTCGCCCAGCAATTCGAACGTGCGGGTATGCGCAAAGGCGAAGGCCGAGAGCAGCGCCGGGAGCGGAATTCGCGCGCGATGCGCATCCTCGGCGTGTTTTGCCGCCATCTCGACCCATTCGGTATCGAATGGGCGAGCATATTTCGCGCGCGTATAGCGGGTGCTCAGCGCGAGTTGTTCGTCGAGCCGTGCGCCGACAAAAAACCCGCGGACATGTGCGGTCGCGGGAAGCGCCAGATAATGGTCCCAGAAGGCACGGCCGATGGTCTCGCAGTCGGCGTCGATCAGCTCGGTGATCCGTGCACATCCCTCGGCGATCGCACCGTCCCAATCATAATCGCGGATACGCTCGGCAATGGGGCGACTGTCGCCGCTCCATTGCCCGAGCTCCTTCGCTCCGGCCATCGATCCCCTCCATCATGCAGCGACTTTTGCGACGAATTCGCCCGCGCTGTTCTTGAGTACGCCCAGTTCCTGGTCGAGGACGGCAAAGCCCTGTCCGACCCGTTCGATATCGCTCGCGACGCTTTCGGTATCCTCGCGGATCGCGCCGATGGTGGCCGACATCGAATCGGCGGCAAGCGCGGTCTCGTCGACGGCGGCGGTGATCGCGGTCACCGTCTGTGCCTGGACCTCCATCGCGCCACGGATGCGGTTGGCGCTCGCCTGAACTTCCTGAACCGTGTTGCGGATCGATGCGTTGGTTTCGACCGTACCGCGCGTCGCGGACTGGATCGCGGCGATCTTCGCGGCGATATCGTCGGTCGCGCGCGCGGTCTGGTTGGCGAGGGATTTCACCTCCTGCGCCACCACCGCGAAGCCGCGCCCCGCATCGCCCGCCCGCGCCGCCTCGATCGTCGCGTTCAGCGCCAGCAAATTGGTCTGTCCGGCAATGTCACGGATCAGGCTCAGGATCGATTCGATCGATTTGGCGTGGTCGGAGAGCATCTCGCTCATCGCCACCGCCTCGCCCGCCTGCGCCGAGGCGCGCGTTGCGACATCGGCCGCGACCTCGACCTCGGTCCGCGCATCTTCGATCGCGCGGATCAGGCCCGCTGCGGTGTGCGCCGCCTCGCGCATCGCCACTGCCGACTGTTCGGCGGCGGCGGCCACTTCGCTCGCCTTGCCCAGCATCCCCCGCGCCGCGTGCGACGTGTGCGACGCCTGGGCACGCAGCGATTCGCCCTCGTTCGAGGCGCGCTCGACGGTGGTGCCGATCGAGTCGCGGAACTGGCTGGCGAGCCGGTCGCGCTCGCTGCGCGCATTATGTTCGAAATAGGCCGAGTAGAGCGCGGTATAGACCTCGCACTCAAACGAACGGAGGCGAAAGAGCAGATCGACCATTTCGGCAAGCTCGGTCGATCCGGCGTCCATCCGCCGGTTGAGAATCTGGAGCGTCACCCGCCCGCCGGCATCGGTCATCGACAGGATCGCGGTCAGCGAGACCCCCTGGGCATAGGCGGCGGCGACGGTGCGCTCGGCCGACTGAACCCAATCCAGTCCCGAAAGGTTGGTATAGCGATTGCGCAGATAGGCAATGCCGAGCTCGATCATGCGGTCATGGTCGTGCTGGGCGAAACTCTTCTGGTCGCCATAGAAACGGCGCCATTGCTCCCAATGCGCCGCCGAAATCGCCGCCGCTTCGGGTTCGATCGCCAGCCACAGCTTGCGGGTAAGGGCCAGGTCGGCCTCGCTCAGGTCGAACAGGCGCAGCCGTTCCCGAAGATCGATTGTCGGGCTGACGCTGCCCGGCGCCGGTAATTGTTTCGATCCGCTCACGAATCCATATCCCCCAGTCCGATCCGGACGGCACACCTCACGCCCGGTCTGATTGCCAAATCCTAAGGGTCAGAAGTTAAGGGGCGGTTAGCCATCGTCACGTCGATCCCGGCGACGAACCTTTGCGTCGATACTTGCATCGCACGCCGCGCCGTCTAATGAGGCGGCAAACCGAACAGGGAGCCATGCCTTGGCCACGGCGCGCAATATCAACCGACCGCTTTCGCCCCATCTTCAGGTCTGGAAATGGGGGCCGCACATGCTGGTCTCGATCCTCCACCGCGTCACGGGCAGCGGGATGGCCACCGTCGGCGTCGGCGTGTTCCTGTGGTGGTTGTGCGCGCTCGCCGCAGGGCCGGATGCCTATGCACGGTTCCTCGACTGTTTGACGGTCGAGAGCGGCGCGCCCAACGCGATCGGCTATATCCTGGGCATCGGCCTGACGCTCAGCTTCTTCCAGCACATGATGACCGGCATTCGCCACTTCGTGATGGATGCTGGCGCGGCGTTCGAGCTTAAGGCGAACAAGAGCTTTGCGATCCTCACCATGGTCGTCTCGGTCGTGCTGACGGCCGCGCTGTGGGGCTGGATCGTCTATGGCGATCTGGCCAAGGCACCGAAGGCCGAAACCCCCGTCGCGGCGGAGAAGAAATAATGGGCAACGGTACCAGCATCGGCCGCGTCCGCGGCCTCGGCTCCGCGCATGAAGGCACGCATCACTGGGTACACCAGCGGATCACCGCCGCGTCGAACCTCGCATTGATGACCTGGCTGATCGTCAGCCTCGTCCGCCTGCCCGATCTGGGCTATGAAACGGTGCAGGCATGGCTGTCGGCCCCGATCGCCGCGGTTCCGATGATTCTGCTCGTCATCAGCGTCTTTTACCACTTCCGCCTCGGCCTGCAGGTGGTGATCGAGGATTACCAGCATGACGAGACGCGCATCGTGCTGCTGACGCTGCTCAACTTCTTCGCCATCGGCGGCGGCGTCTTCGCGATCTTCTCGATCCTCAAGATCGCCTTTACCGTCGTTACTACCGGAGCGCCCGCCTGATGACCGCCGCTTACAAGATCATCGATCACAGCTATGACGCAGTCGTCGTGGGCGCGGGCGGTTCGGGGCTGCGCGCGACGATGGGCTGCGCCGAAGCGGGGCTCAAGACCGCGTGCATCACCAAGGTGTTCCCGACCCGCAGCCACACCGTGGCGGCGCAGGGCGGTATTGCCGCGAGCCTCGGCAACAATTCGCCCGACCACTGGACCTGGCACATGTTCGACACCGTCAAGGGGTCGGACTGGCTGGGCGACCAGGACGCGATCGAATATATGGTGCGCGAAGCTCCGGCGGCGGTGATCGAGCTGGAACATGCCGGCGTGCCGTTCAGTCGCAACGACAATGGCACGATCTATCAGCGTCCGTTCGGCGGCCATATGCAGAATATGGGCGAAGGCCCCCCGGTGCAGCGCACCTGTGCCGCCGCGGACCGCACCGGCCACGCGATGCTGCACGCGCTGTACCAGCAGAGCCTGAAGTATGACGCGGACTTCTTCATCGAATATTTCGCGCTCGACCTGATCATGGAAAACGGCGCGTGCCGTGGCGTGATCGCGATGTGCATGGAGGATGGCAGCATCCACCGCTTCCGCAGCCACGCGGTGGTCCTTGCCACTGGCGGTGGCGGGCGCGTGTATCAGTCGGCGACTTCGGCGCACACCTGCACCGGCGACGGTAACGGCATGGCGTTGCGCGCGGGCATCGCGCTGCAGGACATGGAGTTCGTCCAGTTCCACCCGACCGGCATCTACGGCGCGGGCGTGCTGATCACCGAGGGCGCACGCGGCGAAG
The DNA here is from genome assembly GCF_007833215.1 of Sphingomonas suaedae. Lineage (NCBI taxonomy): Bacteria > Pseudomonadati > Pseudomonadota > Alphaproteobacteria > Sphingomonadales > Sphingomonadaceae > Sphingomonas > Sphingomonas suaedae. Next base: position 2,024,351 of record NZ_CP042239.1, read on the forward strand.
GCGGCTATCTCACCAACTCCGAAGGCGAGCGGTTCATGGAGCGCTACGCCCCCTCGGCCAAGGATCTCGCCAGCCGCGACGTCGTCGCGCGGTCGATGGCGATGGAAATCCGCGAAGGGCGCGGCGTCGGCAAGGAGAAGGATCATATCTTCCTTCACCTCGACCATGTGCCCGCCGACGTGCTGGCCCAGCGCCTTCCGGGCATCACCGAAACCGGCAAGATCTTTGCCGGCGTCGACCTGACCAAGAAGCCGCTGCCGGTGGTTCCGACCGTCCACTATAATATGGGCGGCATCCCGACCAACTATCATGGCGAAGTCGTGCAACTGCGCGACGGCAACCCCGACGCGGTCGTCCCCGGCCTGTTCGCGGTCGGCGAAGCGGCTTGCGTGTCGGTGCATGGCGCGAACCGTCTCGGCTCGAACAGCCTGATCGACCTGGTCGTGTTCGGCCGTGCGACCGGCCTGCGCCTGAAGGAGGTGCTCAAGCCCAATACGCCGCACCAGCCGCTGCCCAAAGGGTCGGAGGAGTATGCGCTCACCCGGCTCGACCATTTCCGCAACGCCAAGGGTGGCTCGCCCACCGCAGAAATCCGCAAGGATATGCAGAAGACGATGCAGCGTCACTGCGCCGTGTTCCGCGACAGCGCGCTGCTGGCCGAGGGCGTCACGCATATGGACGGCGTGTACAAGCGGATGGAGGACATCGCCGTCACCGACCGTTCACTGATCTGGAACACCGACCTGATCGAGACGCTCGAACTCGACAACCTCATCAGCCAGGCGGTCGTCACCATCCGCAGCGCCGACAACCGCAAGGAATCGCGCGGCGCCCATATGCACGAGGATTTCCCCGAGCGCGACGACGCCAACTGGATGAAGCACAGCGTGGCGAGCTTCGAAGGCTGGGGCGGCAAGGGCGGCGCGGTGTCGATCGATTATCGCCCGGTCCACGACTACACGCTCACCGACGAAGTCGAGTATATCAAGCCGAAGAAGCGGGTTTATTGATTTGCTGGCGGCTCACGCCGTCAGCTAAATCTCTGCGCGGTATGCCAGCCCGGGTTGCTGGAGGGTGAAGCGGGCGCGTTTCGTATCCATGCGGTCATGCAGAACGCGAACGACCAGCACCGTGTTCTCGCGGACGAGATAGTAGATGCTGTGGCTGCCTTCACCGATCCGGCGCAGCCCGGGGTGTAACGCATCCTGCGCCGTGCCGAGTGCGGGGAAGCGTCGCAACCCCTGCATCCGCGCGTTCAACGCCCGGAGATAGACTTCCGCCTGTTCGACACCCCATTGTTCGACCGAATAGGCGTAGATCGAATCCAGATCGGCGATTGCACCGGGCAGAAGTTCCAGCCGGAGCGTCACTTAGCGGCGGTCTTCGCTGCGAGCCACGCCTCGAAGTCGAACGGGACCGGATCGCCGCTTGCCAGTCCCTCGTCAATCGCTGCGCGCAATTCCGCGAACCGCTGCTCCTCATCCTCCAACAACCGCAATCCGGCGCGGATCACCTCGCTCATCGATCCATAACGGCCTGACGCCACCTGCTGCGCGGCGAAGGCGGTGAAGTGGTCGCCCAGGGCGACGCTGGTGTTCTTGGCAGCCATGCGGCGAGATTACCAAAATCCGGTACCGGCAGCAACGTCCTGCTGGCGCTTGACCTGATGGCCATCGCCAATCACCTTCCCATCCAGGGGGTGGTTTGATGCGTTCGATCCTGCCGTTAGCCTTTGCGCTGCTCGCGCTTCCCGCCGCGTCCGCGCCGCAGCAGCCCTACTCGCCGCCGCGTCACACCGCCGACCCGCCGCCCGGCTTGGCGCGCTCAACGCCGCAGGAGGTGGTGCAGCAGGCCGATGGCGGCACGCAGATCGAGCGCGACCGCCCCGCTACCCATGCGCTCGCCGAGCATCGCCGCCTCACCCGCGCGCTCGCCACCCTCGCGCCACAGCGCAAGGGGGTGGTCGATGCCTATGTGCTGTCGGTCGGGCTCGACAGCGATCCCGTGTTCGGACGCGAGGCGCGCGAGGCGGCGAAGGTGCTCGCGCTGCGCTATGACGCGGCCGGGCGCACCATTACGCTTGCGGGGAGCGACGGCAAAGCGCCCTCGCCGCTTCCGATGGGCTCCCCCGCCGCGATTGAGGCCGCGCTCGCCCGCATTGCCGAGCTGATGGACGAGAAGGAGGATGTCCTTATCCTCTACGCCACCAGCCACGGCGCGCCGTTCGGCGTCGTCTATAATGATGGAAATGAGGGCTATGGCGCGATCTCGCCGCGAAGGCTGGCGACGCTGCTCGACGCGCATGGCATTCATCGCCGCTTGTTGATCGTCAGCGCCTGCTATTCCGGGGTGTTCGTTCCGATCCTCTCCGGTCCGCAGACGGCGATCGTCAGCGCGGCAGCGTCGGACCGCTCCTCCTTCGGCTGCCTGGCGGAGAATGACTGGACCTTTTTCGGCGACGCCTTCGTCAACCACGCGCTGCGCAAGCCTCAGCCGCTAGGCGCCGCAGTCACCGAAGCTGTCGCGCAGATCGCCGGGTGGGAACGGAAAGGCAATCTCAAACCTTCGCTGCCCCAGCAGAGCATGGGGGTCGATGTGCAGACCTGGCTCGCCCCGCTCGAAGCGCGAATGCCCAGGGGCGCGACCCAGCCAGTCGGCAGGCCTTCCGTAGACAGCCTGCGGGGGCCGTGACGCTGATCCTTTCGCCTGGTTGCGGGTTGAAGCGGCGTGGAAACGCTCGTCCCCCTCATCTTTCTGGCACTGATCGCGGTCGGCATCGCACTGGTCGCGGTCGGCATTCGGGACGGCCTTCGGCGCCGGGCGCGGGAACCTAGTCCCCGGCCGATGGTTGCGCGGGCGATGAACCAGACATTCAACATCCCCGCCCCGGCCCCCGCTCCGACCTCCGACGCGGCGCCAGCACCTCCCGCGCAAGCCCCCCAGAGCAGGCGCTACCCGCTGCTCGCAACCCCGCACATCTGCCTGTCAGGTCCGGTGGATCACGCAATGTATCAGAGCTTTCGCGACCAGTTCGCGGCCGCACCGACCGACGGGACTTTGGTCATCGCGATCTCCACATTGGGCGGAGACCCGGAAGTCGCGCGGCTGATGGGGGACGAGGTGCGGCTGATCCGCGAATATCAGGGGCGCGAGTTGCTGTTTCTGGGCAAGGTCGCGGTCTATTCGGCCGGGGCGACGTTCATGGCGCATTTCCCCGCCGACAAGCGCTTCCTCACGCGCGGTACGCGGATCATGGTGCATGAGCGCATCCTCTCCTCCGACATCCACCTCTCCGGCCCCCTCAAATCGCTCACCGCGACGCTCAAGGCCAAGCTGCACGAGATCGAACATTCGATCCGGATCGAGGAAGAGGGGTTCCGCGACCTGGTCGCCGGATCGAAGATCGCGTTCGAGGAAGTCTGCCGCCGCGCGCCCGAGAACTGGTATATCGAAGCCGAGGAGGCGCGCGACCTCGGCCTCGTCCTCGACGTGATCTGACGTTCTCAGAATATGCTCACAGGTCGCTCATGACTCCCGGTCCGGGTGCGCGCTAGCCAGAGCACTCACCAACCGGAGATCATCATGGACCTGTACGCGCCCGACCGTTCGCCCGGAATGAAGCTGCTGCTGTCGCTGCTCGTCGCGGCGGTGCTGACCATTCCGCTCTTCACCGTCTATCTCCTCGTCTACGACCGGCAGAGCCAGTCGGAGACGGCGCGGAGCAGCATCGCCGAAGGATGGGGCGGGCCGCAGACAATCGCGGGACCCTTGCTCGTCATCCCCTATGCGCAGCAGATGACCGAGACGGTGCAGGAGAATGGCAAGCCCGTCACCCGCAGCTCGGTCCAGCGGCGCCAGCTGTTCATCGCCCCCGACCGCCTGAAAATCGACACGCGCATCAAACCCGAGCGTCGCGCGCGATCGATCTACGAAGCGGTGGTCTATGATGCGGACATATCGGGCAGCGCGTCCTTTCGCCTGCCCGCAGATACCGCCAGGATCGTTGACGTCGCCAGCCTTGAGTTCGACAAGGCCGAATTGCGCTTCGGCGTCGCCGATCCGCGCGGTTTGAAGCCCGCCAACCGCATCGTCATCGATGGGCAGCCCCTGACGGCCCAACCGGGCAACGGTCTCGCCGCCACGGGCGGGTCAGGCTTCTTCACCAATCTGGATGCCTCGGCTCTCCGCGAGCGCACAGTCACCGCGCAATTCACCTTCGGGCTGCGCGGCCATTCGGTCGTCGCACTCGCCCCGCGCGCGGGCGCCACGCGCTGGACGGTCACTTCGCCGTGGCAGCATCCCAGCTTCACCGGCGGCTTCCTCCCCGAATCACGCAGCGTCAACGCGACCGGGTTCAGCGCGACCTATCGCATCTCGAATCTCGCGCTCGGGACCACCCTGGTCACCACCAGCGATTCGCCCGTTGAATCGCGCGAAGCCCAACCATCCTATCCCGCCCGGACCAGCGCCGCGCCCGCCGCGCAGGCGCAGGTCGGCCTGGTCCAGCCGGTCGATCTCTATTCGCAGGTCAATCGCAGCGTGAAATACGGGTTCCTGTTCATCGGCTTCACCTTCATGGCGTTCCTGCTGTTCGATGTCGTCGCGGGCGTGCGCGTATCAGCGGTCGAATATTTGCTGGTCGGCGCAGGGCTGGTGCTGTTCTTCGTCCTGCTCCTCGCCTTTGCCGAAGTCATCGGCTTCACTCCGGCCTATCTGGTCGCGGCGGGCGGGGTGATCGCACTGCTGACCGCCTATAGCGCCGCGATACTCGGAAGCCGCCGACGCGCCGGATTCATCGCCGGGTTGCTCGTCGCGCTGTATGGCGTGCTCTACATCCTGCTCAGCCTCGAAGCCTATTCGTTGCTGATCGGATCGCTTCTGCTCTTCGCGGCTCTCGCGGCGGTGATGTACCTCACCCGCAATCTGGACTGGGGCGGTCGCGTTGCCCCACCGCCTGCGGCGTAACCGCCAATCGAAATGGGAGAGGGGCTGTCCCCTCTCCCATCCTCGTTACAGCGACAGCCCGCCGTCGATATCGATCCGGGCGCCGGTGATGAAGGACGCGTCATCGCTGGCCAGGAAGGCGACCAGCGCGCCGATCTCCTCCGCCGTGCCATAGCGGCCGAGCGGAATCCGATCCATGAACGCCTTGGCCAGATCGCCATCGGCCGGGTTCATGTCAGTATCGATCGGGCCGGGTTGCACCGCGTTGACGCGAATGCCCCGCGGCGCCAGATCGCGCGCCCAGCCCTGAACCAGCAGCGCAACCGCCGCCTTGGTCGCGTTATAGACCGCAAATCCCGGCATCGGCGTCCAGTGCGACGCGTTGCTTCCGATCACCACGATGCCGCCGCCATCGCTGATCCGCGATGCCGCCGCCAGCGTCCCGGCAAAGACGCCCTCCACATTGGTCCCGAACTGGTGGCGAAAATCCTCCATCGTTCCTTCGCCGATCGGCAGCATATTGGCGACGCCGGCATTGTGGACCAGCAGGTCGAGCCCGCCGAGCGCGTCGATCGCCGCGTTGACCCCCGCTTGCTGTGCGTCCGCGTCGGCGGCATTGGCCTGGATTGCATAGCCCTTGCGCCCCGCCGCCTCGATTTCCCGGACGATCGCGTCGGCTTTGTTCTTGCTGGCAGCATAGGTGATCGCGACATCCGCGCCCTCCGCGGCCAGCCGCCGCGCGATCCCCGCGCCGATACCGCGCGACCCACCGGTCACCAGCGCGCGTTTTCCGTTCAGTCGATAGGTCATTTGATGCTCCACTGCTGAGCCGGATAGCCCGGCGAGGCCGGTAGCTAGGAAGCGCCTTGATATAGTTCAATGATCCCGAACTATTAAACCATCAGAAATGCACTATATCGGCTTGGCGATGAGCAGTTTCCTCCACCCCCGTCTCGAAGATGTGCCACTTGCCGCCGCGCTTCATGCGCTGGCAGACCCGATGCGGCTGGCGATGATCGCGCGGCTCGCGGGTGCCGAGACGATGAACTGCGCAGCGACGGCGCCCGAATGCGAGGTGCCCAAGAGCACCCGCTCCAACCATCTCAAGATCCTGCGTGCGGCGGGCCTGATCGAGACGGCGCAGAACGGCCGCGACTATCTCAACCGGCTGCGCCGAGAGGAGTTCGACGCGCGGTTCCCCGGGCTGCTCGATACGGTGCTTGAAAATGCGCGCGTCTGCGCCGCCTCCCGCGCGGCGGGGCGTTGATGACATTGACGGCGCTGCTTCCATTTGCAGGCAGGGCAGCGGTTATGTATCTGACCCGCAATCCGGAGTGGGGCGCGCGCCGCGTCGCCATGCCGACCGAACAGTCACGGGGTTGAAGATGGCCGATTTTGTCCTTCCCAAGAACAGCAAGATCAAGAAGGGCACGTCCCATCCCGCGCCGCAGGGCGCGAAGAATGCGCGCACCTTCACCATCTATCGCTACGACCCCGATTCGGGTCAGAACCCGCGCTATGACAAATTCACCATCGACCTCGACGATTGCGGCCCGATGGTTCTCGACGCGCTCATCAAGATCAAATCGGAGATTGATCCGAGCCTGACCTTCCGTCGCTCGTGCCGCGAAGGCATTTGCGGGTCGTGCTCGATGAACATGGACGGCAAGAACGGCCTCGCCTGCACCACCGCGATCGAGGATATCAAGGGCGATATCAAGATCACCCCGCTGCCCGCGATGGACGTGATCAAGGACCTGGTCCCCGACTTCACCCATTTCTACGCGCAATACGCCTCGATCCAGCCCTGGCTGAAGACCGTCACCACGCCGCCCTCGGGCAAGGAGCGGCTGCAGTCGCCGGCAGAGCGCGACAAGCTGGACGGGCTGTATGAGTGCATCCTGTGCGCCTGCTGCTCGACCAGCTGCCCGAGCTATTGGTGGAACAGCGACCGGTTCCTCGGCCCGGCCATCCTCCTCCAGGCTTATCGCTGGCTGGCCGACAGCCGCGACGAGGCGACCGGCGAGCGGCTCGACGAGCTGGAAGATCCCTTCCGCCTTTACCGCTGCCACACGATCATGAACTGCGCGAATGTCTGCCCCAAGGGCCTCTCGCCCGCCAAGGCGATCGCGGAAATCAAGAAGATGGAAGCCGAACGGGTCGTCTGATCCGTTGGACGCACTGCGCAGGAGAAGCGAATGGCCGGAATTGCCGAGGGCGTCGAAGTTTCTGGCGGATGTCTGTGCGGCGCATTGCGCTATCGGCTGACGGGTCCCTCGCGCCGCGTCGTGCAATGCTGTTGCAAGGATTGCCAGAAGGCGACCGGCACCGGCCACACCACGATCATCGCGGTGCATCGCGACCAGCTGTCGCTCGACGGCACCCCGCAAACCTTCACCAATGAAGGCGATACCGGCGGCAAGGTGACGCGGCATTTCTGCGGCACTTGTGCGGGACGCATCTATACGTCGGGCGACCTGCCCGGCGACATCATCCTGGTACAGAGCGGATCGCTCGACGATCCCAACATCATCTCGCCGGAAGCGGTCATCTATATGAAGGATGCGGTGGCGTGGGACCGGTTCGACCCGGACCTGCCCCAGTTCGAGGCGATGCACAGCCGGGTCTGACCCGCCCGCACCCGTTTATGTCCGACGCCTTTTCCTTCGTCCCCGATCCCGATCACTCCGGCTGGATGCGCTGGGAATTGCGCGATCCGACGCGATTCAACGCCTTTCTCGGCCCGATCCTGACCCGGCTTGAGGGCGACAAGGCGCTGGTGCGCATGGCGACAGAGCGGCGCCATTCGAATCTGGCCGATTCTACGCATGGTGGGGCATTGCTGGGCTTCATGGACGCCGCACTATTTGCGGCCGCGCGGACGTTTGGCGTGCTCTCCGCCGGGGGCGCGGTGACGCTGGACCTGTCGGCGCAGTTCATCGGCACCAGCCGGATCGGCGAACCGATCGTCGCCGAGGTCGAACTGTTGCGCGAAACCGGGCGAATGCTGTTCATGCGCGGACTGGTGAAGCAGGACGACGCTATCCTCGCGAGCTTTTCTGGCACCGTCCGCAAATCGTCGCCGCGCGCATGACCCGCGTCCTCGAAAAATATCAGGCACTGGTTGCCGCAGGCGAATTGCGTGCCGACGCCGATCAGGCCGCCGCCGCGCGCCGGCTCGACCATCTCGCGCACGAACTCGAACAGGGGCCGCGCAAAGGTAGCGTGCTGTGGCGCCTCGCCCGCCGTGCGCCCGATGCACCGCGCGGCGTCTATATGTGGGGCGGGGTCGGACGCGGCAAATCGATGCTGATGGACCTTTTGTTCGGATGCGTGAAGATCGAGCGCAAGCGCCGCGTCCATTTCCACGAGTTCATGATCGAGGTCCACGCCCGCATCGCCGAGGAGCGGAAAAAGGAAGCGGGCGACCCGATCCCGCCGGTGGCCAAGGCGCTGGCCGAAAATCTGCGCCTGCTCGCCTTCGACGAGATGGTCATCAACAACACCGCCGACGCCTTGATCCTCTCGCGTCTCTTCACCGCGATGATGGCAGAGGGGTTGACAGTGGTTGCGACGTCCAATCGCCCACCCGACGATCTCTACAAGGACGGATTGCAGCGTGACAGCTTCCTGCCCTTCATCGCGCTCCTGAAGGACAAGCTCGACATCCTGCCGTTGAACGGCCCGACCGATTATCGTCGCGACCGGCTCGGCACGATGGACATGTGGCTCGTTCCCAACAGCCCCGCCAACACCGCCACCCTCTCCGCCGCGTTTTTCCGGCTGACCGATTTCTCGGTCGAGGATCGCGACCATGTGCCAAGCGAGGATATCGCGGTGCAGGGCCGCACGCTGCACGTGCCCAAGGCGCTGAAGGGCGTTGCAGTCTTCTCCTTCAAGCGACTGTGCGGCGAGGCGCGCGGCGCCTCCGACTATCTCGCCATCGCTCGCCGCTACCACACCGTCATCCTGGTCGGCATCCCGCGCCTGGGGCCCGAAAACCGCAACGAGGCGGCGCGCTTCGTTACCCTGATCGATGCGCTGTACGAACATAGGGTCAAGTTGCTCGCGATGGCCGATGCCGCGCCGATGGACCTCTACCGCAAGGGCGACGGTAAGTTCGAGTTCGAACGCACGGTGTCGCGGCTTTTGGAGATGCAGTCGGAGGGATATCTGGCGCAGGGGCATGGCCAACAAGGCTAACCCACCATCGCACCCCAAGGGGTTATTGCAATTAATTCGCAGGTGCAAAGATTTCCTTGACACACGCGATTCCCCGGTTGCCCCGCCTCTATAAACGGCCTAAGGCGCCCGGCGTCCCTGCGGCCGATGAGTTAGGACGGGCCGCCCAACGCATGTTCAGGGAGGCTCATTTGGCCCGCAAGAAGATCGCCCTTATCGGCGCCGGCAATATCGGTGGTACCCTCGCCCACCTCGCCGCACTCAAGGGGCTCGGCGACATTGTGCTGTTCGACGTGGTCGAGGGCGTTCCCCAGGGCAAGGCGCTCGACCTTAGCCAGTGCGGCCCGGTCGAGGGCTTCGACGCCAAGATCACCGGCAGCAACGACTATGCCGACATCGCGGGCGCGGACGTCATCATCGTCACCGCCGGCGTCGCCCGCAAGCCGGGCATGAGCCGCGACGACCTGCTCGGCATCAACCTCAAGGTCATGAAGGCGGTCGGCGAAGGCATCGCCGCCAACGCGCCTGACGCCTTCGTCATCTGCATCACCAATCCGCTCGACGCGATGGTGTGGGCGCTGCGCGAATTCTCCGGTCTTCCTCACCAGAAGGTCGTCGGCATGGCCGGCGTGCTCGACAGCGCGCGCTTCAGCCATTTCCTCGCCGAGGAATTCCAGGTGTCAGTCAAGGAAGTGAACAGCTTCGTGCTTGGCGGCCATGGCGACACGATGGTCCCGGTGGTCGAATATTCGACCGTCGCGGGCATCCCCATCCCCGACCTCATCAAGATGGGTCGCTCGACCCAGGAGCGCATCGACGCGATCGTCGCACGCACTCGTTCGGGCGGCGGCGAGATCGTCGGCCTGCTCAAGACCGGTTCGGCCTTCTACGCCCCGGCCACCAGCGGCATCGCAATGGCCGAAGCGTATCTCTATGACCAGAAGCGCCTACTGCCCTGTGCCGCGCACCTGACCGGTCAGTATGGCGTCGACGACCTCTATGTCGGCGTGCCCGTGATCATCGGCGCGAACGGCGTCGAGCAGGTCATCGAGATCGAGCTGGACGACGAGGCCAAGGCCAAACCTCCAGGTCTCGGTCGACGCGGTTAAGGAACTGCTGGTCGCCTGCAAGGGCATCGACAGCTCGCTCGGCTGAGTTCCACACTGTGCCCCGGCGAAGGCCGGGGTCCAGTAACGGGGCGATCGAGATGGGGAAGGCCGGTTTCGTCTACATCATGGCGAACCGCAGAAACGGAACGATCTATATCGGGGGTCACGAGCGATCTCCCCAAGCGCGTTTGGGAACATCGCAACGGCCTCGTTGAAGGATTTACGAAGCGATACGGGTGCAAGTTGCTGGTCTGGTATCAGGCGTTCGAGAGCCTGGATGCAGCCCGCCACCGCGAGCTTCAGATGAAGGAATGGAAACGGGCGTGGAAACTGCGCGAGATCGAGGGGCTGAACCCGGAGTGGGACGACTTGTTCGCCTCGCTGCTGCCCTCGTGAGCAGTGTCCGGAGCCGCGACTACTTCCCGTTCCCCGGCGAAGGCCGGGGTCCAGTCGCCGTGGGATTGCGCCGTCGGTCCGTCACCTCGAATGCGCCGATCCTGGACCCCGGCCTTCGCCGGGGAACAGGATATGGAGGTGTCGCTTGAGCGCCCTCCTCGCCATTTCCTTGGTCGCAGCGACGGCCCCCGCCCCCTCACCGCTGTTCGCGGCGTTCAAGGCGGCGTGCTTCGATCTCAAGACCTCTGACGGCGAGTCCGCGTTCGACAAGGTCGCTCCTGCTGCGAAAGCTGCAGGCTGGACCGAGGTGGCGGAGGCCGATGCCGATCCGCGCATTGCCGGGATCGTCGCCAAGGGCCGCGAGGCGATGCGTGAGGAAGAGCCGGACGCACAAGTCTCCGGACAAGTCTTCCGCCACAGCTTCGACGGCCGCACCGCCTGGCTCGTCACCAGCCGCTTCGTCGCCAAGGAAGGCTATTGGGGCGATGGCTGTCGTGCCTATGACCTCGACCTGCCCGCCGCCCCGCCGCGCGAAGAGATCGACGGCTGGGTCGGATCGGCACCGACCGGCGTTCAGGCCAGCGGCACCGCGACCAAGCGGCTGTGGGAGCCCTGGCAGAAGGGCGTAAGCCTCGAAATCACCTATGTCCCGCGCGATCACCCGCTGGGCACGTCTTACGGCATCCAGGGCCTGGTCCTGGTCTCGCAATCTATCGGAGGGTTCTGAATGTCCATTCTCATCGACCGGAATACCAAGGTCATCACCCAGGGGATGACCGGCGAAACCGGCACCTTCCACACCCAGCAGGCGCTGGCCTACGGCACGCAGATGGTCGGCGGCGTGACCCCGGGCAAGGGCGGCACCGAGCATATCGGCCTCCCGGTGTTCGACACCGTCGCCGAAGCCAAGAGCAAGACCGGCGCCGACGCGTCGGTGATCTACGTGCCCCCGCCCTTCGCCGCGGACTCGATCCTCGAGGCGATCGACGCCGAAATCCCGCTGATCGTGTGCATCACCGAGGGCATTCCGGTGCTCGACATGGTCAAGGTGAAGCGCGCGCTGTCGGGCAGCAAGTCGCGCCTGATCGGCCCGAACTGCCCGGGCCTGCTGACGCCCGGCGAGTGCAAGATCGGCATCATGCCGGGCAACATCTTCTCCAAGGGCAGCGTCGGCGTCGTCAGCCGCTCGGGCACGCTGACCTATGAGGCGGTGTTCCAGACGACCAATGCGGGCCTTGGCCAGACCACTGCGGTCGGCATCGGCGGCGATCCCGTCAACGGCACCAACTTCATCGACGTGCTCGAACTGTTCCTGGCCGACGACGCGACCGAGAGCATCATCATGATCGGCGAAATCGGCGGCGACGCCGAGGAGCAGGCCGCGCAGTTCCTGATCGACGAGGCCAAGCGCGGTCGCAAGAAGCCGATGGCCGGCTTCGTCGCGGGTCGCACCGCGCCTCCGGGCCGCCGCATGGGCCATGCCGGGGCGATCGTGTCGGGCGGCAAGGGCGATGCGGAAAGCAAGATCGCGGCGATGGAGGCAGCGGGCATCCGCGTGTCGCAGTCGCCGAGCCTGCTCGGCGAGACGCTGCTCGAGGCGCTGAAGGGCTGAAGTCGATGCCGTCGCCCCAGCGCAAGCTGGGGCCTCGGGCGGCAAGAGACCCCAGCGTTCGCTGGGGTGACGAAGGAACGGTAAGATGGGCGTTGATGGGTTGGATTTCGCGGAGATCGCAGGTGGCGTGAGCCCCGCCTTCGTCGAGACGATGTACGCGAAGTTCAAGGCTGATCCGTCGGCGGTCGAGGCGGGCTGGCGCCAGTGGTTTGAGGGGCTGGAAAGCACCGCGACCGGCCCCAGCTGGGCCAATCCGCGCTGGCCGCTCAAGGACACCGACGCGCTCACCGCCGCGCTCGACCCGACCCAGATGGAGCCCGCGCCCAGGCCCGCACGCGGCGGCGCGCCTGCTCCGGCCCCGGCACCCGCGGCCTCGGCGGCGGACATCGCCCGCGCGGCGAACGATTCGATCCGCGCGATGCTGCTGATCCGCACCTATCGCGTGCGCGGCCATCTCGCGGCCAATCTCGATCCGCTGGGCCTGTCGAAGCAGGAGCTGCCCGCCGACCTGACGCCCGAATATCACGGGTTCGGCGCCGACGATCTCGACCGGCCGATCTATCTCGGCGGCAATCTCGGGCTTGAAAAGGCGAGCGTGCGCGAGCTCGTCGAAATCCTGCGCCGCAATTATTGCGGCAATGTCGGCCTCGAATATATGCACATCGCTGATGTCGAGGAGCGCCGCTTCCTCCAGGAGCGCATGGAGGGCAAGGACAAGGCGATCGAATTCTCGCCCAACGGCAAGAAGGCGATCCTCGCCAAGGTGATCGAAGCCGAGCAGTGGGAGAAATTCCTCGGCAAGAAATATGTCGGCACCAAGCGCTTCGGCCTCGACGGCGGCGAATCGATGATTCCCGCGATGGAAGCGATCATCAAGTACGGCGGCCAGTATGGCGTGCGCGAGATCGTGTACGGCATGGCGCATCGCGGCCGCCTCAACATGCTCGCCAACGTGATGGCCAAGCCCTATCGCGTGATCTTCCACGAATTTGCGGGCGGATCGGCCAACCCCGACGATATCGGCGGGTCGGGCGACGTGAAGTATCACCTCGGCACCAGCACCGACCGTGAGTTCGACGGCATCAGCGTCCACATGTCGCTCGTCGCCAACCCCTCGCACCTCGAAGCGGTCGACCCGGTCGTGCTCGGCAAGGTGCGCGCGCAGCAGACCAACCGCAACGACCTCGAGAATCACGAGCAGGTCCTGCCCGTCCTCATCCATGGCGACGCCGCGTTCGCCGGCCAGGGGATCGTGTGGGAATGCCTCGGCTTCTCGGGCATCCGCGGCTACAACACCGGCGGCTGCATCCACTTCGTCATCAACAACCAGATCGGCTTCACCACTAGCCCGCAATTCGCGCGCTCCTCGCCCTATCCGTCGGACGTCGCCAAGGGCGTCCAGGCGCCGATCTTTCACGTCAATGGCGACGATCCTGAAGCGGTCACCTTCGCCTGCAAGATGGCGATCGAATTCCGCCAGCGGTTCAAGCGCGACATCGTCATCGACATGTGGTGCTATCGCCGCTTCGGCCATAATGAAGGCGACGAGCCGAGCTTCACCCAGCCGCTGATGTACGCCAAGATCAAGAAGCATCCCGGCGTCGCTGCGCTTTATGCCCAGCGGCTGGAGCGCGAGGGCGTGATCGACGGGGGCTTCGCCAAGGGTCATGAGGCAGAGTTCACCGCGCATCTCGAAACCGAGTTCGAGGCCGGCGCGTCGTACAAGGCGAACAAGGCCGACTGGTTCGGCGGCCGCTGGTCGGGGCTCGGCGCGCCGGGCGACGCGGAAACCGCGCGCCGCAACGTCGAGACCGGCATCGACAAGAAGCTGTTCGACAGCCTCGGCCGCACGCTGACGCAGGTGCCCGATGGGCTGACCGTCCACAAGACGCTCAACCGCGTGCTCGATGCCAAGGCGGCGATGTTCAAGTCGGGCGAGAATTTCGACTGGGCGACTGGCGAGGCTTTGGCGTTCGGCTCGCTGCTGTCGGAGGGCTATGGCGTCCGCCTGTCGGGCCAGGATTCGGGCCGCGGCACGTTCAGCCAGCGTCACGCGGTGTGGGTCGACCAGACCGACGAGCGCAAATATGTGCCGCTGAGCGAGATTCCGCACGGCCGGTTCGAGGTGCTCGACAGTCCCTTGAGCGAATATGGCGTGCTCGGCTTCGAATATGGCTATGCGCTCGCCGACCCCAAGAGCCTGGTGCTGTGGGAGGCGCAGTTCGGCGATTTCGTCAACGGCGCGCAAATCATGATCGACCAGTTCATCTCGTCGGGCGAGGCCAAGTGGCTGCGCGCCAACGGGCTCGTGATGCTGCTCCCCCATGGCTATGAGGGCCAGGGTCCCGAGCACAGCTCGGCGCGCCCCGAGCGCTTCCTGCAAAGCTGCGCGGGCGACAATATGCAGGTCGCCAACTGCACCACGCCGGCCAACTTCTTCCACCTGCTGCGCCGCCAGATGCATCGCAATTTCCGCAAGCCGCTGGTGGTGATGACGCCCAAGTCGCTGCTCCGCCACAAGATGGCGGTGAGCAAGGCTGCGGACTTCCTGGGGGAGACGCATTTCATGCGCATCCTCTCGGACCCGTCGGCGCCAGCGGACACGGATGTGAAGCGGCTGGTCCTGTGCACCGGCAAGGTCGCCTATGACCTGATCGAGGCGCGCGACGCGGCGGGCGACAAGAACACCGCGATCGTGCGCATCGAACAGCTCTACCCCTTCCCCGGCGAGCCGCTGGTCAAGCGGCTCCAGCGCATGACCAACCTCGAAGAGGTGGTCTGGGCGCAGGAGGAACCCAAGAACAACGGCTATTGGTTCTTCGTCGAACCCTTCATCGAAGACTGCCTGATCGAGGCGGGGGTGAAGCCGCAACGGCCGCGCTATGCCGGCCGCGCCGCGGCCGCCTCGCCCGCCACCGGCCTGATGAAGCGCCACCAGGCCGAGCAGGGCGCCCTTGTCGCCGACGCGCTGGGCCACAATGTACGCGAAGAAATCCGTCGCACCCGCAGCGACACCACCAAGCCGGTCGGCAAGGCCGGGGCTTGACCCTGATCCCCAGGAAGGACTGAACGATGGCAACCGAAATCCTCGTCCCCGTGCTGGGCGAATCGATCACCGAAGCGACGGTCGGCGAATGGCTGAAGCAGCCCGGCGACGCCGTGGCTGCCGATGAGCCGATCGCGAGCCTCGAAACCGACAAGGTGTCGGTCGAGGTGCCCGCCCCCGTCGCGGGCGTCATGGGCGCCCACGCGGTGCAGGTCGGCGATACCGTCGCCGTCGGCGCGATGATCGGCACGATCGAGGCGGGTGAGGGCGCGGCGCCCGCTCCCGCTGCCAAAGCCGAAGCGGCGCCCGCCCCGGCGAGCGCCGCGCAGCAGGCACCGGCGTCGGGGGATGTCGAGGCCGCAGCCCTCTCGCCGTCGGTTCGCCGTGCGATCCTGGAGCATGGCGTCGATCCGGCGACGATCACCGGTACCGGCAAGGACGGCCGCATCACCAAGGAGGACGTGGTCGCCGCGGCCTCGGCCAAGCCCGCGCCCGCCCCGGCAGCAGCGCCCGCGCCGGCCCCGGCGGCTGCCGCCGCATCGGCCAGCGGCCGCAAAGAAGAACGCGTGCGGATGACCCGCCTGCGCCAGACCGTTGCCCGCCGCCTCAAGGAAGCGCAGGACACCGCCGCGCTGCTCACCACCTTCAACGACGTCGACATGACCGCGGTCATCGAAGCGCGGACCAAGTACAAGGATCTGTTCGAGAAGAAGCACGGCGTCCGCCTTGGCTTCATGGGCTTCTTCGTGAAAGCCGCGTGCATGGCGCTCAAGGACATCCCCGCCGTCAACGCGCAGATCGACGGCGACGAGATCGTCTATCACGACTATGCCGACATCTCGGTCGCGGTCTCCGCGCCGCAGGGCCTGGTCGTCCCCGTCATCCGCGACGCCGACCAGATGAGCGTCGCGCAGGTCGAAAAGACCATCGGCGACTTCGGCAAGCGCGCCAAGGACGGCACGCTCAAGATGGACGAGATGAAGGGCGGCACCTTCACCATTTCCAACGGCGGCGTGTTCGGTTCGCTGATGTCGACCCCGATCATCAACCCGCCGCAGTCGGCGGTGCTAGGGCTCCACCGTATCGAGGACCGCGCCGTGGTCCGCGACGGCCAGATCGTCATCCGCCCGATGATGTATCTGGCACTGTCCTACGACCACCGCCTGATCGACGGGCGTGAGGCAGTCACCTTCCTCGTCGCGCTCAAGAACGCGATCGAAGACCCGACGCGTTTGCTGATCGACCTGTAAGGATTCGCCAATGAGCATGGTCGTCTATCTACGCCGAGCCACGGCGGACGAGGTTGCCCATCTCGCCGCCAATCCTGATGCGGTGCACGAGATGGTCTTCAGTGAAAGCGCCGATGGTCGCCTCGTCGATTTCGACAAGGCCTGGCACGCGCTTCATTTCATGCTCACAGGAGATGCAGGTAAGACCGGTCATCCGCTCAGCGTTCTTGTTGCTACCGACGAGGAATTAATCGGTACCGACGAAAACGGTTTTGGTGGCTACTGGCAGTTCGATCCCGCTAGAGTCAGCGCCTTCGCCGATGCACTAGCAGCAGTATCGGACGACGAACTGGCGCAGCGATACGATCCGGCGACGATGGTGAGGGAGTATGTTTATCTCGCCGACGTCTTCGAAGAAGAAGGCGAGGAAGCACTTCCTTATGTGATGCAAGGTGTCCCCGCACTGCGTCGGTTCGCCGATGAAGCCGTGCGAGATAACAATTACGTTATCGGCATCCTGAGCTAATCCGAAGAGGCATAGAACAATGGCTGAATACGACTTCGACGTCCTCGTGATCGGTGCCGGGCCCGGCGGTTATGTCGCCGCAATCCGCGCGGCGCAGCTCGGGCTCAAGACCGCGTGCGCCGAAGGGCGTGAGACGCTGGGCGGCACCTGCCTCAACGTCGGCTGCATCCCGTCCAAGGCGCTGCTCCACGCGTCCGAGCTGTTCGAGGAAGCCGCCGGCGGCGCGCTCGCCAAGCTCGGCGTCAAGCTCGGCTCGGTCGAACTCGACCTCGACGCGATGCACGCGCAGCGCAAGGAAGCGGTCAAGGGCCTGACCGGCGGCATCGAATTCCTGTTCAAGAAGAACAAGGTCGAATGGCTCAAGGGCTATGCCGCGTTCACCGGCAAGGACAGCGTCAAGGTCGGCGACCGCGAGGTTCGCGCCAAGAACATCGTCATCGCCACCGGATCATCGGTCACCCCACTGCCCGGCGTCGAGATCGACCAGCAGGTGGTCGTCGACAGCACCGGCGCGCTCGAACTGCCCAAGGTGTCCGAGCATCTGGTCGTCATCGGCGGCGGCGTGATCGGGCTTGAGCTGGGCAGCGTGTGGCGCCGCGTCGGCGCGAAGGTGACCGTGGTCGAATATCTCGACCAGATCCTCCCCGGCTTCGACGGCGACGTCCGCAAGGAATCGGCCAAGCTGTTCAAGAAGCAGGGCATCGAGTTCAAGACCGGGACCAAGGTCACCGGCGTGGCGGTGAATGGCGGCAAGGCCACCGTGACCGTCGAGCCCGCCAAGGGCGGCGAGGCGCAGACGATCGAAGCGGACAATGTCCTCGTCGCGATCGGCCGCCGTCCCAATACCGACGGCCTCAATCTCGAAGCCGCGGGGCTCAGCGTGAATGCGCGCGGCCAGATCGAGGTCGGGCACGAGTTCGAGACCGCGGTCGACGGCATCTGGGCGATCGGCGACGTCGTCCCCGGCCCGATGCTCGCGCACAAGGCCGAGGATGAGGGCATCGCGGTCGCGGAGAATATCGCGGGCCTCACGGGGATCGTGAACCACGACCTGATCCCGTCGGTTGTCTACACGATGCCCGAAATCGCCGGCGTCGGCCTGACCGAAGAGGCGGCGAAGGAAAAGGGCGAGGTCAAGGTCGGCAAATTCCCGATGGCGGGCAACAGCCGCGCCAAGACCAATCACGAGCCCGACGGCTTCGTGAAGATCATTGCGGACGCCAAGACCGATCGCGTGCTCGGCGTGTGGATCATCACCAGCCTTGCGGGCACCATGATCGCGCAGGCGACCCAGGCGATGGAATTCGGCGCGACCAGCGAGGACATCGCCTATACCTGCCACGCGCATCCGACGCACAGCGAGGCGATCAAGGAAGCGGCGATGGCAGTGACGGGCAAGCCGATCCACATCTGATCGGCTTGCGGCGACTACGTAGGTCCGCCTAATCGGGCGCTTAACCCAGCCGCTCTAGCTCAGGACGATGCTGGAGCGGCTCCCGACTTTGCTGCGCGACATGTCGATCACCACGCGAACGGCCATTACGCTGTCGGCGCTGATCGGCCTTATCTTCGTGGTCGCGGGGTTTCTCTCCTATCGTGACAGCGAGCGACGCACGCGCGAGGCCGGACTCACCACGCTCGACCATTATGCCCGGCAGGTCGTCCGGGAGGAGGAACGGCGTTTCTCCCGCATCCGCACCACGCACATTCACGCCACGGAGCTGATGCGCGCGCAGCTCGCGTCCAGCCCCCGCCTCGCCGATGCCGCCGCGTTCGACGTCATGTTTCCCGCTGATCGCCGGGGTGGGCGACGCAGCGCGCCGGCCCTCTACAATGGCGGCAACACGCCCCTGGGCTATATAAGGGGCGTCGGCGCGTTCATCGCGCACGAGCCGGACGCAGCGGCGCGACGCCGATTGATGGCAGCGACCGGTATCGTCCATGCGCTCGGCGAAGGGGTGCGACCCGAGCTGGAAAGCCTCTATTATTTCACGCCCGACAACAGCTTGGTGATCTTCGCTGCGGATCGCCCGGATCGCCTCCGCTTTTATCGTCAGGACGCGCCGAGCACGCTCGACTTCCAGCGTCAGGAATTTGCCACCATCTCGACCCCGACGGCCAATCCGGCACGTGCGATGCGCTGCACCGCGCTACGCCATATCGTGCACGACCGCAGCGGCGGGACCTGGACGACCGGGTGCATGACGCCGGTCGACATCGACGGTCGGCACGTCGGCACATGGGGGACCAGCGTGCTGCTCGACACGTTAATCGCGCCGAGTGATTTCGCCGACGTTCCAAGAGCAAGCGTGATCCTGATCTCGCGCGAGGGACGCTTGATCCACCACCCGGACTATACGCGACAGCGGCGCGTCGGCCCCGAATCGATGCTCGACCTCACCACGACCCGCGATCCCCGGCTGGCTGCCTTATGGTCTTTCGTCCAGGCGCAGCGCGACGGGCATTTCCTGGGTGAAGCGCCGTCGCTCGACAGCTTTGTCGCGATGCGAAAGATCGGCACGCCGGGCTGGTACGCGCTGGTCGTCCAGGACGAAGCCGTGATGCGAGCCGAAACCAACCGGCTGATCCTGCGCGTTGCGCTGACCGCAGCCGCCTGCCTGGTCCTTCAGGCACTCACCATCCTGTTCCTGCTCCGTCGCCAGGTCGGCGCGCCTCTGCGCAGGCTGATCGAGCGTACGCGCGCGCTGACCCGTCGCGTGCCCCCCGCCCGTTATGTCGATATCGAACGGATCGCGGTGCGGGACGAGGTTGCCCAATTGACCCATGACTTCGATGTGATGGCGGAAAGGATCGGGTCGGCCCAAACGGAGCTGGAGCGCAAGGTCTCCGACCGTACCGAAGCCCTTCGCCGTGCCAATCTGAAGCTCAAGCTGATCGCGACGCAGGATCAGCTGACCGGCATCCCCAATCGCCGCAGCCTCGTGACCGAAGTCGAGGCGCGGATGGCAACCCGGAGCGCTGAGGGGCATTATCTGCTGCTGTTCGACATCGATCGCTTCAAGCGCATCAACGATGTCCATGGCGAGACGACGGGGGACCGGGCGTTGATTCGAATCGCGAACGGGATCGCGTCGCTGCTGCGCGAGGGCGATGTATGCGGTCGCATCGGGGGAGCGGAATTCGCCGCGTTCGTCCGCGCCGACAGCCAGGCCGAAGCGATGAACGTCGCCGAGCGGGTGCGCGTCGGCCTTTTCGGCCTCCAGACCCCGGGCCGCTATGGGGAAATGATCCGCCTGACGGTCAGCGCCGGGGTCGCGGGCGCGGTAATGGACGATGATTTCGACACGCTGTTCGCCCGCGCCGAGGCGGCGCTCAATCGCGCCAAGCGTCTGGGACGGGACCGTGCGGCGTGGCAGAGCGCACCCGCATCGGTGCGATCCGAAAGAACCAGGTCGGTCGCCTGACCCCGACCCGTCGCTACCCCAGCTTGCCCTTGCACCCTTGCTGCCAACTGTTATAGTTGAGCAATACACAGGGAGGGATCGAACCATGAAATTTCCGAGCATCACCGCTGGGTTCGCTGCGCTCTCCTTGATCGCCACGCCCGCATTGGCACAGGATCCCGCGCGCATGGACGCCGTCGTCGGCGACGATGCGCAGAAGGGCGAGTTCATGGGCGCGGTGCTCGTCGCGCGAGATGGCGAAATCCTGTTCGACAAGGGCTATGGCTCGGCGAACCTGGAATGGAAGATCGCCAATGACGGCGCGACCAAATTCCGCCTGGGGTCGGTCACCAAACAGTTCACCGCAGTGGCGATCCTGCTGCTTCAGGAACGCGGCAAGCTGACGCTCGACGCTCCGGTCAAGACCTATCTCCCCGATGCGCCCGCCAGCTGGGACAAGGTGACCGTCCATCACCTGCTCACCCACACATCGGGCATTCCGAACTTCACCAGCTTCCCCGATTACGGAAAGCAGAAAACGCTGCCCGCAACGCATGAGAGCCTGATCGCGCGTTTCCGCGACAAGCCGTTGGAGTTCCAGCCGGGCGAGAAGTGGAACTATTCCAATTCGGGCTATATTCTGCTCAGCGCGATCGTCGAGAAACTGAGCGGCCAGAGCTATGCCGAGTTCGTCGCGGCGAACCTGTTCAAGCCGCTCGGCATGACCGATACCGGCTATGACAGCCACGCCGCGATCATCCCGCGCCGCGCATCGGGCTATGCCCCGTCCAAGGACGGACCGGTCAATGCCGACTATATCAGCATGACTATCCCTCAGGGCGCGGGCGCGCTCTATTCCACGACCCGCGACCTGCTGACATGGCAGCGCGGCCTGTACGGCGGCAAGCTGCTCAAACCCGCCTCGCTCGCCGCTTTCCGCACCCCGTACAAGAATGGCTATGCGCTTGGCATCGGCGTGGAAAGCAAAGACGGCGTCACCACGATCGAACATGGCGGCGGGATCGAGGGGTTCAACACCTCGCTCGCCTATGATCCCGATCGCAAGATCACCGTGGTGGTGCTCGGCAACCTCAACGGCCCCTCGCCCGGGAAACTCTCCAAATCGCTGATGACCCTTGCCCGCGGCGGCACCGTCGTCCTTCCGAGCGAGCGCAAGGCCGTGACCATCGCCCCCGAAGAACTGGTCCAATATGAAGGGGTGTACGAAATTTCCCCCACCTTCGCGATCACGATGCGGGTCAAGGACGGCAAGCTGATGACCCAGGCGACCGGGCAACAGGAGTTCGAGCTGTTTCCCGAGAGCAAGGACCGCTTCTTCCTCAAGGTCGTCGACGCCCAGGCCGAATTCACCCGCGACGCGGCGGGCAAGGTCACCGGTCTGATCCTGCATCAAGGCGGCCGATCGACCCCGGCGCCACGGAAATAGGATTTACACCCGCTCCCCCGGCTTCGCGGCGAACCGGTCGATTGCCGCCAGTTCCTCGCCGCTGAACTCCAGCCGCTTGACCGCGTCGAGCGAATTGTCCAGCTGCTCCACCGTCCGCGCGCCGATCAGCGCGGAGGTGACGCGCGCGTCGCGCAGCACCCAGGCGATCGCCATCTGCGCGAGCGTCTGACCACGCGCCGCCGCGATGTCGTTCAGCCCGCGCAGCCGCGCCACCAGCGCATCGGTCAGCCGCTCGCGCCGCAGCGAGAAATCCTTCGCGGCGCGCGCATCCTCCGGCACCCCGTTCAGATAGCGCCCGCCAAGCAGTCCCTGCGCCAGCGGCGAAAAGGCGATGCACCCCGCCCCCACTTCCTCCAGCACGTCGAGCAGGCCATCCTCGACCCAGCGGCTCAGCATCGAATAATCGGGCTGGTGGATCAGCAGCGGCACGCCCTCGGCGGTCAGGATTTCCGCCGCGCGTCGCGTCGCCTCGGGCGTGTAGCTCGAAATGCCCACATAGAGCGCCTTGCCCTGCCGGTGCATCTGCACCAGCGCGCCCATCGTCTCCTCGATCGGCGTATCGGCATCCATCCGGTGCGAATAGAAGATGTCGACATAGTCGAGCCCCATTCGCCGCAGCGACTGGTCGAGGCTGGCGATGAGGTATTTGCGGCTCCCGCCATCGCCATAGGGACCGGGCCACATATCCCACCCCGCCTTGGTCGACACGATCAATTCGTCGCGATGCGGCCGCAGATCGTTCGCCAGCACCCGACCGAACGTCTCCTCCGCCGATCCGTAGGGCGGGCCGTAATTGTTCGCGAGATCGAAATGCGTCACGCCCCGATCGAACGCCCGCAGCAGCATCGCACGGCCAGTCTCATAGGCATCGACTCCGCCGAAATTTTGCCACAGGCCCAGCGACACGGCGGGCAACACAATCCCGCTGCGTCCGCACCGGCGATAGGGCATTGTGCCGCCATAGCGGTCGGCGGCGGGCAGATAGGTCATCGGGTCGCTCCTCGGGTCAGCCCCGCCGCGACCAGCGTCAGCCCGCCAGCGGCCAGTGCAGCGATCCATAGCGCCAGATCGGCCGCCGCCAAGCCGACCTTCGCCCCCATCACTACGCCGACCGCAAAACCCAGCCACAGCATCAGATGCGGCACAAATGCCCAGCGGTCGGGATCGCCCATCAGTGCGCCCGCCAGCCGCTGCGCCATCCGCACCAGCGATCCGGTCATATAGGAGACGCCGATCGCCACCTCGCCGTCGCGTGCGAACACGCCATTCTCCATGCCCATCGCCGCCGCGACCAGCAACAACGGCAGCGGCCCGGGCCGTATCATCCACAACCCAGCTGCGGCGGCGAGCGTTGCAGTGACCGCGCCCAGCACCGCAACCTTGCGCCGCTCCGCAAAGCGCCGCGCAATGATCGCGGCGCCCATCACCCCCGCGACAAAGGCGAGGATCAGCGCCGCCGCCAGGACCGCGGTGCCATCGGCCAGCCCGATTCCGACCCCCAGCCGCGTCGAATTGCCGCTCATGAACGACACGAAATAGCCGCCCAGCCGGGTGAAGGCGATCGCATCGACGAACCCGGCCAGCGCCGCGAGCGCGACGGCAAGCGCAATGAAGCGGGGGGCATAGGACTGCATTCGTGCCATTCTCCACATGCGGGCAGCGCCGCCAAGCCCGAACCGCGCGATAAATCGCTCCCACCGGCGTCGCCGATTGAACCGAATGGCAATTCGGGCGCACCTTGATTGCATGAACGGGGACCAGAACGAAGCCGATCACGCGATGGACGCCTGGCTGGTGACGGCCGCGCAGGGCGGGGATCGGCGCGCGATCGCGCTGCTCGCCCGCCGCTGGCACCGTAGACTGGTGGCGCATGGCTGGCGGCTGACCGGCGAACGCGCCCTTGCGGAAGAGGCTGTGCAGGCCGCGTGGATCGACATCGTTCGTGGCCTCGGTCGGTTGCGCGACGAACGCGCCTTTCCCGCCTGGGCCTATCGCATCGTCACGCGCAAGACCGCGGCGGCGATCGGCGATCGCGTCGCGGGCCGCGCGCTCGCCGCCGCGCTTGAAAAGGACGCGCCACCCCCACCGGCCGGCCCCGAGGACGCGGCAGACCGGTCGGCGCTGCGCCACGCCGTCGCCACGCTCGCACCCGGCCATCGCGCGGCGGTGGCGCTGCATTATTTCGAGGGGCTGAGCGTCGCCGAAACCGCGGTCGCGCTCGGCATCCCCGCCGGAACCGTCAAGACCCGCCTGATGCACGCCCGCGCCAGGCTCAAGGCCATATTGGAAGGAGAAGACCATGCGTGACGCCGAAATCGAGGCCGCCATCGCGGCCGAGGAGCGCGACCTGCTGCGCCGGATCGGAGAGGAGCCCGGATATTTGACCCAGGTGGGATCGATGTTCCGCGGCAGCATCGGCTGGACCAGTGCCGTGGTGCTGGTCGCCCAGACGCTGATGTTCTTCGCCGGCGTCTATGCCGCGTGGCGCTTCTTCGGCGCGACAGAAACGCTGGAGGCGCTGCGCTGGGGCCTCCCCGCCATGACGCTGTTGCTGATGGCGACGATCTTCAAGGCGGCAATGCTCCCGGTGATGCACATCAATCGCGTGCTACGCGCGGTGAACCGGGTCGGGGCAAGCGGCGCCGCGCGCTGATTTGACGCGGACCGGCCGGGGTGGAACAGGGAGCCCATGGCTCCCGATCCGCTCCCGCTTGGCTCTTTCCTCCCCTGGCTCGACCTGTTCGGCATCGCCGTGTTCGCGGCAACCGGGGCGCTCGCCGCAGCGGGACGCAGCCAGACCTTCGTCACCGCCGCCTTTTTCGGGCTCGTCACCGGAGTCGGCGGCGGCACGATCCGCGACCTGCTGATCGGCGCGCCGGTCTGGTGGGTTCACCATCCCTTCGTCGCGGCGCTGTGCCTCGGCGTTGCGGCAATCATCTGGGTCACCCCGCAGCGCTGGTGGGACGGGCGCGGCTTCGACTGGCTCGATGCTGCGGGGCTTGCCGCCTATGCCGTGTTCGGCGCGGCCAAGGCGCTCGAATATGGCATCCCGCCGATCCCGGCGATGCTGATGGGCGTGCTCACCGCCTGCGCCGGCGGCATCATCCGCGACGTGCTGGCGGGCGAGCCGTCGATCCTGATGCGCCCCGAACTCTACGTTACCGCCGCAGCGCTTGCCTCCGGCCTCCATGTTGCGCTCAGCCTCGCCGGGCTGCCCCTCTATGCCGCCGGAATCCTCGCCGCAGCCGCCGGGTTCGCGTTGCGCGCAGCGGCGATCGTCTGGAAGCTGGCACTCCCCGCCTATCGCGGGGGGCGCTAGAGTCGGTTTCAGCTGAGCTGAAGTGCGGCGACGGCCCGACCCCCAAAGGGGGCGAGATCGCTTTCATCTCTGCCCCTCGGCAGTTCAACACCCCTCGGGTGCGGCCCCACGTTTCAGCGTGATGTCGCCGACCTTGGTTCGCCCCGGCTTGGGAGCGCCATCGCCGGTCACGTCGCCCGCAGCGACCTGAACCCCATTGCGCGCCTCCTGTGCCTTCGGTTTGGGGCCTCGCGGAATGCGGCGGATGATATCGCGATCCACACTGCCTTGGACCGCCTCGCCATCGCCGCCGCTCTTGCGGACGGTCAGCCTGGCCCGGGGACCTCCTCCCGGACCAGCGCCGGTAACGATATCGGGCGCGTTGGCGCAGCGGGCATCGTTCCTGGATTCGCCCTTGATATCCTCGATTTTCATGAACTGCCCGCCCGCAGCCGGCATCGCGATGGCCATCATCGCACCCACAACCAACAGTCGCATCATCTTTCTCCCCATCGCGGATCGATTGCCCTGCCCTCACGCTGCGGCTATGCCGATTGGAGCATTAAGCTAGATTAGCACTCTAGAGCATTAATCTAATCTGAACCAGTATGAGAATCGTGATGACGTCGAAGGCAGAGGAAACCCGGACCCGCGTACTGGATGCCGCTGCGCGTCTCTTCGCCGAACGCGGACTGGAAGCGGTGTCGATTCAGGATATTCGCGACGCATCGGGGGTTTCGAACGGCAGCATCTTCCATCATTTCGGATCGAAGAATGGCGTCGCGCTGCACGTCTATCTCGATGAACGCCGCGCCTATTGGAACCATGCGATCGCCGCGCTGGAGGCGCATGAGGGCGATCCCATCGATGCGCTCGCCGCCGCCGTCCGCGCAACGCTCGCCTATCAGGAGGCGAATCCCAAGCGGCACAATTTCATGATCGAATGCGCGAGTTCCACCTGGACCCGCGCCCATGCCGCGCCGGTCCAGGCGCTCAATGCCGAATTCACGCAGCGCTTTCTCGCCTGGGGCGCACCCCATGCCATGGCCGGACGCCTGCGCCCCATCGATCCTCAACTTGTCGCCGCGCTCGTCTTCGGCCCCAGCCAGTGGCTTGCCCGCTCCTGGCTCACCGGGCTGACGCCGGAGCCGCCGACGCATTATGCGGATAGGCTGGTCGAACTGGTCACCAGCGCGCTCCGCCCAGCCCCCTAGAATCGTTTTGAATTAGGACGACCCGCAACTGACGTTATTCGGGCGTATAGACGCCTGCCCGGATCCACCGGCTCGCCAGCCATTTCTCACCGCTTCCCACCGGCGCTCCCGCGTGCCATCCACGCTCGTCGCGGCGGCCATCGTCGAGCGTGTTGCGAAACACCAGCGCGTCGCCCTTGCGACCCGCCACCCGCAATCCCAGTTCGGTGAATACCGTCTCGCCGCCGGAATAGCCGTCATTGAGCCAGACCAGCACGGTCAGAATGCGCTGCGTCGGCCCTGGAACCCCCGCATAGGCATCATGGTGACGCCGGAATTCCTGGCCGGGCGCGTACCGAAGGACGTTCAGTGGCTCGCCCTGTCGCGTCGATGTGCCCGTCGCTGCGGCGATGCGTCGGTTTAGATTGTGGACAACCAGATCCTCGTCGAGCGCCAGGATCGACATCGCGTCCGAACGGCGAACCGGATCGGGCTTGCCATCCCCTGTCACGGGATCAACCACCAACGCCGGTTGCAGCGCGTCGGCGCTCCGCATCGCCAGATAATCGCATTCCTCCGCGCTTGCGAACCCCGTGATCCGCACGATCAGGGGTCGCTCGCTCAGGATCGTGCGCGGCGCGCCCATCGCTTCGCTGAACCCAGGCGACACTTCCAGCAATGCCAGTTGTTCGCGGGACTCCGCATCGTCCACCGCGCGCAACATCGCCACCGCACCCTCGAAATCGGGCGCGCACCCAATTCCCGCCGCGATCAGATATGCTCGCGCACGCCCCGCCTTCGCCAGTCCCTTTGCCGCGGCGGCGGCAAGTGCCATGTGCGCGGCACCGAAATCCTGCGGGCCGTACAATCCGAACAGTCGCCAATCCGCCAGCCGCCAAAGGCTTGCCGGATCTCCGGCCCGCGCACCGTCTTCGACCTGAGCCACCGCCTCGTCGATACGCCCCGCATCGATCAGCGCGCGAATGGGATCGCTCTCGTTCATACCCGTTTCTTGGCGCCTTTTCCGCGCAAGGCAACCATGCGCGCCTGCCCATGCGGCTTGACGCCCGTCTCGGCGCGCGCAAAGCCTCGCCCATGGGAAGCAGCTTTACCCACCGTATCCGTGTCGAGGCACATGCCGTCTGGCTCGCCGTCCGCGATCCGCGCACGCCGCTGCTTGCGAAACTGGTGGGGTTGCTGGTCGCAGCCTATGCGCTGTCGCCGATCGATCTGATTCCGGACTTCATCCCGGTGCTGGGGCTGATCGACGATGCGGTGCTGATTCCGGCCGGAGTCTGGCTGTTCGCCCGCCTCGTGCCTCCCGCGCTGCTCGCCGAACACCGCGCGGCGGCTGAAGCCGCGTCGGCGCGTCCCGTCAGCAAATGGGGCATCGCTATCGTGATCGCGTTATGGGCGCTGATCGCATGGCTGGTCTTTGAATTTCTGATGCTTGGCTATGATTGAGTGAGGCGGGGGCGCCTAGAAGCGCACGCTCTCAACCGGAACCCAGCATTCCGTTTGTGCTGAGCTTGTCGAAGCACCCCTCCGCCCCTCTTGGAGGGCATCAGGCGGCCCTTCCACAGGCTCAGGGCAAGCGGCTTCAGCTAATGCCGCCGCCGTTCAGCGCCGCCGTTCAGCTATGCGTTGCGATCCATTCCTCAAGCACCGGCGCGATCTTCGTCCGCCATTTGCTGCCGTTGAAAATACCATAATGGCCTACGTCCGGAGCCATGTGATATTTCTTCATCTTCTCCGGCAGCTTCGTCGCGATGGTCAGCGCCGCCCTGGTCTGGCCAAGTCCCGAGATATCGTCCTTCTCCCCCTCGATCGCCAGCAGCGCGGTATCGGTGATTGCGGCGGGATCGACGCGGCGGCCACGATGCATCATCTCGCCCTTGGGCAGCGCATGGCTCTGGAACACCACATCGATCGTCTGGAGGTAGAATTCCGACGTCATGTCGCAGACCGATCGATATTCGTCATAGAATCGCATCGTCGATTCCGCGCTCTCGCCATCGCCCTTCACCAGATGCTTGAACATCTCCCAGTGCGAATTCATGTGGTTGCCCAGATTCATCGTCATGAATCCGGCCAGTTGGAGAAAGCCCGGATAGACCGTTCGTCCGGCGCCGGGATAGGTCGCCGGAACGGTCGCGATCACATTGTGCTGGAACCAGGCATGGGGGCGTTCGGTCGCCAGCGTGTTGACCGCGGTCGGCGCTTCGCGCGTGTCGATCGGCCCGCCCATCATGGTCAGCGTGCGCGGCGTGTTGGGATGCTTGTCGGCATTCATGAGCGCGACCGCGGCATAGGCGGGGACCGAAGGCTGGCACACCGCCAGCACATGCGCGCGCGCATCGTCTTCCGCTCCGATCGTTGCCAGAAATTCCACCAGATAATCGACATAGTCGTCGAGGTCGAAGCGGCCATCGGCCAGCGGCACCTGCCGCGCATCGCGCCAGTCGGTGATATAGACGTCCGCCACCGGCAGCATCCGCTCCACCGTCCCCCGAAGCAGGGTGGCGAAATGTCCGCTCATCGGGGCAACGATCAGCAACTTCGGCCCGCCCTCAACGCCCTCGCGCACGAACCGCTTGAGCTGCCCGAACGGCTTGCGCAGCACGATTTCCTCACGGACGTCGACCCGCTTGCCGTCGATCGTCGTGGACTCCAGCCCGAATTCGGGCTTGCCGCGCGGCGCCGCGGCATGGGCGAACACTTCGAGCGCCGAGGCGAGAATCGGACCCCCACCGAAATAGGCAAAGGGATTGGCGGGATTATTGAGCAGCCCCGCACTGAAATTGGCCAGCGCGCTTGCGCCTGCCAGCATCGAGCGCTGAAGTTCATAGGCATTGTACAACATCGGCAGTCAACATCCCCGCCCCGGTCGGGGCCAAAACACTAGTCTGATATAGGTTATAGCGGCGTCATGCTGCGGTGCAAACGCGACGTACCCAATTTTCGATCCGGCCCGCGTGCTGAAACGATCGCCCGTCGACAGGCTAAGGGCAAGCGGAAGTGTGATTCAAACCGGTTCCCTTGCGCCAGCCATCGCGCTAGGCGGCGGCATGGCCGAGCCCGTATCGCCCCCCGCCCCCGCCCAGCCGCCCGCCGCCCAGCCGCCGCGCAAGCTGTCCAGCCTGACGATCGTGTGGGGCTATACCCGTCGCTACCCGCTCCAGCTCGGCCTCGCGATCCTCGCCCTGCTGCTCGCGGCGGGCGCGACGCTTTGGATCCCGCGTACGTTCAAGGAAGTGGTGGACAAGGGCTTCGCATCCGGCGCCGACCCCAGCCAGATCGGCGGCTATTTCCAGGGCCTGTTGCTGGTCGTCGTCGTCCTCGCCTTCGCCACCGCGATGCGCTTCTACTTCGTCTCCTGGCTGGGCGAGCGGACCGTCGCGGACATGCGCGCTGCGGTGCACCGCAATCTGCTGCGCCTGCCCCCGCGCTGGTTCGAAGAGAACCGACCGTCGGAAATCGCCAGTCGCCTTACCGCCGACACCGCCGTGGTCGAACAGATCGTCGGCACCACCGTCTCGGTCGCGCTGCGCAACCTGCTGATCGCGATCGGCGGTACTGTCTATCTCTTCGTGCTCGCGCCCAAGATCGCCGCCTATCTGCTGGTCGGCATCCCGGTCATCGTGCTGCCGATCATGTGGCTGGGCGGGCGCGTCCGCCGCTTCTCGCGCACCAGCCAGGACCGGGTCGCGGACATCGGCTCGATCGCGTCGGAAACCTTGGGGGCGATGCGGATCGTCCAGGCGTTCGGGCAGGAACGGCGGGAGGGCGAGCGCTTCCAGGCCGCGGTCGATCGCGGCTTCGCCACCGCGCGCAAGCGCTTCGCCACGCGCGCGATCATGACCGCGCTCGTCATCTTCGCGCTGTTCACCGCGATCACCCTCATCATGTGGGATGCCGTGTACGGCGTCGCGCAGGGGCGCATCTCCGGCGGTTCGATCACCGCCTTCGTCATCACCGCCGGCCTCGTCACCGGCGCGTTCGGCGCGCTCACCGAAGTTTATGGCGACCTACTCCGCGCTTCGGGCGCGGCGGCCCGACTCGCCGAATTGCTGGCGGAGGAGCCGGAGATCGCGGCGCCTGCCGACCCGATCCCGCTCCCGGTCCCGGCCCGCGGCGCGATCGAGTTCGCGGGCGTCACCTTCCGTTACCCCACCCGCCCCGAAGTCTCCGCGCTCACCGACTTCAACCTCTCGGTCGCGCCCGGCGAGACCGTCGCCGTGGTCGGCCCCTCGGGCGCGGGTAAATCGACCTTGTTCCAGCTCGTCCAGCGCTTCTACGATCCCGAGGGGGGCGAGGTCCGCGTCGATGGCGTGCCCCTGCGCCGCGCCGATCCGACCGAGGTCCGCGCGCGCATGGCGATGGTGCCTCAGGAAACCGTGATCTTCGCCGCGTCGGCACGAGACAATCTGCGCTATGGCCGCTGGGACGCGACCGAAGAGCAGATCTGGGAGGCTGCGCAGGCCGCTAACGCCGCCGACTTCCTGCGCGACCTTCCCGAGGGCCTCGATACCTTCCTTGGCGAGGACGGCGCCCGCTTGTCCGGCGGGCAACGCCAGCGCATCGCCATCGCCCGCGCGCTGCTGCGCGACGCCCCGATCCTGCTGCTCGACGAAGCGACGAGCGCGCTCGACGCGGAAAGCGAGCGGCTGGTTCAGGATGCGCTCGAACGGCTGATGCAGGGTCGCACCACGCTGGTGATCGCCCACCGCCTCGCCACCGTCCGCGCGGCGAAACGGATCGTGGTGATGGACGAAGGGCGGATCGTCGAAACCGGCACCCATGCCGAACTGGTGGCCAAGGGCGGCCTCTACGCCCGCCTCGCCAGCCTTCAGTTCAGCGAGAGTGTCTGAACCCTGACCAGCACGCGCCCCGTCTATGTCCTTGGCACAGGCCTGTCTCACAACGGGTCGGCGGTGCTGCTCAAGGATGGCCGGGTGTGCGTCGGGATCGAGAAGGAGCGGCTGACCCGGCGCAAGCATGACGGCGGCAATGACAGCGCGGCGATCACCTACTGCCTCGATGCGGAAGGGATCGGGATCGGGGATCTGACGCTGGTCGTGCAATGCGCGAATTTCGACATTCCGGACCGCGCGCGTTTCGCAGGGGCCCGCCTGTTCGCCGGGAGCATCCATCCGCCGATCGTCACGATTTCTCATCACCTCGCCCATGCCTGGAGTGCGGCGGGTACCAGCCCGTTCGATACCTGCGGAATTCTGATCCTCGATGGCTGCGGAAGTCCGCTAGGGCAGTGCACCGACCTCGACGGCGTGACGCTGCCCGCCGGGCTCGACGCGCCGGATGCGGCAATGTGGTGCGAAAAGGACAGTTTCTACCGCTTCGACGGGCGCCATATGACGACGCTGGCCAAGGATTTCAGCCCGCTCGCCCGACAGGACCTCGCCGCGCCCATGCGGATGCGGACGACACGCCATTCGATCGGCGGCTTTTATTCCGCGGTCAGCCACTATGTCTTCGGCAATCTCGACGATGTCGGCAAGTTGATGGGCCTGGCGCCCTATGGCCGGCCCGGCATGGTTCCTCATCGCGCGTTCGACATGCGCGACGGACGCATCTTCGTCGCCGACGGGTGGCAGGCGGCGTTCGACAGGCCCGCCAGCGATTACCCCGCATTCCGGGCCGATTTCCAATATTATGCCGACATCGCGCGCTGGGCACAGGGCGAGGTCGAAACAGCGGTCGCCGCGCTGTTCCGCGCGCGGTTGGCACAGCATCCCTCACCCCAGCTCTGCTATGCGGGTGGCGTCGCGCTCAACGCCGTCGCCAATGCTCGGCTGCTCGACGAGGGGATCGTCGGCGATCTCTATATGGAGCCGGCCGCAGGCGACAACGGCCTGGCGCTCGGCTGCGCCTATCATGGCTGGATCGAGGTGCTGGGGCGCGACAAGGTGCCGCACGACGGCAGCACCTGTTTCGGCCGCCATTATGAAACCGACGCGATCGCCGCAGCGCTCACCGGTGCGCCTTCCGACTGGTCGATCGAGCGGCTGGACACCGCCGTTCTGATCGATCGCGCCGCAGCGCTGCTGGCCCAGGGCAGCACGCTCGCCTGGTTTCGCGACGGGAGCGAGTTCGGCCCGCGTGCGCTGGGGCGGCGCAGCATCCTGGCGCATCCCGGCACGCCGGGTATCGGCGACCATATCAACGCCAATATCAAGTTTCGCGAAGACTTCCGGCCCTTCGCACCGGCCGTCCTCCCCGAACACGCGGCCAGCTGTTTCGTCAGCGGACGCAACAGCCCGTACATGATCCTGATCGACCGCACCCGTCCGGAAATGGCGGAGGTTCTGCGCAACGTCACCCATGTCGACGGAACCGCGCGGGTGCAGACGGTCGATCGGAGCTGGAATCCGGATTTCGCCGCGTTGATCGACGCCTTCTACGCCGCCACCGGACTGCCGGTGCTGCTCAACACCAGCCTCAACCGCCGCGGCATGCCGATGGTGGAGCGCCCCGATGAGGCGGTCGCGCTCTTCGCCGAGACCGCACTCGACGCACTGGTGCTGCAGGACGTTCTGATCACCAAGCGGCGTTAGGGGCGGATTCAGCTGCGCTGAATCGCGGCACCGGTTCAGCCTTGCTGAACCACACTCTAGGGGATCATCCAGATCAACGCCGCGCCCATCAGCACGGCCAGCACGATCGCGATACGCGCTTTGGGATTGCGCGTCCGCCGCCGGTCCTGGCCCATCCGGTCGAGGTCGAACCAGTAGTGCGCCGGATGCGCCTCCCGGATCACGCCGGACGCACGCATCTGGTCGAACGCCCTTCGCTCGACCGGGCCGGGCGCATATTCGATCGCCGTGTCAGGCGACACAGCCCGGTGATCGGCGAAATGCCGCTGCACGCGAAATTGCGCTAGATCCGACGAACCATTGAGCCGCATCGATTGAGCTTTCCGTAACCAGGGCTGCCGATAGTCGGGAAGCGCCGATGCGGATTCAAGGGTGTCAGCCGCCGCCGCCTTTGCCGACCTCAAGAAACTTCTGTTCCCGCCGCTGCGACCCTTCCGATAAGGCGACGCCGATGTCGTTCAGATTTTTCCGCCCCATCCTCGCCGGTGCCCGTCCGCTCGACCGGATCGTCGCCTGTATCGGCGCGACGATTTGCATCGCGCTGACCATGTTCGTGTCCATCGGGCTGCCACTGACGGCATCCGACCTGCCGCTGATCGTCGCGCCCATGGGCGCGTCGGCCGTGCTGATCTTTGCCGTGCCCTCCAGCCCGCTCGCTCAGCCCTGGCCGGTCGTCGGGGGCAATATGATCTCCGCACTGCTCGGGATCGCGGTGTTCCGCCATGTCGGCGATCCGATGATCGCTGCGGGCCTCGCGGTGGGACTCGCGATCCTCGCCATGTCGCTGTGCCGATGCCTCCACCCGCCCGGTGGGGCCGCCGCCCTGACCGCCGTGATCGGCAGCGACAGCGTTCATGCCGCAGGTTACGCCTTCGCCTTCGCGCCGGTCGCACTCAACTCGATCGCGCTCGTCGCGCTGGCAATGGTCTTCCACCGCGTGTCGACGCACAGTTACCCGCACCAGCCCGCGCCGCTGCCCGTGGCGCCGGTTCCCACCGGCTTTCATCTCGACGATATCGACCGCGCGCTCGCGGACCTGCCCGACAGTTTCGACATCAGCCGGGAGGATCTCGACGTGCTTCTCTCACGCGCCGAGGCCCATGCACAGGCGCGCCGCGCGCAGGACCCCGGCTTTCCAATAATTTGAAAGCACGGTACGGTGGGCGAAAATCGGAGAGGATAGCATGACCCGCGAGTTCGACCTGATCGTCTATGGCGCAACCGGCTTCACCGGCCGCCTTGTCGCCGAATATCTGGCGCAACGCTACACAGACGGCACGCTGAACTGGGCGATGGCGGGCCGGTCGCTCACGAAGCTGGAGGCGGTGCGCAACGAAATCGGCGCGCCTGCCGCCACCCCGCTGCTGACCGCCAATGCCGACGACCCCGCCGCGCTTCGCGCCCTCACTGCGCGGGCGAAGGTCGTGTTGACCACCGTTGGCCCGTATCAGCTTCACGGAAACGACCTCGTCGCCGCGTGCGTTGCGACCGGCACCGGCTATGTCGATCTGTGCGGCGAGCCCAACTGGATGCACGACGTGATCGACCGCCACCAGACGGCGGCCAAGGCGAGCGGCGCGCGCATCGTCCTGTCCTGCGGTTTCGACTCGATCCCCTTCGATCTCGGCGTCTGGACCGTCCAGCAGGCCGCAATCGCCAAATGGGGCCGCCCCGCCCCGCGCGTGAAAGGCCGCGTGCGCAAGATGCAGGGCACCTTCTCCGGCGGCACCTTTGCCAGCGGCAAGGCGACCGCTGCGGCGGCGGCGAAGAACCCTTCGGTTTTCAAGATCCTGCTCGACCCATTCGCATTGACGCCGGGCTTCGAGGGTCCGGATCAGCCCAAGGGCGTGATGCCAGAATATGACGAAGCCGTGGGCGGCTGGGTCGCGCCGTTCGTGATGGCGGTTATCAATACCAAGAATGTCCACCGCACCAACTTTCTCGCGGGACACCCCTATGGCACCGACTTTCGCTATGACGAGATGATGGTTGCCCCCGGCCTTGGCGACATCGGCAAGGCCGCGGCCGAGGCGATCGCGAAAATGAACCCGATGAATGCCGACAAGGGGCCGGCGCCCGGCGAAGGCCCGTCCAAGGAAGAGCGCGAGGCTGGTTTCTACGAAGTCGACTTCATCGCCGAAATGCCGACCGGCGAATCGCTCACCTGCACCGTCACCGGCGACCGCGATCCCGGCTATGGCTCGACGAGCAAGATGATCGCCGAAGCCGCTTTGTGCCTGATCCGCGACGTCGATGGCGAAGGCGGCGTCTGGACCCCGGGCGCACTGATGGCCGAGCCCTTGAAGGCGCGGCTGGAGGCGAATGCAGGGCTGAAATTCGTCGTGAAGGCGTAACCCCTTACCCTCCCCCTGACGGGGAGGATATAATCTGGTCACCCCCGGTAGAAAAACAGCATCAGCACCAGCGCCAGCACCACGGACACCGCGATCGCCACCGGGACCATCTTGCGCCGCTGGTGGGCGATCACCGCGTCATAGGCGCGCCGGTCGAGCCAGTAATAGCCCTGCGCCTCGCGCCGGATCACGCGTTGCGCGATCATCTTGTCGAACATCGGCTTGAGGTCATCCGGCGGCGTATAGAGAATCGTATCGAGCGGCGTGATCGCGTGCTGCGCATAGAAGGCCGCGACGATCTTCCGCCGCGCCCGCGCCGCCCGCGTGATCGGCACCGATTCGACAACCGCCATTCGCAACCTCCCCGGAAACGTAACCGCCGATCAATAGGCGCGGGCGACCAGTATCCGCTCGACCGCGGGCTGGCCGGTGAAGACGCACGTCCCATCGGCTGGAGTTGCGTCCAGCGGAACGTTGCGGAAAGTGAGCTTCAGCGCCTTGATCCGCTCGACCACTGCATCCAGCTCGGCCCCCTCCGGCTTGCTCCACTGCACCTCGACCCAACCGGGATATTTCCCCGCCCCCTCGAAATGCGCCTTGAGCGCGTCGAAGCTGTCGACCCCACGGACGATATTCGCGTCCATTCGCGCGCGTGCATCGGCGTGCAGTCTCGCCTGGATCTCCTCCAGCAGCCCCGCCGCCCCGGCCACGAAATCGCCCTTCGCCACCACCGCGCTGTCGAGCTTGCCATCCTCGCGATACAGCCGGTCGCGGCGGATCACCGACACATTGCCGCCCGCCATGTCGCGCCCGCCGACCTCGATCACCACCGGCGCGCCCTTCTTGACCCAGCCCCAGCGCTTGGTCGCCGCCTTCGCCGCCTTGAGGTCGAGCAGCGCGCGCACCGGCTCGCCCAGCGCCGACCCTTTGGCCAGCTCCGCCTGCAACCCCTTGCAATAATCGATCAGCGCGGCGTCCTCGTCATTGTCGCGCAGCATCGGCACGATCACGATCTGCCAGGGCGCGATGCGCGGCGGCACGCGCAGGCCGTCATCGTCGCCATGCACCATGATGACGCCGCCGATCATGCGGGTGGACACGCCCCAGCTCGTCGTCTGCGCGAGTTCCTGCTGCCCTTCGGCATTCTGGAACTTGATACCCTGCGCGCTGGAGAAGGTGGTGCCGAGGAAGTGCGACGTGCCCGCCTGCAGCGCCTTGCCGTCCTGCATCATCGCCTCGATGCTGTAGGTCGCGACCGCGCCGGGGAAGCGCTCATTCTCCGGCTTTTCCCCCGCCACGACCGGCATGGCGAGGCAGGTCTCAGCGAACTCGCGATAGACCTCCAGCATCTTCATCGTCTCTTCGCGCGCTTCGTCGACCGTGGCGTGGGCGGTATGCCCCTCCTGCCACAGGAATTCGGCGGTGCGCAGGAACATGCGCGTGCGCATCTCCCAGCGGACGACATTCGCCCATTGGTTGATGAGAACGGGCAGGTCGCGCCACGATTGGACCCAGCGCGCCATTGCGGTGCCGATCACCGTCTCGCTCGTCGGCCGAACGACCAAAGGTTCCTCCAGCTTCGCCTCGGGATCGGGGACCAGTCGTCCGTCCTTCTGGATCAGCCGGTGATGGGTGACGACCGCCATTTCCTTGGCAAAGCCGTCGACATGCTCGGCCTCCTTCTCGAAATAGCTCAGCGGGATGAACAGCGGGAAATAGCAATTCTCATGACCCGTGGCCTTGATGCGGTCGTC
Organism: Sphingomonas suaedae; assembly: GCF_007833215.1. Taxonomy (NCBI): domain Bacteria; kingdom Pseudomonadati; phylum Pseudomonadota; class Alphaproteobacteria; order Sphingomonadales; family Sphingomonadaceae; genus Sphingomonas; species Sphingomonas suaedae. Next base: position 2,061,480 of record NZ_CP042239.1, read on the forward strand.
GAGCAGCCGCTGGATCCGCTCCCAGATGCCATAGCCCCATGGCCGGATGACCATGCACCCGCGCACGCCGCTTTCCTCTGCCATATCGGCTTCGGTGATGACGGCCTGATACCAGGCGGCGAAGTCCGCTTCGCGGGTGACGTTGAGTGCGCGTTTGATCATGCCGACGCGATTAGCGCGGGAAATCCGGCCCGTCACGCCTCTTCACGGCTTGCCCTGCGCGGCGCGCGTCCCTACCCGTTCGCACGTGCACAACGATCGCATCCTGACGGGCCTTGGCCTGCGCCTCGTTGCCATCGTCATGCTTTCGACGATGGGTGCGCTGATCAAGCTGGTGGAGATACGCGGCGCCCATCTTGGCGAAATCCTGCTGTTCCGTCAGCTGTTCGCGATCCCCTTCATCCTCGCCTGGGTCGCCGCCGGTCCCGGATTCGCGTCGCTGCGCACACAGCGGTTCGGGCTGCACCTCAACCGCACGATGATCGGTCTGACCGGCATGGTCTTCAATTTCGGGGCGGTGATGCTGCTCCCGCTGGCCGAAGCGACGACCCTGTCGTTCACCGCGCCGATCTTCGCCACGCTGCTCGGCGCGCTGATCCTGCGCGAGGCGACCGGGTGGCGCCGCTGGAGTGCCGTGCTGGCGGGCTTTGTCGGCGTGCTGATCGTCACTCAGCCGGGCGACGGGCATATCCCGCTCACCGGCGCGCTTGTCGGTCTCACCGCCGCCTTCTTCGTCGCGCTGATCGCGATCCAGTTGCGCCATATGAGCCGGACCGAGGGCCCGGCGACGACCGTCTTCTGGTTTTCGACCCTGTCGATCCCGCCGCTTGCGATCGCCTATCCCTTCTTCGCGCAGATGCACGATGCGGCAACCTTCGCGATTCTGATCGGCATCGGCCTGGTCGGCGGCGCGGGCCAGCTCGCGCTCACCGCCGCGTTGCGCTTCGCCCCCGTCTCGGCGGTGGTGCCGATGGACTATTCAAGCCTGCTCTGGGCCACGCTCTATGGCTATGTCCTGTTCGGGGTGCTGCCCGGCCCCTGGACCTGGGTCGGCGCCCCGATCATCGTCGCCAGCGGCCTCTACATCGCCTGGCGCGAGCAACGGCTCGGCCTTGCCCGGCGTGCCACTCCAGTCGAAGCGCCACGCGAAGATGCCGATGCTGATCGGGAGCGTGGCATAAAGGAACGGCGCGACCGCGGCGAAACCCGGGATCAGCGCCAGCGCGGTTGAGGCAAAGCCGGTCCCCGCAAGGATCGACCAGATACCGACCTGTCCCCTGCCCTCGCGTGCGTCATCAGGCGAGAGGTCCGGGCGGCGGCGCACATCATGGTACAGCGCAGCGGTCAATGCCGACATCGCTGTAAATCCCAGGCCATAGACGGTGAACAGTCGGCTGAGGCTTCCGCTATAGCCGGCAAAGTCGCCGACCAGGAACGCGGCGAACGACGCCGCCATCGCGCGCAGCGGGACGACATAGATCAGCACGGTGAACACGAGCAGCAGGGTCAGCAGCAGCGAGCGCGCATCACCCGCCCCGCGCAGCCGACGCCAGCGGACATGCGACCACCAGAACATCGCCATCGTCGCGAATCCGATCACGAAGCTCGGGATCGCGGCGACCGCGGTTTCCAGCGTGCCGCCATCGCCCGCCGCGCCGCCGCCGCCCACCACCATCAGCGTCACGGCAAAGGCGAACGCCGCGTCGGTGAAATTGTCGGCACGGGTTGCTTCGCGTTCGGTCATTTCCGGTACACCAGCATCAGGTTGTTCGCGGGCATCTCGATCAGCCGGGCAAAGCGCAACCCCCGCGCCTGCGCCGCCTGCGTCACATCGGCGACGTCACGCAGCCCCCAGCGAGGATCGCGTTCCCGGAGCGAATGGTCGAAGGCTTCGTTCGACGGCGCGGTCGGCACATCGGCGCGGCGATAGGGGCCATAGAGGATCAGCGGGCCGTCGGGCGGCAACAGTCGCAGTGCACCGTCGAGAAGTCCCAGCGTCGCCTCCCACGGGCTGATATGCACCATGTTGATGCACAGCAACGCATCGGCGGCGTCGATGGGCCAGATCGGCGCGGCCGCGTCGATGCCTAGCGGTGGTTCGATATTGGGAATACCGGCGCTCCAGGAGGCGATCGAGGCGCGTCCCGCCGCGTCGGGATCGCTCGGCTGCCACGTCAGATCGGCAAAGGCAGCGGCGAAATAGACGGCGTGTTCGCCGCTGCCGCTCGCAACCTCCAGCACCAGACCACGCTCTGGCAACAGGTCGCGGAGCACTGCGACGATCGCCTCACGGTTGCGCAGCGTCGCGGGCGCATGTTTGCGCACATCGCCCTTATCCTCCGCGACGATCCATGGCGTCGGGTCGCCGTTCACTGCCCCTCCGCCGCGAACAGTTCGAGGAATTTGAGCGCCAGCGGGCTCTTCTCCACCTCGGCGACGTACAGTCGATTGCCCCAGTTCAGCCCGTCGGTATTGCCCTGCAACACCAGCGTCAGCTTCTTGTCCGGCACCTTGAGCAGCAGGCCCGCATAGGCATCGGGCCACCAGCCGCCGTGCCAGACGACCCGCTGCCCGCGCCAGCGTTGGGTCCACCAACCATAGGCATAGCTCGCCTCGCGCCCATCGGCGTCGATCGCCGGCGTCCACATCGTGCGCAGCAAGCCGGGCGGCAAGATCCGCCCCTGATCAAGCGCGATCGAATAGGCGGCCAGTCCCCGCACGCTCGCGATGATGCCGCTCGACGCGTTCATCTCGGGATTGGGCAACGGAGAGGGCTCGAGTTGATCCTCGTCCACCTCGGGCGGGACATGTTTGAACGGCGGCGCGAGGTTGACGAGCGCGAGTCCGCCCTTCGTGTCACGCCACCCCGCGGCGACGTCCTTCAGCCCCGCCTTGTCGATGACGTAGCGGCGCACCCAATAATCGAACGGCTTGCCGGTCTGCTCCTCGACCCAGTTGGCAAGGCGGCCATAAACGATCGGATTGTAGAGGAAGTTGGTCCCCGGCGTCCCCAGCACGCGCATCTGCACCACGTTGCGCAAGGTCAGCTTCGCCGAGCAATCGATCTTCGGCGGCACATAGCCATCGTCCAGCTTCACCCCGCCGCCGAAAACGATCCCGCTGCTCGACAGCCAGTCGCACCGGCCCTTCCAGTCGGACAATTTGGTGAAGTCGTCGTCGAGATCGATGATCCCGTCGGCGTCCATCGCGATCAGCGTTGCGGCGGAAAAGGTCTTGGTGATCGACGCGACCAGATAGGTTGTGTCCGCCGTCGTCTTTTCCTCGGCATCATGGTCCTGCCAGCCGATCCCCTCGGCGGCGATGATCCTGTCTCCCCGCGCAATCGCCCAGGAGAAGCTGAGGACGCGATGCTCCTTGCGATAGGCGGCGGCGAACTCCCGGAACGCTTCGATCCTGGCGGCGTCGCCTACGGGCCTTTCCTGCGCCCATGCGGTTGCGGGCAGGATCAATGCGGCGGCTAGCAGGCTCAGCGCGCGAATCATCGAAGTCCCCCGTTCGTACGGAGGTTAGACCCTCGAATGCGGTCGGATCAAACGGCCAGGCTCATTTCGGCGCGCACGCGGACCGGTCGCCGGCCTTGCACCGTGCCACTCGCGCTTCCCAATCGGCGCGGACGCGGGCGGCCTCCTCCTGCTGGCGTGCGACATCGGCCCGCCACGCAGCCATCTTCGCCTCATATTCCGCCTTCTGGCGCGCGATATACAGGTCGTAATCGGCCTGGCGGTCGAGATTGGTCTTTGCCACGCGATCCGCCTCGGCCTGGTCGCGCCGGCGCTGCGCCTCGTACAGGCGCTGCGCTTCTGCCCGGTCGGCATCGGTCTCGGCCTGCGGAATGCGCGTATCGCTATGCTGCGCGATGGCGGGCGCCGCAGTGACTGCGAGCAGGGCAACGGCAAACATCGTCCGGGTCATCGTCCTTCCCCCTTGAGTCCGGCGCAATGGCCGTCGCCGAAGGAGGTAACCCGAAACGACCCGGGCGAAAACTGACTTATTCCGCCGCTTCCGCCTGCGCCGGCTCCTTCCACACCAGCACCGGTTTTCTGGCCGCCTGCGTCTCGTCGAGCCGCCGCCGCGGGGCGAAGTGCGGCGCGGATTTCAGCGCCGCATCGCCCGCTTTCGCCCGCTGCGCGACCGATCGGAACGCACCGATGAACTGGTCCAGCGCCGCCTTGCTTTCGGTCTCGGTCGGCTCGACCAGCATCGCGCCATGGACGACCAGCGGGAAATAGACCGTCATCGGGTGGAAACCCTCGTCGATCAGCCCCTTGGCGATATCGAGCGTCGAGAAGCCCTCAGCCAGCCCACGGTCGCTGAAGATCGCCTCGTGCATACACGGTCCGCTGTTGGCGAAGGGAGCGTCGAGCACATCCTCCATGCTGCGCAGGACGTAATTGGCGTTCAGCACCGCGTCCTCGGCCACCTGCTTCAACCCATCCGCGCCGTGCGAGAGGATGTAGGTGAGCGCGCGCGTGAACATGCCCATCTGGCCGTGGAACGAGACCATGCGGCCAAAGCTGGACCCGTGATGCTCGCCCGCCGTCTCTTCCTCGACCAGCACGAAGCGGCCGTCCTGCTGCTCGACGAACGGCAGCGGTGCGAAGGGTGCCAGCGCCTCCGACAGCACCACTGGCCCCGAACCCGGACCACCGCCGCCATGCGGGGTGGAGAAGGTCTTGTGCAGGTTGATGTGCATCGCGTCGACGCCCAGGTCGCCGGGGCGCACCTTGCCGACGATCGCGTTGAAGTTCGCGCCGTCGCAATAGACATAGCCGCCAGCCGCGTGAACTGCGTCGCTGATCGTCTTGAGATCGCGCTCGAACAGGCCGCAGGTATTGGGGTTAGTGATCATCACCCCCGCCACGTCCGGCCCCAGCCGCGCGGTCAGAGCCGCGACATCGACGCGCCCGTCCGGGGTCGCCGGGATATCCTCGACGGTGAAGCCCGCGAACGCCGCCGTGGCCGGGTTGGTGCCGTGCGCGCTTTCGGGGACCAGCACCACGCGGCGATCCTCGCCCCGCGCTTCCAGCGCCGCCTTGATCGCCAGGATACCGCACAGCTCGCCATGCGCGCCCGCCTTGGGCGACATTGCCACGGCCTTCATGCCGGTCAGCGTGACCAGCCAGTGCGCCAGCTGATCGATCACCTCCAACGCGCCCTGCACTGTGTCGATCGGCTGGAGCGGGTGAATATCGGCAAAGCCCGGAAGCCGCGCCATCCGCTCGTTGAGGCGCGGATTATGCTTCATCGTGCAGCTGCCCAGCGGGAAGAAGCCGAGGTCGATGCCGTAATTCTGGCGCGACAGGCGGGTGTAATGGCGCACCGCCTCCGGCTCGCTCAGGCCCGGCAGCCCGATATCGCGATGCCGCTCCAGCCCGCCCAGCCGCGAGGTTGCCTGGGGCGCCTCGGCGAAATCGACGCCGGTCGTGTCGAGCGAACCGATCTCGAAGATCAACGCCTCTTCGAGCATCAGCGCACGGTTGCCGGTAAAGGTGGCTACAGCCTCACCCTCGACCGCGTTCATCTGCGGCCGCCAGCCGCTCTGGTTGATCGTGCTCATGCCAGCACCTCCTGGAGCGCGGCGGCAAGGGTTTCGACATCCTCCGCCGTGGTGGTTTCGGTGACCGCGACGACCAGGCCGTTTTCCAACGCCTCCTCGCCCGGATAGAGACGGCCCAGCGACACGCCGGCCAGAATGCCCTTGTCGGCGAGTGCGCGCACGACCGGGCGTGCTTCCTTGGGCAGCTTCAGCGTGAATTCGTTGAAGAAGGTCGGCGTCACCAGCTCGACCCCCGGCACCTGCGCCAGCCGATCCGCCGCAGCGCTCGCGCCGGCATGGTTGAGCGCCGCCAGCTGCCGCAGCCCCTTCTCACCCAGCAACGTCATGTGCACCGACCACGCCAGCGCGCACAGCACCGAGCTGGTGCAGATGTTCGACGTCGCCTTCTCGCGCCGGATATGCTGCTCGCGGGTCGACAGCGTCAGCACGAAGCCGCGCTTGCCCTCGGCATCCACCGTCTCGCCGGTCAGGCGGCCCGGCATCTGGCGGACATATTTCTCCTTGCACCCGAACAGGCCGACATAGGGGCCACCGAACTGCAGCCCGACGCCGATCGACTGGCCTTCGCCCACGACGATGTCCGCACCCATCTCGCCCGGCGACTTGATCGCGCCCAGCGCAACCGGCTCGGTCACCACCGCGACGAGCAGCGCCTTCTTCGCCTGGCATGCGGCAGCAAGGTCGGACAGGTCGGCAATGCGGCCGAGAATGTCGGGATATTGCACCACGACGCACGAGGTATCGTCGTCGATCAGGTCGATCAGCTTCGCCGTATCCGGCTCGGCGGTCAGCTCCGGCACCGCGGTCACCAGCGTGTCGCCGGTGTATTTGGCCATGGTGTTGGCGACCGAGACATAATGGGGGTGCAGCCCGCCCGACAGGATCGCCTTGGCGCGCCTGGTGATGCGCCGCGCCATGCCGATCGCCTCCCAGCACGCGGTCGAGCCATCGTACATCGAGGCGTTGGCGACATCGGTGCCCAGCAGGCGCGCGACCTGCGTCTGGAACTCGAACATCACCTGCAGCGTACCCTGCGCGATTTCCGGCTGGTAGGGCGTATAGGCGGTCAGGAACTCGCCGCGCTGGATAATATGATCGACGCTGGCCGGCACGTGATGCTTGTAGGCGCCACAGCCGAGGAAGAAGGGCGCGCTTCCCGCCGAGAGGTTTTTCGCCGCCAGTTTCGACATGTGCCGCTCAACCGCCAGTTCGCTGGCATGCATCGGCAGCCCAGCGACCGGCCCGGACAGCCGCGCGCTTTCGGGAACATCGGCGAACAGATCGTCGATCGTCGCGGCATTGACCGCGGCAAGCATCGCCTGCCGGTCGGACTGGGTAAGAGGAAGGTAGCGCATTGAATTCTCCAAAGCCCCTCCCCTTCAGGGGAGGGGTTGGGGGTGGGGCGTCTCAGTCTCACCGAGACCGTCGGTTGCGAGGACAGGCCCCACCCCAACCCCTCCCCTGAAGGGGAGGGGCTAATGAGGTCACAGCTTGCTCACGAATTCCGCGTACGCGCTCTCGTTCATCAGCGAGTCGAGCTCGCTGGTGTCGCTCAGCGTCATCTTGAAGAACCAGCCATCACCCTCCGGGTCGCTGTTGACCAGCGCCGGCTCACCTTCCAGCGCCGCATTGCCCTCGACCACCGTACCGCTGACGGGGGCGTAGACGTCGCTGGCCGCCTTGACGCTCTCGACCACCGCGGCGTCATCGCCCTTGGCGACTTCCTTGCCGTCCTCGGGCACCTCGACGAATACGATGTCGCCCAGCTGGCTCTGCGCATAGTCGGTGATGCCGACGGTCGCGATCTCGCCGTCGAGTTCGATCCATTCATGATCTTCGGTGAAGTAACGGCTCATTTCGATGCTCCCTGACGAACATAATTGTGTGGAACGAAGGGCATGGCGACGACTTCGCCATGATGGATCTTGCCGCGCTGGCTCAGCGTCACGCGCGTGCCGATTTGCGCCATTGCGGTCGGCACATAGGCCATCGCGATCGGCTTCTGCACGGTCGGGGCAAAGCCGCCGCTGGTGACGCGGCCAACCTCGTTGCCCTGATCATCCAGCACCAACGCGCCCTCGCGCACCGGCTGACGCCCTTCGACGATCAGGCCGACCCGGCGCTGGATCGGACCGTTCTCGCGCTCATGCAGGATGCGCTCGGCACCGGGGAAGTTCGCCTCCGCACGCCGCCGCTTGCTTGCGACCGCAAAGTTCAGCGTCGCCATGATCGGCGTCGTCTCGGGATCGAGGTCATGGCCATAGAGCGGCAAATCCGCCTCAAGCCGCAGCGAATCGCGCGCGCCAAGACCGATCGGCTTCACCTCGGGCTCGCCGCACAGCAGGTCGGCGACCTTGGCGGCCTGATCCGCGGGGATCGAGATTTCGAACCCGTCCTCACCAGTATAGCCCGATCGGCTGATATAGACCGGAACCCCGCCAATCTCGAACTTGCCGCCCTTCATGAACACCAGCGCATCGAGCGGATACTCGCCCGTCACATGGCGGTTCAGCGCATCGAACGCCTTCGGACCCTGGAGCGCCAGCAGCGCATGTTCGTCCATGTGATTGATTTCGATGGCGTCGGGCAGATGCTCGCGCAGATGGGCGATATCGTCCCATTTGCACGCGCCGTTGACGACCATGTAGATGCCACCCGGCCAACGGCTGAACATCAGGTCGTCGAGAATGCCGCCATTCTCGGCCAGCAACAGCGAATATTTCTGCTGCCCCACCGCGACGCCCGCGACATCGGCGGGGATCAGCTTCTCCAGCTCGGCATCGAGATTTTCGCCGGACAGCAACAGCTGCCCCATATGCGACACGTCGAACAGCCCGGCCGATTCGCGCACCCACTGATGCTCGGCCATGATCCCTTCATACTGAACCGGCATCTCATAGCCCGCGAACGGCACCATCCGCCCGCCGCGCGCACGATGCCACGCGTCCAGCGGAAGCAGCATCAGTTCTTCGACAAAATCGGGCTTGCCCGTGGTCGTATCAGAGGTGTCGGTCACGGCACGCGCTCCAGAATTGACGACGGAACGCCGCACCGCGCGGCCATTCATCCGTCGCCCCCTCTGTCACGGGAACCTGAGAGCTTTGATCCCGGCGCTGGTCCGGAACTTACCCCTTCGGTGGCTCACCCCTGACGGGGCAAGCGCTTTCCAGAGTGTCGTGGCCCGCGCGGTCCCTGATGCCTGAGAGATTCCGGGGCGGTTGCTCCTTCGGCGTTCCGGATCCGGGGACCCGCAAACTCTCCCGCGCGTGCCTTCACCGGTTGCCCGATGCCGACCCGCTTGGAATGCTGCGCCGCACCGTGCGAGTCAATCGGGTTTCAGCGAGTCGCATTATATTTGAGTTGGGCGTCGGTCAGCTGGAAGCCGACCAGTGCCTCGAATGTCGCGCGCAGCACCGCCTGGCGGATTTCCGGCCGCGCCAGCGGGTCCATCGCCGCAGTTTCGTCGCCGGCTTTGCGCTTGGCCAGAATCTGGCGGCGGATATCCTCGGGCAATGTTGCCGCTGCGCGTGAGACATAGCTGGTCGCCGTGCCGCGCGTCTGCGCGCGCAACTGGCCCGGTTCGAACCGCAACGTCACCTGCGCGACGCGCTTGGACACGACGGAGGTGCCGCCCTGAACCACGGTCACGAAATAGGGCAGGGTCACTTCACGTGCGCCCTCGCTCGAACGGCGGCCTCCCAGCACTTCGAAGGCGATGTCGGTGCGGATCATCTCACCCGAATCGTCACAGGTAGAGGTGACGTTGGTCAGTGTCGCAGTAATGTCGATCGCGCTCGCCGCAGCGCTGGTCGCCGGGTCGAACAGGGTGATGTCGCCGGTCCCCGCAGGAACGCCGACGCGCGGACATGCCGAACGGACGGCGGTGATGCCGCCCTCGGCAATGTCGCCCGAACGGGAACAGCCCCCCAGCGCCACAAGACCCATCGCGGCCAGACCGATATTGCGGATACTCAAGAGGCGCACCTTTCGCGAACAAGACAGCCGGTAACCGCCAGTAACTGGCGGTCCCTGACCGGCGGCGCGCACCATAGGCACCGCTTCACCATCCCGCAACGGGGCATACCGCGCCTTTCACACCGCGACATGATCGCGTAAGGCGCCGACGATGACCGATAGCCAGAAGCCCTGCATCGAACTGTTGATCGCCGCCCCGCGCGGTTTTTGCGCCGGTGTCGACCGCGCCATCCAGATCGTGGAGCGCGCGATCGAGCTGCACGGCGCCCCGGTCTATGTTCGGCACGAGATCGTCCACAATAAATATGTCGTCGATACGCTGAAGGCGAAGGGGGCAGTTTTCGTCGATGAACTCGACCAGGTGCCCGATGGCGTTCATGTCGTCTTCTCGGCGCACGGCGTCCCCAAATCGGTGCCCGCCGCTGCGCAGGATCGCGGGCTGTCCTATTTCGACGCCACCTGCCCCTTGGTCTCCAAGGTACATCGTCAAGCTGAACGGCTGGTTGCCGCCGGCCGGCAGATTCTGTTCATCGGCCATGCCGGTCATCCCGAGGTGATCGGCACATTTGGGCAGGTGCCGACCGGCGCGATGACGCTGATCGAGACCGAAGAGGACGCGCGCGCCGTCACACCAGCCGATCCCGGCAATCTCGCATTCCTGACGCAAACCACCTTGTCGGTCGATGATACCGCCGCGATCCTCGCGATCCTTCAGGAGCGGTTCCCCGACATCGTCGCACCCAAGGCGGACGATATCTGCTACGCCACCTCGAACCGTCAGGCGGCGGTTCGTGCGATCGCCACCTCCTGCGATCTCGTCCTGGTGATTGGCGCGCCCAATTCCTCCAACTCGCTCCGCCTCGCTGAAGTCGCCGAGCGCGAGGGCACGAGCGCGAAGCTGATCCAGCGCGCCGACGACCTCGATTTCGAGTGGCTATGGGGCGTGGGTACGCTGGGCATCACCGCCGGGGCGTCGGCTCCCGAAGTGCTGGTACGCGAGGTGATCGACCGAATCGCGACGCGCTATGACATCAACGAACGCATGGTCGAAACCGCGCAGGAAAGCATCGTCTTCAAGCTCCCCCGGGGCCTCGAAGCGGCGTGAGGCGGAGCGTCGGACCTATCCGTCACCCCAGCGGAAGCTGGGGTCTCTCACCGCAATCTGCGCGCTTGCCGCGCGAGATTCCGGCTTTCGCCTGGATGACGGCTTTTCGCTGATGGCAGTCTATACCCAGGTCCCGGCCGAGGCGCTTTCCGCTTTTCTCGCCCGCTACGATGTCGGCGAGCTAGTCTCCGCAAAGGGGATCGCCGAGGGGGTCGAGAACAGCAACTATCTTGTGGATACGACGCGGGGCCGCTTCATTCTGACGCTCTACGAAAAGCGCGTCGACGCGGGCGACCTTCCCTATTTCATGGGCCTGCTCGACCATCTCGACGCCAAGGGCCTGTCGGTGCCCCCGGCGATCAAGGACCGCGAGGGCATTGCGATCCAGACGCTGGAAGGCCGCCCTGCCTGCCTCATCAAATTCCTGTCGGGCGTCTCGCTGTCCCACCCCACCCCGGCTCAGGCGGAGGCGGCGGCGCGCGCGATGGCGGACATGCATATCGCGCTCGCCGATTTCCCGCACGACCGCCCCAATTCGATGGGCGTCGATAGCTGGCGCCCGCTGTTTCAGCGCTGCGGCCACAGCCTCGATCAGATCGCACCGGGGCTTTACGACGATCTGGGCGCCGCGCTCGATCGCATCCTTACGGCATGGCCGCGCACCGGCTTCGATCGCTGCGCAATCCATGCCGATCTTTTCCCCGACAACGTCCTGATGCTCGGCGATCGGGTCACCGGCCTGATCGACTTTTATTTCGCCAGCACCGATATTCGCATCTACGACCTCGCCGTGATGCACAGCGCGTGGAGCTTCGACGCCTGCGGCGCGACCTATCATGCCGAGGTCGGCGATGCGCTGCTACGCGGCTACCAGTCGCGCTTCCCGCTCGCGCCACACGAAACCGCCGCCTTCCCTCTGCTCGCCAGCGGCGCGTGCATCCGCTTCGCCCTCTCGCGCGCCTTCGACTGGCTCAATACGCCCGCCGATGCGCTCGTCACCCGCAAGGATCCGCTCGCCTATGTCCGTCGCCTGCACCATTACGAACGCATGAGCCGCATCGCATGACCGAACTCCCGCTTGTCGAAATCGCCACCGACGGCGCATGCAAGGGCAATCCCGGCCGTGGCGGTTGGGGCGCGCTGCTGCGCATGGGCAGCGTGGAAAAGGAACTCTCGGGCGGCGAGGCGCATACCACCAACAATCGTATGGAGTTGATGGCCGCGATCCAGGGGCTCAAGGCGCTCAACAAGCCGTGCCGGGTCAAGCTGTCGACCGATAGCCGCTATGTGATGGATGGCCTGACCAAGTGGGTCAAGGGCTGGCAACGCAATGGCTGGCGCACCGCGGACAAGAAGCCGGTCAAGAACAGCGACCTGTGGATCGAACTGCTCGACGCTGCCAAACCCCACCGCATCGAATGGCTATGGGTCAAGGGCCATGCCGGCCATCCCGACAATGAACGCGCCGACCAACTCGCGAGTGACGCGGCGATGCGGGCCTAGCCGCCGTCAGCCTGCCTCGGCCGCGATCCGCTGGCGCTCGGTCTGACGTGCGATATGCGCGAGCGAAAACCAGAAGATCGCGAACAGCACAACGCTGGACCCGCTCGACCAGGCGAGCTTCTCCCAGCTCGGGTTCTTCAGATTGAAATAGCCCAGCTGAAAGATGTTGAGCGCGACGATCCCGCGCAGCATCCATTCGACGTTCAACTTGTGCAGGATGTAGCTGCCGAACGGCGCCATGAACAACACCACCGGATAGGCGCACAGCCAGGTGCGGACCTGATAATCGGTGATGTCACCGTCCCAGAAGAAGCGATAGCCGTAACCAAGGATGCTGATCGCCGCCATCACCATGATGCTCATATGCGTCGCCACTTTCTCGTCCATGCGAAAGCGCGTCACGAGCATCGTGTAGAGGACGATATCGGCTCCGGTCCCGAACAGGCTGGCGCACATCCCGCCAGCGACCAGGACGCCGACAAGCATGGCATGGTCGAGCGGCCCCTTGGCCTTGAGCACCAGCCGCTCGCCGCGATGCTTGCTCGACACATAAGCGAGCGCGAAGGTCAGGATCAGGCTGAGGAACAGCGCCTGGATGATGAACACCGGGATCGCCTGCAGCAGCAACATACCAAGCACGAAGCCGAGAAAGCTGACCGGCACGAACCAGAGCAGCGGCGCATAGGCCGCCACGTTGCGGCCCTTGCGCGACAGGATCCAGATGCTCGCGCTGGTCATCCCGACCGACTGGATCATCAGGCTGAAGTCGCGCGCCATCTCGCGCTTGATGTCGAAGAAGACGCTGAGGACCGGAAACGCCACCGCGCCGCCGCCCTCCGGCGTCAACCCGGCGACGAACGCGCCCATCACCATGATCGCGGGATAGTGCCAATGGTCGAGCAGGAACGGAATCGAGTTGAGCGCGGCGAACAGGGCCACCCACAGCAGCATCATGCCGCCATACCAGCCGCGGAATATCCGGCTTTCGAAGAACATTCCCCGCCCCATCTGACGCGCGGCCCCTGCGTCGCGCTGCAGACCTGTCATAGCCCTATCGGGGCGCGGTTGTCCTCAGCCCTCTTCGACCGGTGCCCCCGGGCCGTTCTTCAGGATCGATTCGATCGCGTTCTTCGCCGATGCCTTGCTGGTATAGCCCTCGGTCCAAAAGATGATCTCGTTATTATATTTGAACTTGGCGACATATTCTCCCGCCTTGTTCTGCTCGATCACGAATTTGTGGGCCATCGAACGCTCCTTCGTTGCGAGACCCCAACGATAGCAGTTCGCCCGCCGGGGTCCAGCGCTTCAGCCGCGAAACCGGCGGATCGAATAGCGTTCGGGATCGAGGTGCGCGGCGATCGGATCGGCGGTGGCCTGGAGCAGCATCGCCGCCGCCAGCTTTGACGCGGCCGGCGCGGTCTGGATGCCGAAACCGCCCTGCCCCGCGCACCAGAACAACCCCGGCACTGCCGGATCGAAGCCGTAGACCGGCTTGCGGTCGGGCGCGAAGGTGCGCAGCCCTGCCCAGCGACGCTCGACCGCTTCGACCCGCCAATCGACCGCGCCGGCCAGCTTGTCGATCGCTATCGCCACATCGATCTCCTCAGGCGCGGCGTCGCATGGCGCAGTCGGAATCTCGTCATGCGGCGACAGCCAGATTCGTCCGCCCGTTTCGGGCTTGAAGTAGAAGCGCTCATGCGCGTCGCGGACCAGCGGCAGGGTCATCGGCGCGGGCGGACCGACGCGCAATTGCACCATCGTCCGGCGCAGCGGCGCGATCCCGGTCGGCGGCGCGCCCGCCATCTGTCCGACCGGTTCGGCCCAGGCACCCGCCGCGTTGACCAGCAAATCGGCGCTGAAGGTCCCCGCGCGCGTCTCGATCTTCCAGCCGCCTTGGCGCGAAAGGCCGGTTACGCCGGCATCGCAGACCAACTCAGCCCCCGCCCGCCGTGCCGCCCCAAGGTAGGCGCCATGGAGCCGCGCGACGTCGATATCGCTGCAACTTTCGTCATACAGCGCATCGGTCCATTCGGACCGGATGCCGGGGCAATAGGCGGTCGGATCGACATCATCCAGTACAACGCCTGCCGCAGCGAATTTCTCGACGAACCCGTCGAGGACGTGCCGGTCTTCCCGCGTTGCGATGAACAACTCCCCGCGCGGCGACAGGAAGCTCTCGCCGCCCATTTCCGCAGGAGGGTTGCGGAGAAAATCGCCCGATGCCGTCACCAGCGGCTGGATGTTCGGCCCCCCATAGGTTTCGGACCAGAAGGCGGCGGAGCGTCCGGTGGCGTGGTAACCGGGCTGCGCCTCGCCCTCCAGAATCAAGACGCGGGCGTGCGGTGCAATCTCGGCGGCCAGGCTGGCGCCCGCAATTCCCGCCCCGACAAAGGCGACGTCATATCGGCTCATGCCTGCCGCGCCCGCGCCTCGAGAAACAAGTCGATCTCGCCAATCGCGCGATTGCGCACCCTGTCGGCCTCACGCAGGATTTCGTGCGCGCTTTCCTTGCCGAACCGCACGATTCGCGCGTCGGGCAGCTTGCCGACGGTCGCGATCGCCGCCTTGGCATCGACCAGCCCGTCGGCTTCCGCGATCAGCGCCAATACCGGCACAGTCATTTTGCGCAGTGCAGGGCTGGCGCGCAATTCGCGGGTCGATCGGAACGCCTCGATCAGCCATTTCCAGCTCGGCGGGCCGGTGACGTTGCCGGGATTGGCCGCCTGCCACCATGTTTCGTCCTGATAGCGATCGATATCATGGGTCAGCAGCGATTCGCGGGTATCGGTGGTGTATGGCTTTTCGTTCGCCTTCCAGGCCGGGCGCGAACTGTCACCCACCCCGCCCAATATGCGCGCGAGCCGCTCGCCCAGCGCCGCGCCCATCGGCGATTTCAGCCCCAGCATCGGCGCGATCAGCACCGCCGCATCGGGCCGCGCCGCACCCTCGACCAGCCCGCGCAGCACCAGATGCCCGCCCATCGAATGGCCCATGATGATATGCGGTCCCGGCGTTGCCGCCTGCCACTCGCCCGCAAAGTCGCGGAAATCGGCGATATACTGGGCGAAATCGTCGATATGCCCGCAATTTCCGGCGTCGGTCAGCCGCCCCGACCCGCCCTGTCCGCGCCAGTCGAACGAGGTGATCGTCCAGCCGCGCCCCTGCCAATGGGCGAACGCCTCCAGATATTTCTCGAAAACATCCCCGCGCCCGCCCTGAAACAGGATCGATCCGCGCGGCGTGCCGCTGACGGGCCAGGCGAAACAGCGCAGCGACCAGCCATCGCGCGCGGTCCAGCGGGTCACATTGGCACCTGCGGGAATGGCGCGGCGATCGAACGGGGAAGCTGTCATGCGCGCTGGTTACGGTTTGGAAAGCCCTCGCGTCTAGGGATTAGGTTGCGATGGGGGAATTTGCGCCTGCACTTCTGCTGGGCCTGCTGGTCCTGATCCTGGTTTCGGCCGGGATCGAAGACGCGCGCATCCGCGAGATTTCGAACTGGAAGAACGCCGCAATCGCGCTGCTGGCGCTACCCTGGTGGTTCGCGATGGGACTTTCGCCCTGGCCCGACATAGCGATCCAGGCGGCGATGGCGGCCGGAGTCTTCGCGCTGTTCGCGCTCGCCTTCCATTTCGGGATGATGGGCGGAGGCGACGTCAAGATGATCGCCGCAATCGCTTTGTGGTTTCCCTTCACCCAGTTCGTGAACCTGCTGGTCATCATGTCGCTCGCCGGCGGGGCGATCACGTTGCTGATGCTGATCGACAAATGGGTGCGCCGCCGCAGCGAACCGCCCGAGATCCCCTATGGCATCGCGATCGCCATCGCGGCGCTGCTCACCCTCCGCGAACCGATTCTTAACCCCTTAGCGTAGATGCTTAACGCCGGTTCAACCCGGTCCGAGACAGAAAAGGCCTGAGACGTCATGGATGGACGGAAGATCATTCTGCTGGTCGGCGCGCTGATCGTTGCCGCGATCACTGCGTTCATGGCACGCAGCCTGATGACCGGATCGGGCGCGCCCGGTGCGGGTGCTGCGCCGGTCGCGGGTCAACCCGCGCCGATCGACGGCGTCGAGGTGCTGGTCGCCACCCGCGCACTGCCTGTCGGCACGATCCTCGGCCCCGATTCGATCAAGTTCGTCGCCTGGCCCAAAGATCTGGTCGAGGGCGCCTATTTTCAGAAGGACGGCACCGATCTCGCCAAGCTGCAGGGCACCGTCGTGCGCTTCGCCGTTCCTGCGGGGCAGCCGCTGACGCAGGGCGCGATCGTCAAGCCGGGCGACCGCGGCTTCCTCGCCGCTGCCCTGGGGCCGGGGATGCGCGCCGTCACCGTTCCGGTGTCGGCGCAGGCGGCGGTTGCGGGCTTCGTTTTTCCGGGTGACCGCGTGGACCTGATCCTGACCCAAGCGGTTCCGGGCGGCGGCGACGGCCCCCCGCTCAAGGCATCGGAAACCGTGTTGCGCAACCTGCGCGTGCTCGCCACCGACCAGCGCACTGACAAGCAGCAGGACGAGCAGGGCAAGACCGTGGTCGCGACTTATTCGACCGTCACGGTCGAAGCGACACCACGCATTGCCGAGAAGATCGCGGTCGCACAGACGCTCGGGACGCTCTCGCTCTCGCTGCGCTCGATCGCCGACAATGCAGGCGAACTGGAGGAAGCGATTGCCGCCGGCGAGGTGACGATGCCGGAGGGCGACGATCCCAAGGCGGAAAAGGCGATGCTGGCGCGCGTGGCGGCACGCCCCGTGGAGGGACGCAGCACCTTCTCGACCGGCGCGGATGTCTCGCGGTTCCAGCGCAGCACCGTGCCCGGCAAGCCGCGCGACGACAATCAGGATCTGGGCGGCGCACCTGCGGCGCCGGCCGCAGGGGGATATCCGGGCGCCGCGCCCGCCGGGCCTGGCCCGATCGTCAAGGTTTCACGGGGCAATGCGGTCACCGTTGTTCCGGTTGGGGGGAAGGACTGACATGCGGTTGAGGGGTAACAAGCTGGTCGGCCAGCTGGCTGCGGTCGCCATACTGGCATCGCCAGTCGCGGCGCCGATGCCGCTGATGGCGCAGACCGTTCATGCCAGCCCGCGCGACACGGTGCAGATCGCGACCGGCCGGGGGCGGCTGGTGACGCTCACCGCGCCGATGTCGGACATTTTCGTCGCCGATTCGAACGTCGCCGATGTGCAGGTCCGATCGCCCACCCAGCTCTGGGTCTTCGGCAAGAAGGCGGGCGAAACGACCGTCTATGCAACGACCAAGGCGGGCAAGGTCATCTATTCGACCACGGTGCGCGTCGGCAATAATTTCGACAGCGTTCAAGGCATGTTGCAGACCGCGATGCCCGAAGCGGACATTACCGCGACGACCATGAACGGCTTCGTCCTGCTCACCGGCACGGTCGCCGCGCCGCAGGATGCGGCCGAGGCTGAACGGCTGGCACAGGCATTTGTCGGCGAGGAGACCAAGATCCTGTCGCGCCTGAAGACCGCGACCCCGCTTCAGGTCAATCTTCAGGTCCGCATTGCCGAGGTAAGCCGCAGCTTCGCCAAAAATATCGGCGTCAACCTCGCCTCCGCCGACATGACCAGCGGGTTCAAGTTCGGCATCGGTCAGGGCCGCGATTTCTTCAGCCAGTGGAATCCCGGCGGCCCGCTGGGAACCGCGGCTACCGGGGCCACGGGAACTACCGTAGTAACCAATCCCGCAACTGGAACGGGGCTGTTCGGTGCGGGCAAGCTGTTCGGCCTCGACCTGCTCGGCTCACTCGATCTGGGCGAACAAAATGGCCAGGTCTCGACGCTCGCCAATCCGAATCTGACCGCATTGTCGGGCGAAACCGCCTCCTTCCTGGCGGGCGGTGAGATTCCGATCCCGGTCAGCCAGGGGCTGGGCGCGGTGACGGTCGAGTACAAGCAATATGGCGTCAGCCTCGCCTACACCCCGACGGTGCTGGCGGACGGGCGCATCTCGCTGCGCGTGCGGCCCGAAGTGTCCCAGCTATCGGCGGCGGGATCGGTCACGATCGGCGGCGTGCAGGTTCCGGCACTGACCACCCGTCGCACCGAAACGACCGTGGAACTGGGTTCCGGCCAGAGCCTGATGATCAGCGGCTTGCTTCAGAACACCCATGACAATTCGGTCGACAAGGCACCCGGTCTGGGCGACATCCCGATCCTGGGGGCGCTATTCCGTTCGAACGGATTCAAGCGCAACGAGACCGAACTGGTCATCGTCATCACCCCCTATCTGGTAAAGCCCGTCAACGCGAACCAGATCGCGCTGCCGACCGACGGCTATCGCGCGCCCAGCGACGCGGAGCGCATCCTGCTCGGCCAGCTTGGTGCCAGCGCGCCGGGGACGCGCCCGACGCCGCAAATGGCACCGCCCAGCGGAGCCGTGCCGTCCGTTGGCGCAGCGACACCGTTGGTTCCGGGCGAGCTGCCCGCGCCCGTCCAGCCGATGGCAACCCCCGCCCAACCCGCGCAGACCCCCGCAAAGCAGGGCAAGCGCAAGGGCGCCCAACCCATGCCAGGCTTTGGCTTCAACTGATCGCAGCGAGGAACGACCATGCGTAACACGATCCTTCTGCTGAGCGCCGCCGGGCTGCTCTCCGCCTGCGGGCCCAGCGGCTATGCGGGGCTGGAATCGGCGAACCAGCCGGTTGTCGCCCGCACCGATTATGTGTTCGATGCCAGCACCGCCGGCGCCTATCTGGCGCCGGGCGAGCAGGCGCGGGTCGCCGGATGGCTCGCCTCACTCCGGCTCGGCTATGGCGACCGCGTCCATGTAGATGATCCCGCAGGGACCGAGGCTGCCCGTCAGGTCGCGACCGAGGCCGCGCGCTATGGGGTGCTCCTCTCGGGTCCCGCACCGGTGACCGCAGGCCCGGTCGAGCCCGGCATGGTCCGCGTGGTGGTGAGCCGGATGCAGGCCAGCGTCCCCGGATGCCCCAACTGGTCGGACACCGGGGCGACGAACCTCAGCGCCAAGACCGGCTCCAACTATGGCTGCTCGGTCAATGGCAATCTCGCATCCATGATCGCTCAACCCGAGGATTTGGTGCGCGGCGAACCTGGCGCCGGAACCGCCGATCCGACGCAGATCACCAAATCGATCAAGGCGTTGCGCGACGCTGCGCCAAGCGGGGGCGGCGGTACCACGGTCAAGGCCGAAGGCACCGGCGGAGGCGGCCAGTGAACGCGCCATTCAATCCCCAGCGCGCCGCGCACCGCGAGCCGTTCGTCGCCTTTGTCTGCGATGAATCGACCGCCGAAGCACTCCGCCCGATCGCGATCGAACAGGGCTGGAACCCCGACAAGGTCCACAAGGGCGGGCTGCGTAACGCGGTTCAGACGCTGTCGGTCTCGGCCAGCCCCAACATCCTGTTCGTCGATCTGTCGGAAAGCGGCGACCCGCTCAACGACATCAACGCGCTGGCCGAAGTGTGCGAGCCCGGAACGGTCGTGATCGCATCGGGCCAGGTCAATGATGTGCGCCTGTACCGCGATCTCGTCGCATCGGGCATCCAGGACTATCTGCTCAAGCCGCTCAACCCCGACGTGATGCGCGAGACGTTCGTCCATGCGCAGGCGATGCTGGCGGCGCCGAAACATGCCGAGGCATCGTCGGATCGCCCGCATTGTGCGGTCGCCGTGATCGGCACGCGCGGCGGCGTCGGCGCCTCTACCCTTGCCACTTCGCTCGCCTGGCTGATGAGCGAAAAAAGCGACCGTTCGACCGCATTGCTCGATCTCGACGTCCATTTCGGCACCGGCGCGTTGACGCTCGACCTCGAACCGGGCCGCGGCCTGACCGATGCGATCGAAAATCCCAGCCGCATCGACGGGTTGTTCATCGAACGCGCGATGGTGAAGGCATCGGACAAGCTGTCGGTGCTGTCCGCCGAAGCGCCGATCAACTCGCCGGTGATGACCGATGGCGCCGCCTTCTTCCAGCTTCAGGAGGAAATTCGCAGCGCGTTCGAATGCACGGTGGTCGATCTGCCGCGCGCGATGCTGGTCAATTACCCGCACCTCATCTCCGACGTGCAGGTCGCCGTGCTCGTCACCGAGCTGACGCTGGCGGCGGCACGCGACGCGATCCGTATCATCAGCTGGTTCAAATCGAACGCCCCGCATACCCAGCTGGTCGTGGTCGCCAATCGCGTGCCGACATCGGGCCAGCTGGAGATCAGCCGAAAGGATTTCGAAGGATCGATCGAGCGCAAGATCGATTACCTGATTCCCCTCGAAACCAAGATCGCCGTTCAGGCGGCCAAGCTCGGCAAGCCGCTCGCCGAGGCGGGCAAGGGCACGAAATCGCTCGCGCCGCTCGCCGAAATCGCCGCGCGGGTGATCGCGATCACCGATGCGGGCGAGGATCATGCCGCCGACAAGGGCAAGAAAGCCAAAGCGAAGGGCGGCTCGCTGCTCGGCAAGCTGACCGGCTCGATGAAGCTGGCGAAGAAGAAGGCGTAAGCGGACCGGATCGCATCGGGTCTGCAAGAGGAGGCGTAGCGGGGCATGGAATTGATGCCGATGATGTTGCTGGCGGGCGGCACCTTCATGGTGCTGGCGCTGCTCATCCTCGCCTTTGCCGGGCCATCGGCCAAGGCGGAGGGCGCGCGGCGCCTGACCGGCTTGCGCGATCGCCATGCCGGTGTCGTCGGTGTCGGCGCGGTCGAGGCACAGCTGCGCCGCATCTCGACCAATCGTGCCAGCAATATGGACAAGGCGGCGGCGCGCCTGCTTCCCAACCCGGCCCAGCTCGGCAAGCGGCTGGCGATGACGGGCAAGAACTGGACGGTCGGCCAATATGGCCTCGCCTCGCTCGGCATCCTCGTCGTCGTTGCGGCCGCGCTGATGGTTCAAGGGCTACCCGCCTTGCTGGCGTTGCTGGTCGGCGTCATCATCGGCGGCGGCCTGCCGCACATGGCGGTGGGCTATCTGATCTCGCGCCGCATCGCCCGTTTCACCGCCAAATTTCCGGATGCGATCGAATTGCTGGTGCGCGGCCTGCGCTCCGGCCTGCCGATCACCGAGACGATCGGCGTCGTCGGCGCCGAGGTGGACGGCCCGGTCGGCGAGGAATTCCGCTCGATCAGCGACAAGATGAAGATCGGCCGCACGCTCGACCAAGCGCTTCAGGAGACCGCCGACCGGCTCGGCACCCCGGAATTCCAGTTCTTCGTCATCACCATCGCGATCCAGCGCGAGACCGGTGGCAACCTCGCCGAAACGCTCGCAAACCTCGCCGAAGTGTTGCGCAAGCGCAGCCAGATGAAGCTGAAGATCAAGGCGATGTCGTCCGAATCCAAGGCGTCGGCCTATATCATCGGTGCGCTGCCCTTCATCGTCTTCGGGATGATCTGGTTCATCAACGACAGCTATATGCAGAGCTTCTTCACCGACCAGCGGCTGATCGTCGCGGGCGGCGGGGGGATCGTCTGGATGGCGATCGGTGCCTTCATCATGGCCAAGATGATCAATTTCGAGATTTAGAGCCATGACCGATCCCACCGGACCCACTTTGCTCGGCTTCGACGTGATCTATGTCGCGACGGTGCTCGCGGGCATCGCCGCCTTCAGCGTGCTGCTCGCGGTCTATGCCGCCATCTCGGTCCGCGATCCGATGGCGAAGCGCGTCAAGGCGCTCAACGAACGCCGCGAACAGCTTAAGGCAGGCATCACCGCGTCGACCAGCAAGCGTCGCGCCAAGCTGGTCCAGAAGAACGCGACGACGGACCGGATCCGCGATTTCCTCTCCTCGCTCAAGGTGCTGCAGGATTCGCAGGTCAAGACCGCGCAGATCAAGCTGATGCAGGCCGGCATCCGGTCCAAGGATTATGCCGTCGCGGTGATCTTTGGCCGCATGGTCCTGCCGATCGCGTTGGGTGGCACGATGGCCTTCCTGGTCTATGGCACCGACATGTTCTCGGACTGGACCCCGCTCAAGGCCTATGGTCTCGTCGCGGGGACGGCGATCCTGAGCTACAAGGCGCCCGACATCTACCTCAAGAACAAGATCCAGAAGCGGTCGAGCGCGATTCGCAAGGGCATTCCCGATGCGCTCGATTTGCTGGTGATCTGTGCCGAAGCGGGACTCACTGTCGATGCCGCCTTCGGCCGCGTCGCGCGCGAGTTGGGCAAGGCCTATCCCGAACTGGGCGAAGAATTCTCGCTCACCGCGATCGAGCTTGGGTTCCTGACGGATCGTCGCCAGGCGTTCGAGAATCTGGCGATGCGTATCGACCTGGATTCGATCCGGGGCGTCGTCACGACGATGATCCAGACCGAAAAATACGGCACGCCGCTCGCATCGGCGTTGCGCGTGCTGTCTGCCGAATTCCGCAACGAACGGATGATGCGCGCCGAGGAAAAGGCCGCCCGTCTTCCCGCGATCATGACCGTGCCGCTGATCCTGTTCATCCTGCCGGTGCTGTTCGTCGTCATCCTTGGCCCGGCAGCCTGTTCGATCAACGACGCGCTGATGAGCGGCTGAGCGCACGATCTCACCCGATTCCACGGGTGGCGCTCGACTGCCGCTTTGGTTAACCTGTTTCGCAAGGGAAACGGGGAGACGCCACCATGTTGTTCACCACGCCCACCCATTGGGCGGCACTCGCCATCACGCTCATCGCCGGATGGTTCTTCGGTCTTGCCAGCAGTTCGGGCGGCAAGAAATGGAAACGCCAGCTCGAGGACGCCGAACTGGCCCATGCGGAGCAGCGCGATCGCGACGAGCGCGAACTGCGCGAGGCGCAGGCGCGGATTCGCGAGCTGGAGGCGCAGCTGAACGCCAACCCCGGCGCAACGCCCGCCGTTGCGGCGGCGGCGGTCGGCGCGAGCGCCGCCACGCTCGCCCATTCGGACAAGGACGACAGCACGTCAGATGGCGACGAGACCAGGAGCTGGATTCCCGAAGGCCCCGCCCCGCCCCCGCTGGCGATGGGAACGCCCGAACCCGCGCCACAGCCGGCCGCCCAGCCGATCGCATCCGATTCTCCCCCTGCCCCTGCCACGGCGCAGGAGGAGGTGAGCGCGGCATCGGCCGATACGAACTTTCCGACGACAACGCCCCAGGCCACCCCGGCGCAAGATGAGAGCGGAGCGGCTGAAGCTGCGCCGCCCGCGTCAGGTTCCGCTGAACCGCCCGCCGCGTCGGCCGAAGGCGTGACTGTCGAGGAACCGGTTCAGCGAACCAATGAATGGCTGCCCCCGCATGTCCGGGCGGAAGGATCGCAGCACTGAAGGCGACTCAGCGCTCGCCGAGCAGAACGCGCTGATACTGTTCGACCACCTGGGCGAGGGGGCGCCCCTCGCCGTCGAGGACGACCGCACGGTGGCGCACCACGACCCCGCCCGGCGGCACGCGCCCGGGCTTCACCGTCCAGGTGGATAGCGTGCGGCGACGCGGCGCGAGCGGCAGGATCACCCGGCCGAACGGCGCGTCGCCAGTGTCGAGCGCCGCATTCATCTCCGGCGTCAACCGGCTGGCGACATACCAGTTGGTCGCTTCGGACAGCAGGTGCGTGCCGCACATCAGCCGGACGCGACGATAGCCGAGCATCTCGCTCTTGCCGACCTTCAGCCGGTGCCGGGCGGGTGACGCGCTGGCGACGATGCGCGCGCGCTTCACCTCGGCATGGACCCGCGGCGGATCGGCCAGGTTCAGCGCGGCACAGCGCGCTTCGAGCACCTCGGTCGCGGTTCGCGCGGCGAGCAGATCGGCGTTGAGGCGTTCGACCGGGCTCATCTGTACTGCTGCCATGGCTGCGGCCAGGAATGCGACCGCAGCCATTGCCCGTCACCGAGCCCTGAGCGCAGCCTGCGCCGCAGCGAGCCGCGCGATCGGCACGCGATAGGGCGAGGCGGAAACATAGTCGAGGCCGGTGGCTTCGCAGAAGGCGATCGAGGCGGGATCGCCGCCATGCTCGCCGCAAATGCCGAGCTTGATGTCAGGCCGGGTCGCGCGGCCGCGCTCGGCGGCGATGCCGATCAGCTCACCGACGCCCTCGACATCGATGCTGACGAACGGGTCGCGCGCGTAGATACCCTTCTCGACATAGGTGGTCAGGAACCGCCCGGCATCGTCGCGGCTGACGCCCAGCGTCGTTTGCGTGAGGTCGTTGGTGCCGAAGCTGAAGAATTCGCCGACCTCGGCAATCTCCCCGGCGCGCAGGCAGGCGCGGGGCAGTTCGATCATCGTGCCGACCAGATAGTCGATGGTGCGGCCCTTGTCGGCGAAGACCGCCTGCGCGGCCCGGTCGACGACATTCTTCATCAGCTCGAGCTCGCGGCGCGTGCCGACCAGCGGGATCATCACTTCCGGTACGGGCGCGGCGCCCGATTTCTCGGCAACGTCGCACGCCGCCTCGAAGATCGCGCGCGCCTGCATCTCGTAGATTTCGGGATAGGTCACGCCGAGACGGCAGCCGCGATGGCCGAGCATCGGGTTGAACTCGTGCAGTTCGGCGGCGCGGCGGCGCAGCGTCTCGACATCGAGCCCGGCGGCCTTGGCCACTTCCTCGAACTCGGATTCCTCGTGCGGCAGGAATTCGTGGAGCGGCGGATCGAGCAGGCGGATCGTGCAGGGCAGGCCCGCCATCACCTCAAAAATCTCGGTGAAGTCGGCGCGCTGTTCGGGCAGCAGCTTGTCCAGCGCGGCGCGGCGGCCGGCCTCGTCGCTTGCCAGGATCATCTGTCGCACGGCGGTGATGCGCGCGGCGTCGAAGAACATATGTTCGGTCCGACACAGGCCGATCCCCTCTGCGCCGAACTCGCGCGCGGTGCGGCAGTCGAGCGGGGTTTCGGCATTGGTGCGCACCTTCAGGCGCCGAACTTCGTCGGCCCACACCATCAGCGTGCCGAAGTCGCCCGCGAGTTCGGGCTGGATCGTCGGGACGGCGCCGAGCATCACTTCGCCGGTCGATCCGTCGATCGTCAGCACCTCGCCCTCACGCACCTCGCGCGTGCCGATCCGCATGACGCCTTCCGACGCCTTGATCGACAGCGTGCCCGCGCCGGAGACGCAGGGACGGCCCATGCCGCGCGCGACCACCGCCGCATGGCTGGTCATTCCGCCCCGCGCCGTGAGGATGCCCTTGGCGGCGTGCATCCCGTGAATGTCCTCCGGGCTGGTCTCGACGCGGACCAGGATCACCGACTCGCCCGCCGCAGCGCGCTTCTCGGCGGTGTCGCTGTCGAATACCGCGATGCCCGATGCCGCGCCGGGCGAGGCGGGAAGGCCCTTGGTCAGCACGTCGCGCGGCGCATCGGGGTCGAGCGTCGGGTGGAGCAGCTGGTCGAGCGCCGCCGGATCGACGCGCAGGATCGCTTCCTCGCGCGTGATCAGTCCTTCGTTCGCCATGTCGATCGCGATCTTGAGCGCCGCCTTCGCGGTGCGCTTGCCCGAGCGCGTCTGCAGCATCCACAATTTGCCGCGTTCGACGGTAAACTCGATGTCTTGCATGTCGCGATAGTGTTTCTCGAGCGTCTCGAACACCGCGGCGAGCTGGGCGTACACCTCCGGCATCGCCTCTTCCATCGACAGCGGCTTGGCCCCTGCCCGCTCGCGCGCGGCGCGGGTGAGATATTGCGGGGTGCGGATGCCCGCGACCACGTCCTCACCCTGCGCGTTGATCAGGAACTCGCCATAATAGGCATTCTCGCCGGTCGCGGGGTCGCGGGTGAAGGCGACGCCGGTCGCCGAGGTTTCGCCCATATTACCGAACACCATCGCCTGGACGTTGACCGCGGTGCCCCAGTCGCCCGGGATGTCGTTGAGACGGCGATAGACCTTCGCGCGCTCCGACTGCCACGATCCGAACACCGCGCCGATCGCGCCCCATAGCTGGTCGTGCACGTCCTGCGGGAAGGGCTTGCCCCACAGCTCGACCACGATCGCCTTGTATTCCTCGACCAGCTTCTGCCAGTCCTTCGCGGTCAGCTCGGTATCGAGAGTGTAGCCATTATCCTCCTTGGCGATCTCCAGCGCTTCCTCGAACCGGCCATGGTCGAGTTCGAGCACGACGTCGGAATACATCTGGATGAAGCGGCGATAGCTGTCCCAGGCGAAGCGCGGGTCGCCGCTGATCTCCGCAAGGCCGACGACGGTTTCGTCATTGAGGCCGAGGTTTAGGACGGTGTCCATCATGCCCGGCATCGAGACGCGCGCGCCCGAGCGGACCGAGACGAGCAAAGGATCGGCGGCGTCGCCGAACTTCTTCTCGGTAATGCCCTCGATATGGGCGATGCCGGTGGCGACCTCTGCCTTCAGGCTGTCGGGGAAGCGCTCGCCATTGTCGTAATAGAGCGCGCAGACCGGGGTCGCGATGGTGAAGCCGGGAGGGACCGGCAGGCCGATCGACGCCATCCCGTCGAGGTTCGCGCCCTTGCCGCCGAGCAGATTCTTGTCCCCCTGGCCGCCGTCGGAAACATTCCCGCCGAAGCGGTACACATAGCGAGTCATTCGAACCCCTTCCGTGACTTGGCGCGCGGCCTACCGCAGGTGCGAACAAGGGGGAAGGGTCTGTCCGACGTTGTCAGGGGGAAGAAATGCTACAGCGATGTGAAATTTGCGGGTGGGGCGAGGCAAACTTAGCCCCTCCCCTGAAGGGGTGGGGCTAAGTAGCCTTACCCCTCGATCTTCCCGAAATCCGCAACCCGATGCACCGCGTCCCGCATCCGGCCCAGCAAAGCGAGGCGCGCGGCACGCTTCGCAGGATCGCTGTCGTTGACCGTTACATCTGCGAAGAACGCATCGATCGGCGCGCGCAGGGTGGCGAGCGCCGCCATCGCCCCTTCGAACTCCTCCGCCTCGACCGCGTCCGCAGCCTTCGGCTCGGCGACGTCGAGCGCGGCGATGAGCGCCGCTTCGGCCGGTTCGGGCGACGCATTGGCCCCCGCCCCCTCGGGCACGCCGCCTTCCTTCTTCAGGATATTCGCGGCGCGCTTGTAGCCGGCGAGGAGGTTGGCGCCGTCCTCGGTCGCCATGAACGCCTGGAGCGCATGGACGCGGGCGAGCAGGCGGACGAGATCGTCCTCGCCGCCAAGGGCGAAGACTGCGTCGATCAGGTCGTGGCGAACGCCGGCTTCGCGCTGCTGGACCTTGAGGCGGTCGGCGAAGAAAGACAACAATCCGAAATATGTATCAGCAAACTGCTTGCGGAAACGCTCTTTGAACTCATCTGCCTCGGATTGAGCTGACGCCATCAATGAATGCACCAACTCGCTCGGCATCTCCGTAACGCGCTTAAAGAGCGGAGTGAGTTCGTCGCCAAGGTTCTCAAATGGCGTCGCGACACGTTCAATTGCCGGATCCACAGCCTCGACGACCGCGCGACCGAATGGCAACCGCAAGCCATTTCGCGTGAGAAGAAGAATGACTGACAAAGCCGCCCTTCTGAGTGCGAATGGATCCTTTGAACCCGTTGGGCGCTCGTTGATAAAGTAAAAGCTCACCAACGTATCCAGCTTATCCGCCAGCGACACCGCCACCGTGACCGGCGCGGACGGCACCTCATCCCCCTGTCCGACCGGCTTGTAATGGTCGCGGATCGCGGCGGCGACTGCCGGGTCTTCGCCCTGTGCGGCGGCGTAATAGCCGCCCATCAGGCCCTGTAGCTCGGGGAATTCGCCGACCATCCCGGTGACGAGGTCCGCCTTGCACAGGCGCGCGGCGCGTTCGGCGAGGTCCGCCAATCTCTCCCTCTCCCCTTCAGGGGAGAGGGGCGGGGAGAGGGGCATATCCGCAGGCGACTGGGCTTGAGGAGAGTCCCCCTCTCCCAACCCTCTCCCCTGAAGGGGAGAGGGCTTTACGATCCCCTCTTCCACCAGCCACCGCGCCAGTTTGGCAACGCGGTCGACCTTGTCGGCCACCGTGCCCAGCTTTTCGTGGAAGACGATCTTTTCGAGCCTGGGATGCAGGTCGTCGAGCTTCGTCTTGAGATCGGTCTCGTAGAAGAAGCGCGCGTCGCTCAGCCGCGCGGTGAGAACCTTCTGGTTGCCCGCGACGATCCGCTCGCCGCCGTCCGCGGCGTCGATGTTGGCGGTGCAGATGAAGGCGTTGGCGAGCTTGCCATCCGCATTCGTACAGACAAAATATTTCTGGTTCACGCGCGCGGTGAGCTGGATCACCTCGGGTGGCACGTCGAGGAATGCCGCGTCGAAGCGGCCGAGCAGCGGCACCGGCCATTCGGTGAGGCCGGCATTTTCGGACACCAGCGCCTCGTCCTCGACCAGCGTCAGCCCCGCCTTGTTCGCCGCCATCTTCGCGCCGAGCGCGATGGTGACGCGGCGTTCATTCTGGTCGACGATGACGTGGCAGGCGCGCAGCTTTTCGACATAGTCCGCGGCCGAGCCGATGGTGATGACGCCGGGATGGTGGAAGCGGTGGCCGACCGTCGCGGCGCCCGAGCGGACGCCCGCGACTTCGCAGTCGACGATCTGCTCGCCGAACAATGCGACGATGCCCTGCAGCGGGCGGACCCAGCGCAGGCTTTCGGTGCTGAGCGAGGCGTCGCCCCAGCGCATCGACTTGGGCCAGGGGAAGGCGCGGACGATGGCGGGGATCGCTTCGGCGAGGACGTCGGCGGTGGCGCGGCCGGGCTTGTCGATCACCGCGAACAGGGTGGCGCGGCCCTTGACGTCGCGCGTTTCGAGCGCGTCGCGAGTCAGGCCCGCCTTGCGCAGGAACCCCTCGACCGCGGCGTCGGGCGCGTCGGCGGGGGGGCCCTTCAGCTCCTCGCTGACGGCCTGCGTCTGTTCGGGCAGGTCGCGCGCGATCAGCGCGAGGCGGCGCGGGGTGGCGTAGGTGACGTGCTCGGCGGCCTTGAGGCCCGCCTTGTCGAGCTCGGCGGCGAACAGGCGGGCGAGATCCTCGCGCGCCTTGTCTTGCATTCGCGCGGGAATTTCTTCGGAGCGGAGTTCAAGAAGGAAGTTGGTCATCAGAAATCCTCCCCGGCACGGGGAGGGGGACCGCCAGCCGCAGGCTGGGGGTGGAGGGGGAGCGCGGCAAGCGAGACGATCGCGTTTGCGGCAGCGTCCACATCTTTCAGCACATCGGCAGCGGTAAAGCGCAGCACTTGATATCCATTCTCTTGCAGGAATTGATCGCGGCGGTCGTCGAAGGCAATCCGGGCGGTATCCGCATGAACCTCGCCGTCAATCTCGATCACGAGGCGTGCCGCGGGGCAATAGAAGTCGGCGACATAAGGCCCGATTGGGTGCTGGCGGCGGAATGACGGTCTATCGCCCCGATCGCGCAGCCTTTGCCAAAGAAGCACCTCGGACAGGCTCATCTCCCGGCGAAGACGACGCGCAGCGGAAACCTCTGGCCGAAGCATTTGCCGCACGCCCCCTCCACCGCGCTTCGCGCGGTCCCCCTCCCCGTGCCGGGGAGGATTTGCGGTCACGCGCTCCACCCGTTCTTCTCCATCCATGCCGCGCAGCTGCCCTTCGCGAGATCGCGGACGCGGCCGATATAGGCCTGGCGCTCGGCGACCGAGATGACCCCGCGGGCCTGGAGCAGGTTGAACAGATGGCTCGCCTCGATCGCCTGTTCATAGGCGGCGATGGGGATGTTGTGGGCGAGGCAGTTCTCGCACTCGGCCATCGCCTTGCGGAAGCCCTCGAACAAAGTGTCGGTATCGGCGACCTCGAAATTATATTTCGACATCTGGCGTTCGTTTTCGAGGAAGACGTCGCCATAGGTGAAGTCGGGCTTGCCATCCTGCGCGTCGTTGAACGCGAGGTCGTACACGCTGTCCTTGTTCTGGATGTACATGGCGAGGCGTTCGAGGCCGTAGGTCAGTTCGCCCGCCACCGGCTTGCAGTCGAAGCCGCCCATTTGCTGGAAATAGGTGAACTGGGTGACTTCCATGCCGTCGCACCACACTTCCCAGCCAAGACCCCAGGCGCCGAGCGTGGGGGATTCCCAGTCATCCTCGACGAAGCGGATATCGTGCTTGAGCGGATCGATGCCGATCGCGGTCAGGCTGCCGAGATAGAGTTCCTGAAGGTCGGGCGGGCTGGGCTTCAGGATCACCTGGTACTGGTAATAATGCTGGAGCCGGTTGGGGTTTTCGCCATAGCGGCCGTCGGTCGGGCGGCGGCAGGGCTGGACGAAGGCGGCGTTCCACGGATCTGGGCCGAGCGCGCGCAGCGTCGTCGCGGTGTGGAACGTGCCCGCGCCCATGCGCATGTCATAGGGTTGCAGGATCAGGCAGCCGCGCTGGCTCCAATAGTCATGGAGGCGCAGGATCATGCCCTGGAAGCTGAGCGGCGTGGTCATGGGGCCGGGCTTTGGCGAAAGGGCGATGCAGGGTCAACTGCGGTTGACGTGGGAGGCGCGGGCGGCTTTGGGGGCCGGATCATGTTGAAGCGTTTGATCGTCCCCCTTGCCGCCCTGTTGCTTTCCAGCTGTTCGCTGCTCGGCGAGGATGCCGATCCCGCCTTGTGGGTGGTCAAGGATGAGGACACCACCATCTATCTGTTCGGGACGATCCATGTACTGAAACCGGGCATGAACTGGTTCGACGAGGGTATTCGCGAGGCGTTCGATGCAAGCGACGAGGTGGTTCTGGAGATTGCCCGGCCCGATCCGAATGCGATCGCGGCGCTGACCGCGCAGCTCGGCACGCGCGGCGGCCCGCCTTTTGCGCCCGAGGTCGACGCGGCGGCGCGCGACCTGGGAATGCCCGAGGGCGCGATCGACAAGCAGGAACCATGGCTGGCGGCGATCACGCTGAACCAGTTGGCGGTGACCAAGGCGGGCTATTGCAACGCGCAAGGGGTCGAGGCGGCGCTATCCGACGCTGCGGAGGATGCGGGCAAGCCGGTCAAGGCGCTGGAATCGGCGCGGGGGCAGCTGATGCTGTTCGACGGGCTCCCCGGCGCGGCGCAGAGCGCGATGCTCGACGCGACGGTGAAGGCGCTGCCGGGGACCAAGGCGCGGCTGGACCGGTTCGTCGCGGCCTGGGCGAAGGGCGATGCCGAGAGCGTGGGGGCGGAGATGAACCGCACCGCGCAGGCCGCACCTGAGGTTGCCGAGGCGCTGATTACGCGGCGCAATGCGCGCTTCGCCGATTGGGTCGCGGCGCGGATGGATCAGCCGGGCACGGTGTTTTTCGCGGTGGGTGCCGGGCATCTGGCGGGCAGGGGCAGCGTGCAGGACCTGCTGGGCGAGAAGGGGCTGACGGTCGAGCGGGTGGTGTATTAGATCCTCCCCGACACGGGGAGGTGGCAGCGCGTAGCGCTGACGGAGGGGACCCTCCTCGAAGCAATTCGCTTGCCTCGCGCCCCCTCCACCATGCTGCGCATGGTCCCCCTCCCCGTGCCGGGGAGGATTTTGTTGCCTTTTTCCGCTCGTCTGCCTATAGGCGCGCGCTTCCGGTCAGGGTCATCCCTGGAGGCCTGGGCGGAATTGGAAACACTTTAGCGCATTGGAACGACATATGAGCGACACGCTTACGCTGTCGGCCGAGACGCGCGACCGGGTTGGCAAGGGAGCCTCCCGGGCGCTGCGTCGTGAAGGCCGCGTCCCCGCCGTGATCTATGGCGACAACAAGGAACCGACGAGCATCCACCTGGAAGAGCGCGCCCTGATGAAGGCGCTGCACACCGGCCACTTCATGAATTCGGTCGTGATGATCGAAGGCGTGGGCGGCAAGGCGGTTCGCACGCTTCCCAAGGACGTCGCGCTCGACGTGGTGACCGAACGTCCGGTCCATGTCGATTTCCTGCGCATCTCCGAACACGCCAAGGTCACCGTTGCGGTGCCGGTGGTGTTCGCCGACGAAGCCGCATCGCCGGGTCTCAAAAAGGGCGGCGTGCTCAACATCGTCCGCCACGAGCTGGAGCTGGTGTGCGACGCGGCCGAGATCCCCAGCGAGATCACCATCTCGCTCAAGGGCTATGAAGTCGGCGATTCGCTGCACATCTCGTCGGTTACGCTGCCCAAGGGCGTGGCCAGCGCGATCGACGACCGCGATTTCACCATCGCCACGATCGTCGCTCCGTCGGCGCTGAAGTCCGAAGAGGGCGAAGCGGCAGCCGAAGCGGACGCCGCGGCCGAAGCGCCTGCTGATGAAGCGGGCGCCGAGGACGAAGCGACGGACGGCGAATAAGCCGAACGCCCGACTTCGGGTTGATCTGGATCGCCTCCGCATCGACATGGTGCGGGGGCGATCTGCGTTTTAGCGGTCGCGGTACCGGCCCGCTGCCATAGGAGTTGTACGATGCAATTGTGGGTGGGGCTCGGCAATCCCGGACCGGACTATGCGATGAACCGCCACAATGTCGGATTCATGGCTGCCGACGCGATCGCGGAGGTCCATGGCTTCACCGCGCCCGCGAAGAAATTCCAGGGCTGGGTGCAGGAGGGGCGGATCGGCGGCGACAAGATCCTGCTGCTCAAGCCCGCAACCTACATGAACGAGAGCGGCCGGGCGATTCGCGCGGCGATGGATTTCTACAAGCTGGCGCCCGAGGACGTGACCGTGTTTCACGACGAGCTCGATCTGGCGCCGTTCAAGGTCAAGGTGAAACGCGGCGGCGGCGCGGCCGGGCAGAATGGCATTCGCAGCGCGATCCAGCATATCGGGCCCGAGTTTCGCCGCGTGCGAATCGGCATCGGCCATCCGGGACACAAGGACCGGGTAACGGGCTATGTGCTCGGCAATTATGCGAAGGCCGAAATCGAGGACCTGTCCGACCTGCTCGGCGCGATCGCGGCGGAGGCCGAGTGGCTGGCCAAGGGGGACGATGCGCGGTTCATGAACGACATCGCGCTGCGGCTGAATCAGGCGCCCTGAAGCACATAAAAAAGGCCGGGTCTCCCCGGCCTTTTTCGTTGATTGCGAGTCGGCCCGATCAGCTCTTCTTGCCGACCAGGACACCGACGGCGCGGCTGTCGCCGCCCGCGACCGCGCCGCTGATCGCGAAGCTGATGCCCATCTCGGCCGCCTGCGGACCGTAAGCGAGACCCTGGAAGGTGCCGCCTGCGGTGCTGCCCGGACCGAAGCTGCCGGTGAACTGGTTGTTGCCGACGGCGATCGCGCCGGTGCCGGTGAAGGTCCCGTAGGCGACATTGCCGCCCGCGGTGACGCGGCTGAGGTCCATCGACAGGCTCACCAGCCCGGTGGCGTAGTTGATCGACAGCGTGACGGTACCCGTCAGCTTGTCGACCGCGCTGGCCCCGGCGGCAGGCGAAACAACCGCGCGGCCCGCGACCCGCATCGTATAATTGACCGTGCCGGTGGTCGGCATGTCGGAAATGACGGTCGGATAGCCGAAGGTGCCATAAGTGATCCGCTTGGTGCCCGTCGTGCTGGCACCACGCCACCAGCCGGCATAGCTGACCCGCGACAGCGCCAGCGCGATGTCGGACGTCACCTGGCCGGAGATGGTGTTGTTGAGCAGCTCAAGCTGGCTGAACGCGCCCGCCGTGGTCGGCGCGGTGCTTTCGCGATAGACATATTCGGTGACGGCGGGAGCCGGGACGACGAGCAGGTCGGCACCGGTGAAGCGCGACTCTTCGGTATTTTCGCGAACTACCGTCTCGGCGGTCTGGGCTGACGTGACGCTGCTCTGAAGCGCAAGGCGAACACGGTTCGAGAAGGCATCGGTACCTGCGGTGCCGAGCGTGACCGGCCCGGCCGAAGCATCGCCGGTAAAGCTCGTTGCGGCGCTGACGGTGTACACCTCAGCCGCGGTGGTCAGCGGCAGGCTGGAATAGCTGACCGGGGACGGGGTCGGCGTCACGGTGGAGGTGGGCGACGGCGTGGGAGTCGGGCTGGGATCGTCGCCGCCGCCACAACCCGCAACGGTCAACGCAACAGCGGTGCTGGCAATCAGAACTGAACGGCGAATCATACTGCGACTCCTGTTACGTGACCGACTGCAAGGCGCCCCGCGCCTGTACCCCGGATGAACGAACCGCGTGACCGCGGCCTTTGCGCCATGCGGTAGCGTGCCTCTGCGCGAAACGGAAGAGCGCCGGTGCGGGTTTCACCGCACCGGCGGCTCCGGCGATCACGCGCCCAGTTCGGCGAGCAATGCGCGAAGTTGCTGAATCTTGCCGAGTCGGGTGGCAGGATCGAGCTTCGCCATCGGCCCCGTCCCGAATTCGGCGCCGCTTTGAAGACAGGTGGTGACGGTGGCATGGGCCTGGGCACGATCGCCCTTCGTGAAGTTGTTGTCGATCTGATCCTTCACCGCCCAGTCGAGATAGGCGTCGAGATTGGCCTTGGACAATTCCGGCTTGGGCGGATCGGCGGGGATCACCTGATCGCCCAATTTCTTTTCAATCATGCCGCGATAATAATCGAGGAAGGGCTGCGTGCCGCCCGCGATGTTGCGCGGAACCGGACTGTTGAGCAGCCGCTCCTGCCATTTGACCGCCGCATAGCAACGGACGTTGAGTGCGAGCGCGTCCTGAAGGTCCTGCGCCTTGCGCGCCTCCGCCGCCCTGGCCTTCGCTTCCGCCGCAGCGTTTTCCTGTGCGCCATTGTCGCCACAGCCGGCGAGCGCGAGCAGCGCCAGCGGCGCAAGGATTGCGATGTGTTTCATGGACTTGCCGTCCTCCCCTGTTCGTTCGATGGCGCAAGTGTGACGCGGTGTCGGGCGCTGTCAACAGCGTCCGGCTTGCATAGGCAGCGTCGAAATGCTGTGCGGGCGGGATGACGATCCGATCGCTCTTTGCCACGCGCTTTTCCGAAACCGCGCTCGACGACGCGGCATTGCTGGAGGAATTGGCCGAAGCCTGTCGCGACCTGGCGGGGCAGGACCGGGCGGGGCAACGCTGGTCAAAAGAACATGGCTATCGCGGCTATACCAGCTACGCCTCGCTCGACGATCTGCCCGATCGCGACCCGCGCTTTGCCGATCTGGTCCGCCATCTCAACCGCCACGTCGCGCGCTTCGCCGACGCTTGCGCGCTCGACCTGTCGCGCAAGCTGAAGCTCGACAGTCTCTGGGTAAATATCCTGAAGCCCGGCGGCGCCCATTCGGGCCATATCCATCCGCACAGCGTCGTTTCCGGGACGATCTATGTCGAGGTGCCGCCGGGCGCCGGTGCGTTGAAGCTGGAAGACCCGCGCCTGCCGATGCTGATGGCCGCCTCGCCCCGCCGCGCCGATGCGCCCGAGGATCTGCGGACCTTCGTCTATGCGCAGCCCGCGCCGGGCACCATCTTTCTGTGGGAAAGCTGGCTGCGACACGAAGTGATGCCCCATTCCGGCAAAAGCGAGCGGATCAGCATCAGCTTCAATTATCGCTGATTCGTCTCGGCTCGCCCCTCCACGGGAACCATTTCGCCTGTGATACGATTGGGAAGCAATTCTTCGGGAGAACGATCATGCGTAAAGCCTTTGCAGCCCTGTTGGCCCTGTCGCTTTCCGTTCCGAGCGCCACGCTGATGACGACCACTGCGTCGGCGCAAAGCTGGCAGGAGCGCGAACGCCAGCGTGACCGCGAATATAATGAACGGCGCAACCGCGGCCGTGACTATCGCTGGCAGGGCGATCGCCGCGACCGCAATTGGGAACCGTCGCGCGCCTATCGCCAGGGCAATTATCGCGAGCGCCGCCTGAGCCGTCGGGACCGCATCTATCGGGGTCGCGACGGGCGCTATTATTGCCGCCGGAACGACGGCACGACCGGCCTGGTGGTCGGGGCGGCGCTTGGCGGAATTCTGGGCGGCGCGATCGGCAATGGCGATGTGCTGGGCGTGATCCTGGGCGGCGCCGGCGGCGCGCTGCTGGGCCGGGAGGTCGATCGCGGCAATGTGCGCTGCCGCTGAACCGAGCTGGCCGAACAGCGTCGACCGGCACCGGTCTCCGCCAACTTGACGTCGAAAGCGTTTCGATGTTCACTTTGGGTTGGCGGAGCAGCGCCTCTGCCGCTGGTCGGGTCGATCCGGCACATAGGGAGATGCTCTGTATGCGTAGCCAACTCACCACACTCATCGCCGTAGCGGTCGCGGTTCCGATGGCCCCCGCCCTGTCCACCGCCGCGCACGCCCAGGCCTTTGCCGATCAGGACGCCAACCGCAGCTTCACGCCGCAGCAGCGCTGGCCCACCCTTGGGTACGACCAATGGAAGGCGCCGCTCATTACCAATGCATCGCGCAAGGCGTGTCGCGAGCGCCAGGCGGCGCAACTGGCCGCTGATGCAGAACTCACCGGCGAGGCGGCAAAGCGGGCCGAGCGCCGCCGCGCCAAATCCCGCTGCCGCTGATATCGGCTGATCCTCTCCCCGGCCCCGGCCGGGGAGGAAATTGCCGGATCGAGTTCCGACCCTAGCCTTTTGTCCGTGTCCGGCCTATCTGCGCGCCTTTCCCGGACCACAGGACCTAGAGACTCATGGGCTTTCGCTGCGGCATCGTCGGCCTGCCGAATGTCGGCAAATCGACGCTTTTCAACGCGCTGACGCAGACCGCGGCGGCGCAGGCGGCCAATTATCCCTTCTGCACGATCGAGCCGAATGTCGGCAATGTCGCGGTGCCGGACGATCGGCTGGATGCGCTGGCGAAGATCGCGGGCTCGGCCAAGATCATCGAAACGCAGCTGGGGTTCGTCGACATCGCAGGGCTGGTGCGCGGCGCGAGCAAAGGCGAAGGGCTGGGCAATCAGTTCCTCGGCAATATCCGCGAGGTGGACGCGATCGTCCATGTCCTGCGCTGTTTCGAGAATGACGACATCCAGCATGTCGACAACAAGGTCGATCCGATCGCCGACGCCGAGACGGTCGAGACCGAGCTGATGCTGTCCGACCTCGAAAGCCTCGAGAAGCGCGTGCCGAACCTTCAGAAAAAGGCCGCGCAGGGCGACAAGGAGGCGAAGGTCGCCGCGACGGTGCTGGCACAGGCGCTCGACCTGCTGCGCGAGGGCAAGCCGGCGCGTTTGGCCGAACCCAACGATGCCGAGGAAGCGCGCGTGCTCAAGCAGGCGCAGCTGATCACCGCCAAGCCGGTCCTCTATGTCTGCAACGTCAATGAGGAACACGCCGCCGAGGGCAACGCCTATTCGGCGCGCGTATTCGCGAAGGCCAAGTCGGAGGGCGCGCAGGCCGTCGTCGTTTCCGCGGCGATCGAGGCCGAGATCGCGACGATGCCCGCCGAAGAACGCGGCGAGTTTCTGGCCGAACTGGGGCTGGAGGAGACCGGCCTGACCCGCGTGATTCGCGCCGGGTACAGCCTGCTCCACCTGCTGACGTTCTTCACCGTCGGACCGAAGGAAGCGCGCGCCTGGACCACACATGTCGGCGCCAAGGCACCGCAGGCGGCGGGCGAGATCCACACCGATTTCGAACGCGGCTTCATCCGCGCCGAGACGATCGCGTTCGACGATTACGTCAAATTCGGCGGTGAGACCGGCGCGCGCGACAACGGCAAGCTGCGGTCGGAAGGGAAAGAGTATGTCGTGCAGGACGGCGACGTGATGCTGTTCCGGTTTAACGTTTGAGGTGAGCCAGCTCCGCTGAATGGCGGCGCCGGCCCGTTGCCGTCTCCGTTCCACTGAGACCGCATCTGGCATCGTCAGTTTCCATCGCCGCTCCGCCGGTGCAGAATGCCGCCATGCGCGTGCTCCTGCTGATCGTGGCGCTTCTCGCCCTGATGACGGCCGCTGCCGCCCGGCCGACGGCGCCGGAGCTTGGCGTTATCGCAGGTTTTTTCCCCCCGGCCACCGGCTCGTTGCAGGCGACGACCGCTGCTGCCGAGAGGGCCGGTCCATCCGAGCGTCCAGCCGCGATTCGTGCCCTCGCCCGCGCCTTGCTGGCGCGCGGATCGCCGCTGGCCGAAGCGCGGCTGGAAACCTTTCTGCTCTCGCCGGAGGGGGCGGGGCAGCCTGACCTCGCTGACGACCTGCTCGCGATCAAGGTCATGGCGCGCCGGGAACTGTTCTGGCGCACCGAGCCCACCGACTCATTCCAATCGGCCACGCGACCCGATCCGCGCCGACAGGCGGTGGCCGACTATAATGAGGGCGTGGCCCAGACCTATCGCGGGGCGTTCGCGGTCGCCGAGACGCTTCAGACGCGGGCGCTCGCCACGCTGTCCGCCGAATTGCCCGCCGATGACGCGCGGTTGAACGCGATGCGGATCGGGCTGGCGCGGACGCTGCTGGGCAAGGGCGACACCGATGGGGCCGACCGGCTCGCGAAGGCGATCCTGACCGTCGAGACGCGGGCGGGCCGCGCAGCGGGGCGACTGAGTGCCGACGCGCTGACCTTGGCTGGAGCTGCGGCGCTGCGGCGCGGGGATGTTGCCGAAGCCGACGCGCTGCTACGCCGCGCGATCGCGATCGGGGAAGCAGATAGCGCGCGGCGATTGGGGAGCACGGCGAAGCCGGACCTTGCGCGCGACGCCCCGCTGCTCGCCGATGCGGAAGGGCGCCGCGCGCTGCTGCTGGCGCAAGTGCTGCTGCGTCGCGGCGACCAGCAGGGCGCGCTCGCGGCGGCGCGTTCGGGGGGCAGGCTCGCGCCCGACGCCCCCGACGCAAAGCATGTTCTGATGCTTGCCGAGCTGGCCACCGGGACGATCTCCGCCTCTGCGGATCGTGCCGAATGGGCGATCGACGTGCGCGCGGGCGAATTCGGTATCGACCTTCCCGAGGTGATCGGCGGCCGCACCACGCTCGCCCGCTACCGGGCGGCGACCGACATCCCGGCTGCCTGGTCGCAGAGCCGGCAGGGGGTGGCAGGCGCGCGGAAGCGGCTGGGTGCGGGCAAGGATGGCGGCGATCCTGCCGGTGCCGCCCGGCTCTATCGCGCCGCGTTCCGCCAGCATGTCGCGGTGGCCTGGCGCGCCACGCAAACGGCACCCTTCGCATGGCCGCCCGAACAACGGCGTTTCACCGCCTATTTCGACAGCGGCGATGCCGCGTTGACCCCCGCGGCGGAGCGGCTCGTCGAGCATGTTGCGATGCTGGTCGCGCGGACGGGCGGAAGCGTGGCGCTGCGGGCGACCTATTACGGGCCGCCGATCCCCGGGACGCAGCAGTCCGGCAATACGCTGATCGGGCAGGCCGTCCGCGCGCGGCTGGAGGCGCTGGGCGTCGATCCGGCTCGGGTGACGCTCGACTATGGCACCGCGCGCAACGCGGAAGCGCTGCGCGCGCCACGGCGGATGCGACGGGTTGATATCGAGATTCTGCCGCCGCGCTGAGGCTCAGCCGAACGCCCAGCGGAACGTCTTGGCAATCGCGAGCGTCGAGCCGCGCACCAGCGGCGTCGCAGGCGGGCGTTTTAGCCCGTGCATCGTCCGTGCCCAGTCCGGGAGCAGATCGATCGCGGCCCCGAAAATCGCCGCCTGTGCCGGCGCCATTGCCAGGCTGGTGGGTGGATGGCCGAGCAGGAAATGCGCCACCTCGCGCGTGCGATCGTCCACCGCCAGTTGCGGGCGCATCGCGGCGATCAGCGCCGCTGCCTCATCCCGGCTGCGCGGGACCGGGTCCGCGCCCAGTGCTTCGGCAATCCGCGCGGTTTCGGCATAGTAGACGTCCTCCTGAGCGCGGCTAATCGGCACCCCATAGCGCTGCCACGCGGCAAGGAAGCTCGACATTTCGGTGACATGGACCCATGCCAACAACTCCGGATCGTCCGCGCGATAGGGGGTGCCGTCGGGGAGCGTGCCACCGACGCGCTCATGCACCGCGCGCACCCTGGCGATCGTCGCTTCGGCGATGCTGCGCTCGGCATAGGTCGTCTCGGCGATGAAGCGCGCGGTGCGGCGCAGGCGGCCGAGCATGTCCTTGCGAAAGGCGCTATGGTCCCACACGCCCGCCAGCACCGCCGGGTGCAGCATCTGCAGCAACAGCGAGGCAACGCCGCCGACCATCATTGTGGTGACGTCGCCATGGACGCGCCAGGTGACGCTGTCGCGCGGGAACAGCGCGTCGTCGCTACGCTGGACCGGGGTTTCGCCCTTTTCCTGATCGTTGAAGGTGGCGCGGATGACGCCGATCAGGCGCTTGCGCAGAGCGGCGGCGAGATCGGGCGGCGACATATGTGCAAGCTAGGTTGTCGCACTGCGCGCGGCAATGCTACGGGCGGGCGATGCTTCTTCGGCTGTTCATCCTGCTCGCATTGATGCTGGGCACCCTGCCCGCCCCCTCGGCGGCGGCACCGGCGTGCCATGAGATGAGCGAAATGGCGATGCCGACGGGGCATGATACACCCGCCCCCCAACCCGAAGCGCCGCCCGTGATGGGCAAAGCGCTGTGCGTCGGCTGTATCGCGCCATCGACGCTGAAGACGGCGGCGGTCGCCGCGTGGCGCGCCGCGCCGCAATCCCATGCGATGGCAGGGCCGCACCGTGGCCTGACCGGAGCGGTGCTGACGCCCGAGCCGCCCCCTCCGCGCGCCTGACCGGCTGCGGGCGATTGTCCCGCTCCACCCGATCAGACCCGGAGATTGACGATGAAATACCGAATGACGGTCGCTGCCCTGATGGCGGCGACGCCGCCGCCCGTTGCGGCGGCAGCGCAGCAACACGACCATAATCAGCACAAGATGGACGCGCCTGCGCCCTCCCCTTCGCCGACCCCCGCCCCGGCTCCAGCCCAGCATATGCACCATGGCGCCACGCCAAAGCCGGGTTCGGAGACCCCGAAGCCAAATGCGCAGGTCGCGTCCGGCACCGCGCTGCTCCCTGCGGCAGAGGGAGGCCAGCATGGCGGCTTGCACGCCATGACCGGGGACTGGATGCTGATGGCGCATGGCTATGCCTGGGGCGCCGTCACCAGCCAGGGCGGCCCGCGCGGCGACGACATGGCGTTCGTCCAGTCGATGGGCATGGTCACGGCCAGCCGTCCGCTGGGCGACTCAGCACGGATCGAACTGCGCGGCATGTTCAGCCTCGACCCGCTGATGGGACGGCGCGGCTATCCGAACCTGTTCGCGGCGGGTGAGACCGCCAATGGCCGCGCGCTGGTCGATCGCCAGCATCCGCACGACCTGTTCATGGAGCTCGCCGCGCGGGTCGAGGTCGACGTCGCCCCCGGCGCCACCGCCTTCCTCTATGGCGGGCCGGTCGGCGAGCCTGCGCTGGGGCCGCCCGCCTTCATGCACCGCCGCTCCGCGCGCTATCAGACGATGTCGCCGATCGCGCATCACTGGTTCGATTCGACGCACATCACCTATGGCGTGGCGACTGCGGGCGTTCGCGCGCGGGCGTTCCAGATCGAGGCATCGGCGTTCAAGGGGCGCGAGCCGGACGAGGAACGCTGGGGCTTCGATCCGATCAAGCTCGATTCGTGGAGCCTGCGTGCAACCTTTACCCCTTCGCCCAACTGGGCGGTGCAGGTGAGCCACGGACGCCTGGAAAGCCCCGAGGCGCTGCACGGCGGCAATGACGAGGCGCGGACCACCGCCAGCGTCCATTATGCGCGCGGCGGCCTGTCGGCGACGCTCGCCTGGTCGGCGAAGAATCGCATCCCCGGCGACGTGCTCAGCGCCTGGGTGGCGGAGGCGAATTGGGACGTGGATGCGCGGCACAGCATCTTCGGCCGCGCCGAACTGGTGCGCAACGACGAACTGTTTCCCGAGCACGGCCACCCCCTGCACGACCGGCCGTTTCGTGTCGCGCGGTTCGAGGGCGGCTATGCCTATCGCATTCCGCTGGCGGACAAGGTGACACTGGCGCTGGGCGGATCGGTCGCGGCCTATGCCAAGCCGGATGCGCTCAATCCCTATTATGGCGACAGTCCGGTGAGCGCGACCGGATTCGCCAAGCTGACGCTGGGCGACTGACTCGCTTCTGTCATCTCGGGCGGTTAGGGCCGCCGTCATGCGTTGGATCAGACCCATGGCGGCGGCCGCCTGTGCCGCCCTTCTCTATGCTTGCACCACCCCCGCCGCGATCGCGCCGGTGCCGCCCGCTCCCGCAGCGGAGGTGCGCGCTCCGGTGACGATCCTGATCGGGATCGACGGGTTTCGCCCCGATTATCTCGACCGCGGGGTCACGCCGGTGCTGTCGAAGCTGGCGGCGGAGGGCGCGCGCGGAACGATGCGGGCGTCGTTTCCGACCAAGACCTTTCCCAATTTCTACACGCTCGTCACCGGCAAGCGCCCCGACCGCCACGGCATCGTCGCCAACCGGTTCGAGGATCCGGCGCGGCCGGGCGAGGTGTTCACCATGCGCTCCGAACAGCCCTATTGGTGGGACCAGGGCGAGCCGGTCTGGAACGCCGCCGAAAAGGCCGGGGTGCAGAGCGCGGTGATGTTCTGGCCCGGATCGGGGATCGAGATCGGCGGCACCCGTCCACACGACTGGCAGGCATTCGGCATGGCAGTGAACGGGCGCCAGCGGGTCGATTCGATCATCGACTGGCTGCGCCGTCCGACAGCGACCCGGCCCAAGCTGCTGGGGCTGTATTTCGACACGATCGACACGGCCGGACACCATTTCGGTCCGGACGCGCCCGAAACGACGGCGGCGGTAGCGGAGATCGACGCGTTGATCGGGCGGCTGACCAGCGAACTTGCTGGCCTAAACCAGCCCGCCAACCTCGTCTTCGTCGCCGATCATGGCATGGCGGCGGTGGACGAGAGCCGCCGAATCCAGCTCGATACCGTCGCGGCGGCGAGCGATTTCCGGACGATCGAGGAAGGCCCCTATGCTGCGATCGAGCCGCTGCCCGGGCGCGAGGCGGCGCTGGCGGCGGCGCTGCTGAAACCGCATCCCAATATGAGCTGCTGGCGACGCGCCGACATCCCGGCGCATCTTCACTATGGGCGCAACCCGCGCGTCTCGTCCTTCCTGTGCCTGGCGAAGGTCGGCTGGACGATCACGACCCGCCCCGCCGCCGAGCCGCTGCGCCCGGGCGGCGCGCATGGGTGGGACCCGGCGGCGCCCGAGATGGCGGCGCTGTTCGTGGCACATGGGCCGGACATCACCCGCGGCATGACCGTGCCAGCGTTCGACAATGTCCATGTCGCGCCGCTGATCCGGCGGCTTGCGGGGCTACCCGAGGCGAAGGATATCGATGGCGACCCGGCTGTGCTGGCGCCCGTCATCGCGCGCTGAGGCGCTTGCCAAAAAGCGGGTTTCGGGTTGAAACGGATCGCATGAAATATTTCGAGGACCTGACGGTCGGCGACAAGGCGAGCTTCGGCTCCTATCCGGTCACGCGCGAGGAAGTTCTTGCCTTTGCGGAGAAATACGACCCCCAGCCCTTTCACCTTTCGGACGAGGCAGCGGCCAGGACGCATTTCGGGAGGCTGGCGGCGAGCGGGTGGCATACATCGGCGATGACCATGGCGATGCTGGTCGCGCATATGAAGGAAAACCCGTCGGCCGGCCTGGGCGCTTCGGGGATCGACGAGCTACGCTGGATCAAGCCCGTCTTTCCGGGCGACACGCTGCGGTGCGAGACCGAGTTGATCGAGAAGAGGATATCGGAGAAGCGGCCCGAGATCGGGCGGACGCGATCGCGCATGACCGTGTTCAATCAGAATGACGAACCGGTCATGCGTTTTATCGCGAACGCGATGATCGCGCGCCGCCCCCAGGACTGACGATCAGCGCGGGCGCCGGTCGCGGCGATCCCTGCGGTTCTCGCGGCGAAGCTCCCGGCGGTCCTGACGATATTCGCGGCGATAATCGCGACGATCCTCGCGGCGTTCGGCCCGGGCTTCCGGACGCGTGACCTCACCGCGCCGGAATGCGCGACGATCCTGTCTCCGGTCCTGGCGATAGGCCCGGCTGTCCTGGCGCCGATCGCGCGTGAAATCGCGCCAGTTGGCCCGCACTTCGCGGCGATCGCCGCGCCAGTTCTGGCGGCGCTGTTCCCAATAGCGACGCTGGCTGGCGCTCCAGCGAACCGGGCGGCGATCGCGCGTGTACACATAATAGCCGGTGCCCGGATAATAATAGTCGCCGCTCCACCCCCAATAGGGATCGCCATAGCTTCCGCCATAATAGCCCGTGCCATAGCCCACCGAAGCGCCGGAATAGCCATAGCCGTCGGTGCAGGCGGCCACGCCGAGCGCCGCGGCGCCCGCCAGACCGAGTTTCAGGATTGTCGAACCGAACATTTTACCTCTCCCGGACGCCGTCCGGGCGTCCTATCCCCTTGAGAACGGGAGAGAGAGGGGTCGGGTTCCGTCAGTGTCCGGCGAAGGCGACCAGCGCGGTGACGTCGATCCCCTCGGCGCGCAACGCATCGGCGCCGCCGAGTTCCGGCAGATCGATGACGAATGCAGCCTGGGTGACTACCGCACCCACCTTGCGCAACAGCCGCGCGGCGGCACGCGCCGTGCCGCCAGTGGCGATGAGGTCGTCGACCAGCAGGATGCGCGCGCCCGGCGCGAAGGCGTCGGCGTGGATCGCGATGCGGTCGGTGCCATATTCGAGCGCGTAATCCTCCGCCACGGTCGCTCCGGGCAGCTTCCCGTCCTTGCGCACCAGCAACGTGCCTGCGCCGAGTGCGAGCGCGACGGGGGCGGCGAAGATGAATCCGCGCGCCTCGATCCCGGCGACGAGATCGACCGGGCCGTCGACGGCGTCGACGATCCGCTCGACCGCGCGCGCGAAGCCGGACGCGTCGAGCAGCAGAGTGGTGATGT
Organism: Sphingomonas suaedae; assembly: GCF_007833215.1. Taxonomy (NCBI): domain Bacteria; kingdom Pseudomonadati; phylum Pseudomonadota; class Alphaproteobacteria; order Sphingomonadales; family Sphingomonadaceae; genus Sphingomonas; species Sphingomonas suaedae. The sequence continues at coordinate 2,106,207 of NZ_CP042239.1, forward strand.
CGCGGAACATGATCCCCGGCTTGGGGAAGTCGGGGATCGTGCGGATCAGCGCGGCGAGATCGTCACTGGTCGAGGTCATGGCGGCACTCTTCTTTAGGAGGCGAATCCGGGTGGCGAACGCTGGGTGTATCAAGCCCCTCCCCTTCAGGGGAGGGGTTGGGGTGGGGCCTGTCCTCTTGGCCGTCGGCTCGGTGAGACTGAGACGCCCCACCCCCAACCCCTCCCCTGAAGGGGAGGGGCTTTCCAAACAAAAACGGCCCGGGAATCGCTTCCCGGGCCGCTGAAGAACATTACGGGCGGACCTTAGTCCTTCACGTTCCGCCAGATCTGCTTCTTCGCGCCATAGGCGAGGAAGGAGAAGATCAGCAGGAAGATCAGCGTACCCAGGCCCCAGCTCTTGCGGACCTGCATCTTGGGTTCCGCCGTCCAGGTCAGGAACGCCGCGACGTCCGCCGCATAGTTCGCCTTGGTCGCGGCGGTGCCGTCGGTATAGGTCACCTGACCGTCGGACAGCGGCGGCGCCATCGCGAGGTTGAGCGTGTGGAAATAGGGGTTGTAGTGCAGCCCCTCCGGCGTCTTCGCCTCGGGGAACTTCTTGAGCAGCTCCGCAGGCTGGTCCTGATAGCCGGTCAGCAGCGAGTAGATATAGGCCGAGCCGTTGGCGCGCGCCTTTGCCATCAGCGACAGATCGGGCGGGATCGCGTTGTTGTTCGCGGCGCGCGCGGCGACGTCATTGGCATAGGGCGAGGGGAAGCGATCCGAGGGGATGCCGTCGCGCGTCGCAGGCTCGCCTGTCTCCGGGTTGATCGACGGGACCTGGAAGCCCGCGGCGATCGTCTTGACCTGCCCTTCGCTATAGCCGAGCGCGGCGAGGTCGCGGAACGAGACCAGGCGCAGCGAGTGGCAGGCGGCGCAGACTTCCTTGTACACCTGAAGCCCGCGCTGGAGCTGGCGGTTGTCATATTTGCCGAACGCGCCCTCGAACGAGAAGCCGCCTTCCGGCGCGTGCGCGTGCTTGTGGAATTCCTCTTCCACGGTCTTGGGCGTGGTCAGCCCGTTGGAGATCGTGTCGATGATCCCGAGGAACAGGGCGAAGACGAAGCCCAGCCCGACCAAAAATCCGCCGATGCGAACCATTTTCTTAAGCCCCTCTTATTCGGCAGCCGCGGTCTGGAGCGGCGAGGTGCCACCCTTTCCGGCGAGTACGGCTTCGGTGATCGAGTTCGGCAGCGGACGCGGACGCTCCATCGCCGAGACGATCGGCAGGATCACCAGGAAATGCAGGAAATAATAGGCCGTCGCGATCTGGCCGATCAGGATCACGCCCGGGGTCGGGGCGGCGCCGCCGATATAACCGAGCACCAGCACGTCGACGAGCAGGATCAGCAGGAACCAGCGATAGGTCGGGCGATAGTTCGCCGACCGCACCGGCGACGTGTCGAGCCAGGGCAGGAAGAACAGCAGCAGGATCGAGCCGAACATCGCCAGCACGCCCCACAGCTTTGCCGGGAACAGGAAGTCGATCGTGAACGATTTGAGGATCGCGTAGAAGGGCAGGAAATACCATTCGGGGACGATGTGCGCCGGGGTGGAGAGCGGGTTGGCCGGGATATAATTGTCCGGATGACCCAGCAGGTTCGGCGCGTAGAAGATCAGCGCGGCATAGACCATCAGCGCCACGCCCACGCCCACACCGTCCTTGGCGGTGTAATAGGGGTGGAAGGGCACCGTATCCTGTTCGGTCTTCACCTCGACGCCGGTCGGGTTGTTAGACCCCGGAATGTGCAGCGCCCAGATGTGGAGGATCACCACGCCGGCGATGACGAACGGCAGCAGATAGTGGAGCGAGAAGAAGCGGTTGAGCGCGGCATTGTCCGGCGCGAAGCCGCCGAGCAGCCAGACGCGGATCGTCTCGCCCACCACGGGGATCGCCGAGAAGAAGCCGGTGATGACCTGCGCGCCCCAGAAGCTCATCTGACCCCAGGGAAGGACATAGCCCATGAAGGCGGTGGCCATCATCAGCAGGAAGATGACCACACCGAGCAGCCACACCATCTCGCGCGGCGCCTTGTACGATCCGTACCACAGGCCGCGGGCGATATGGACATAGACCACCAGCAGGAACAACGACGCGCCATTGGCGTGCGCGTAGCGGAAGAACCAGCCCGCATTCACGTCGCGCATGATATGCTCGACGCTGTCGAACGCGATGCCCGCATTGGCCGCATAGTGCATCGCCAGGACGATGCCGGTGACGATCTGGATCGCCAGGAACATGCCGGCGAGGACGCCGAAGTTCCAGAAATAGTTGAGGTTGCGCGGAACCGGATAGCCCGAGCCCACCGCGTTATAGACGAAACGCGGAAGCGGGAGCCGGTCGTCCACCCACTTCATCAGCGGGTGTTTCGGTTCATACTGCTTTGCCCAGGGAAAGCTCATTGCCAGTTCGCCCCTCAGCCGACCCGAATCACGGTGTCGGAAATGAATTCATATTCGGGAACCGCGAGGTTCGTCGGCGCCGGGCCGGTGCGGATGCGGCCGGCCGTGTCATAGGCCGAGCCATGGCACGGGCAGAAATAGCCGCCGAACGGCCCCTTATTCTCACCCTCGCCCGCGCCCAGCGGCACGCAGCCGAGATGGGTGCAGACGCCGAGCGTGACGAGCCAGTTCTCCTTGCCCTCCTTGGTCCGCTGCGCGAGCGTCTGGGGATCGCGCAGTTCGCTGACCGGGACGGCGTTCGCCTCTCCGATCTCCTTGGTGGTCAGGTTGCGCACGAACAGCGGCTGTTTGCGGAAGCTGGCCTTGACCGACTGGCCGGGCTGGATCGCCGAAATATCGAGTTCGGTGGTCGAGAGCGCCAGCACGTCGGCCGACGGGCTCATCTGATTGATCAGCGGCAGCGCGACAACGCCCGCGCCAACCCCGGCGAACGCGACAGCGCCGATCGCGAAATAGTCGCGACGGCGGGGATCGGCGGGCGCATCGGCCGCGTCACCCGGAGGAACTGCTTCATCAAGCGTTGCCATGCATCAGCCCTTGCACTTCAAAATCCGGCGCTTTTCGCGCCCTGTCCCGGATACGCCGCGGCGCGCAAACGCCACGTCGAGCCCCCCGGTTGCCCCCGGTGGCTGGCGGGCCTGATAGACGCCACACGCCGCGTTTGCCAACCGCCTTTTTGACCCGCCAGTGACACGGCCGGCGACGCCGCTTGTTACGACCATGCCCCCTGCCCTATCGGGGCAGCCATGCGGATAGCCCTGTTCGAACCCTGTATCGCCGGAAATGTCGGTGCCGTGCTGCGCGTGGGCGCCTGTTTCGACACGCCCGTGGACCTGATCGAACCGATGGGATTCGCCTGGGACGACAAGCGCGTCGCCCGCGCAGGGATGGACTATATCGCGCATGTCCAGGTCACCCGGCATCCCGATTGGGACGCGTTCCTGAACCATGCGCGCGGCCGTATCGTGCTGTTCACGACCAAGGGCGCCGAACGGTTCGACATGGCCGAATTTCGCGCCGACGACATCCTGTTGTTCGGATCGGAGGATGCGGGCGTTCCCGATCACGTTCATGATCGCGCCGACCTGCGGCTGCGAATCCCGATGAAGGCGGGCACGCGATCCTTGAACCTGTCCGTTTCGGCGGGCATCGCGCTGTCCGAAGCGCTCCGGCAAACCAAAGGCTATCCGCAATGACCGAACTCAATGCCCAGCAGCAGCGCGCCCGCGCCTGGTTCGAGGAACTGCGCGACGCGATCTGCGCCGAATTCGAGGCGATCGAGCGCGAGGCGGGGTCCGATGCGGCGTTCGACTATACCCCATGGGACCGTGCCGATCCGTCGGGCGCGCCGGGTGGCGGTGGCGTGCGCGGCGTCATGAAGGGGAAGGTGTTCGAGAAGGTGGGCGTCAACGTCTCCACCGTCGGGGGGACGTTCGAGGGCGAATTCGGCAAGACCATCCATGGCGCGGGCGAGGACCCGCGCTTCTTCGCCACGGGCATCAGCCTGGTCGCGCACATGGCCAATCCGCATGTCCCGGCGGTGCATATGAATACGCGCTTCCTGGTGACGACGAAGCGGTGGTTCGGCGGCGGCGCGGATCTCAATCCGCCGATTCCCTATGCGGAGGATAGCGCGGACTTCCATGCGCGGCTGAAGGCGGCGTGCGACGCGCACGATCCCGAGCATTATCCGCGCTTCAAGGCATGGGCGGACGATTATTTCTACATCCCCCACCGCAAGGTGCATCGCGGCGTCGGAGGGATTTTCTACGATCATCTCGACAGCGACATCGAGGCGGATTGGGAGGCGAACTTCGCCTTTACCCAGGATGTCGGACGCGCGTTCCTGGATATCTTCCCGACGATCGTTCGGCGGCGGATGGCGACTCCGTTCAGCGCGGCCGACACGGCGCAGATGCTCGAATGGCGCGGACGCTATGCCGAGTTCAACCTCGTCTATGACCGCGGCACGCTGTTCGGCCTCAAGACCGGCGGGAATATCGACGCGATCCTGATGAGCCTGCCGCCGCTGGCCACGTGGAGCTGAAATGGGTCTCATTCCCGTAAAGCCGGGCGAGATCGCGACGATCGTTACCAGCCTGGAGATGCGCGAGCGGCCAAAGCCGCGACCGATGCCCGATTCGCCGCTGCGGCTGGTGCGGTGGGAGGCGCCGGCGCCCGCCAAGTACCGCGCGCTGTTCGAGCGCGTGGGCGCGCCGTGGCTGTGGTTTTCGCGGCTGGTGATGGAGGAGGCGCGGCTGGTGTCGATCATCCATGACCCGGCGGTGGAGATTTATGCGGTCGCCGATCCGCGGGGAATCGAGGTCGGGCTGCTCGAACTCGATCTTCGCGAGGCCGGGCAATGCGCGCTTTCCTATTTCGGGCTTGTCCCCGAACTGACCGGACAGGGTCATGGCCGCTGGCTGATGGCGCAAGCACTGACGCGCGCGTGGCGCAAGGATGTGCGCCGGGTGTGGGTGCACACCTGCACGCTCGACCATCCCAAGGCACTGGGCTTTTACCGCGCCTCAGGGCTGGTGCCCTACACCCGCGCGATCGAAACCTTTCCCGACCCCCGCATCACCGGCCATCTCCCGCGCACGGCGGCCCCTCACATCCCGTTGATCGAGCCGCCCAGCCGCCGATAGAGGGCGATGCGGACGAGGGCGAAGAAGACCCAGGCGGCAGTGATTGCAAGAGCGAGCGGCGCAAGAAGCAGCGCTCCGGCGAGCTGCGACGAACCGGTTATCGGCGCCAGCAGCCCGATCGCGAGCGCGATCGACAAAAGCGCTGCACCGATGAACAGCATGAGCCCGGCCATGAAGAGTCCGATCTTCCAGCCATTCTTCTCGCTCAACGCGAAGCCCCGCGCGATCGCGCTCCACGCGCCCTGTTCGGGCTCGGCGGCATAGGCGATCGTCATCAGGCAGGTGCGGCCGAACACATAGATGGCCGGGACCACGAAAAAATAGGCGCCAAGCTGAACGAGCGCATTCACCATCACGCCGATCAGGAAATAGGGAACGAGGCGCAAAAGCGTTGCCGAAAGCAGGGCTCCGACCGTCTCTCCGCGTCGCAGATAGAGGTTGAGGATGGCGAGGCTGCCAAATTCCGACAGCACGATGATGAGGGCCATCCAGGCGAGATTGGCCGCGAAAAAGCCGTTGAGCGCGCCCCGAACCTGCTCGCGATCGCCACCCTCGGGAAGCTGAATGCCGCTCGCGAGGAACAGGAAGCCAAGCACCGGCACGAACAGAAAGAGCCCCGCGATCCGCAGCAGCAGATCGCGGTCGGTGCGCCAGAGGGTCGCGGCGTCGGCCAGCGCGCCGCCGAGCGATAATTTCATTGCGCGGCGGACGCCTCTTTGCGGGCGAGCAGCGCGACATAGAGTTTCGCGGCAAAGGCGGCGCCGAGCACGGTGAACCCCGTCGATACCGCGCCGCCGACGATGGTCGTGAGCACGGTGGCGAGCGACAGCCCGTCCTCACCCCGCCCGGCGACCAGGAACATGACCGCGCCAAAGGCGGTGGTGGCGGCGAGGTTCGCGACGATCGAGACGATCGCATAGAGCAGGATCACACCGACGATCTTGAGCGCCACGCCGCGGGTGAGTGCCCAGGAGCGGGCAATTGCGCGCAGAACGAGTCGGTCGCCGACGATGACGGGCAGAATCACCGAAAGCCGCGCCGCGAGCCACAGGATCACCGGCAGGAGCAGGAACAGATAGAGGATGATCCACAGCGTGGCGGTGGCCGGGATTTCCGGCATCGTCCCCGATTCGATGCCGGTCAGCGCGACCCCGGTTGCCGCCAGGATCACCGCGATCGGGATCAGCAGCACGATCGTCGCCCCCATCAGGACGATCATCACCAGAAGCGCGGCCGGAAAGCGGCGCGTCGCAAGCCCGCTCGCCTGACGACCAAGCGCGGGATCGATCGCCAGCGCGGTGATCGCCAACTGTCCCCAGAAGGTGACGAGCGCGAGCACGAACACGCCAAGACCCAGCAGCATCGACGTGCCCGGCTCGGCGGTCCGCTGCAACTCGCTGAGATTGGCGCTGACCGTGGCGGGCACGAAGATGGCGAGCAAGGCGAGCGGCAGGATGGTGCCGAGATTGTCGCTCAGAAACTCCGCAGTGCGGTCCCAGACAGTGCCCATGCTCGTCATGATCGTCTTCCCCTTCTCGCGGCGCTGGTTAGCCGATCCGGAGCCGGTGCGCCACATGCTTGCGCTCGCGCTTCGGGCATCGCATCTGGCAGCGATGAAACTGGTCGATGGCATCGAATGGCGGGTGGCGGAAGGGCGCGTTCCCTATCCGCAGGCGCTGGCGGAGATGGAGGCGCGCGTCGCCGCGATCCAGGCGGGCACGGCGCGCGAGCAGATCTGGCTGCTCGAACATCCGCCGGTCTATACCGCCGGGACCAGCGCCGACCCGGCCGAACTGATCGACCCGCGTTTCCCGGTCTTCGCGACTGGGCGCGGCGGACGCTACACCTATCACGGGCCGGGCCAGCGCATCGGCTATGCGATGCTGGACCTGTCGAAGCGGAACAAGGATGTGCGCTGCTACGTCCATGCTCTGGAAGGCTGGGTGATCGATGCGCTGGGACAGTTCGGCATCCACGCCTTTCGCGCCGAGGGACGGATCGGCATCTGGACGCGCGACGGCGGCAGCGAGGCGAAGATCGGCGCGATCGGCGTGCGCGTGCGGCGATGGGTGACGATGCACGGCTTTGCGGTGAACCTCGATCCGAACCTCTCCGATTTCGGCGGAATCGTGCCGTGCGGCCTCCCAGAATTCCCCGTCACCAGCGCGGCAGCGCTCGGAAAAACCATTTCGCCTGAAACCTTTGACGCCGCACTTGCGTTTGCGCTCCCGGCCTTTCTTCGGTCGGTGGGCGGCGCGTGTTCGACGGCGTCAAATGCCGGGGCTTGAGGGGACGGCCCGAAGCGTTTAATGTCTATCGCGGATCGGGGATTAAGCGGCTGACCGCTGCCCCCGCCAACATCTAGGGAGCCTATATCTATGCGCGCACTTCTCACCAAGGCTGTTGCCGGTTCGATGATCGCCAGCGCCGCGCTGCTCGTTTCGGCATGCGGCGAGACCACTGAGACCACCACCGACAATACGACGGTCATGGACGTGAACGCGACCGACCCGGTTCTTGACGGCACCACCACCGACAACATGACCATGGTCGATGGCGCCACCGGCAACGACATGGGCATGGCCGGCGACATGATGGCCAACGACACCATGGGCAACGGCATGTAAGTTCGCGCAAGCGGATTTATCGAAATCGGGGCCGTCCGGGCGACCGGGCGGCCCTTTCGATTCCGGGCGATGCGGGGTGCCTGTACCAAGGCGGGGCGCGGACCCTTACGCAGTCGCAACGGAACGGCATCAAAAAGCGCTTGGGCGGGCGGTCAAAACTCCGTAACCCAACCGCCACGGTGCTGCATTCAAGAGGGTTGGGAATGCCTGTTTCGCGTCTGATTTCAATGGCCGCAGTCGGAGCGGCGCTGTTCGCGGCGGCCCCGGCAAGCGCACAATTCTATTTCAAGGGTCCAGATATCAGCGGTCCACGCGCCACCGGGGCGGAACCCGGGCTGCTGGCGCAGCCGCTGCCGGGCGCCACCCCGGGCGAACTGCGCGCAGCGATGGTATGGAATCTGCGTGCGGCGTTGAACGTTGCGGCGCTGCAATGCCAGTTCGCGCCGACGCTTCTGACGCTGCCCAATTACAATACGATCCTGCGGGACCACCGTGTCGAACTCGCCGATTCCTATACCGTGCTGAGCAAATATTTCACGCGGACGCACAAGACGGTGAAAGCGGCGCAGACCGCGCTCGACCAATATGGCACGCGCGTCTATTCCAGCTTTTCGGCGGTCCATGCCCAGCTGACTTTCTGTGCCGCAGCAGACGACGTCGCGCAGGAGGCGGTGTTCACTCCGCGGGGGCAGTTCGGCGATCTCGCCGCCGAGCGGATGGGCGAAATCCGCAACAGTCTGACGCGCTGGGGCGAACAGCAATTTCCCGCCACCTATTATCTCTACATCCCGTACAGCTATCCGAACTTCGCGGACGAGAAATGCTGGCGCAAGGACGTCTATTCGCCGCAGCGCTGCACCAAGAAGCGCTAGGGTCTAACGCAGCCCCAGCGTCTTGTGCGCCTGGAGCGTCAGGCGCCAGCGGGGGCGTGACAGGGCGAAATCGACCGCGGCCTGGACGTTGGCGGCGGCATTCGCATCGTCCATCGGCTGGACCAGAAAATGGGCGAAGTCCCAGCGCTCCAGTTCGGCGATATCGGTTCCGGCCTGGGGCCAGACCAGCTTGAGTTCGTCGCCGCGCTGCTGAACGACAATGCTTCCCGCCTTTGGGCTGACGCAGACCCAGTCGATGCCGGGATGGGCTGGCAAGGTGCCGTTGCTTTCGATCGCGATGCGGAAATCGCGTGCGTGCAGGGCATCGACCAGCGCGTCGTCGACCTGAAGCATCGGCTCGCCTCCGGTCAGCACGACGAAACGGCGTTCCGTCCCCCCGCCCCAATGGCCCAGCACCGCGCTTGCCAGCGCGTCGGCATCGGCGAACTTGCCGCCGCCCGCGCCATCGGTCCCGACGAATTCGGTGTCGCAGAATTGGCAGACCGCCGTGGCGCGATCCTGTTCACGCCCCGACCACAGATTGCACCCGGCGAAGCGGACGAACACCGCGCGCGCGCCCGCATTCACCCCCTCCCCCTGAAGGGTCAGGAACATCTCCTTGACCGCATAGCTCATCGGCACTGCCTCAGGCGGGGACCGCATAACGCGTGGGATCGGGAATGCCGGCTTCCTCGAACCCCTTGGCACGCAGGCGGCAGCTGTCGCACAGCCCGCAATGCACCCCGCCCGGCGCGGGATCATAGCAGGACCAGCTGAGCCCCAGATCGAGGCCCAGTTCGGTCCCCTTGCGGACGATATCGGCCTTGCTCATCGTCAGCAGCGGCGCCCGAATACGGAACGGCTCGCCCTCGACCCCGGCCTTGGTCGCGAGTTCGGCCAGCTTCTCGAACCCAGCGATGAATTCGGGGCGGCAATCGGGATAGCCTGAATAATCGAGCGCGTTGACGCCGATATAGAGGTCACGCGCGCCCATCGCCTCGGCCCAGCCGAGCGCGAGACTGAGGAAGATGGTGTTGCGCGCGGGCACATAGGTGACCGGAATATCCTCGCCGACGCCATCCTTGGGCACCGCGATGTCGGCGGTCAGCGCCGACCCCCCGAACAACGACAGATCGAGCGGGAGCACGACATGCCGCTCGGCGCCCAGCACGGTCGCGATCCGGCGCGCGGCCGCCAGTTCGACCTGGTGGCGCTGATTATAATCGATCGACAGGGCCAGGATGCGATGACCGTCCGCACGCGCACAGGCTGCGGAAACGAAGGAGTCGAGCCCGCCCGAAATCAGGCAGACGGCATGGCTGGAACGATCGGTCATCGCGCGATCGCTAGCCCTTTTGCCGCAATGCGGCAAGAAAGGTCAGCGGGTGCAGCTGCCCGTCCGGCGCCCTTCATATTCATAGGTGAAGGGCAGGCCCCGGCTGATCCCCTGCGTCTCCAGCCGGATCAGGCGCGGCGTTTCGACCGTGATGCGGGTGTCGCCCTTGCCGATTCCGGGACAATCATAGGTGATGCGGCCACCATTTGCGCCATTTTCGACGACGAAACGGGTGCAACTCGCACCGCGATGTTCAAGCGTTAGCAGCATCTGGGGATCGGTCACGCAGATCGCACGCGTAGATCCATCGGGCGCGCGCAGCGTCCACTCGCCACGCTCGATCCCGGCGAGCGCGGTCAGGCCGTTGCCCTGCCCGGCCGCGGCATAGCCGGTGACCATGGCGGCGATCAGCGCCCCGGAGGCGAACAAGGTGCGAAATATGTTCATTTCATCGCTGTCCTAGCACGATTCGCCTGTCGCTTCCCTGACAAAACCAGTCAGGAAAGCGCTTCGAGCGCGATCGGGAATTTCTTCGCGCAAAATGCGCAATCGACGGTGATGACCCCATCCTCCGCCATCTCGACGCGATCCTCAGCGGTGAATTTTGCCAGAACGGAGCCGATATAGTCCGGGTCGCAGCGACATCCGCGCACCAGATCGACGCCGCCCAGCAGGCGCACCTCCTCCTCATGAAACAGGCGCCAGGCGAGCGTTTCGAGCGGGATGGCGGGATCGGCGAGTTCATCGGCTCCCAGCGTCGCGCCCAGCGCCTCGACATGTTCCCATTCGGGATGCGATTCGCGCGCGTGCAGCCGTTCGCCGCCCTCCTCTCCCTCGGGAAGATGCTGGAGGAACAGGCCGCCACCGATGCAGTTGCCCGCCGCGTCATGGCCGACACCCAGCCGGATCAGCGTGGGGATCTGTTCTGACTGGTCGAAATACGCCTCGGCAGCGTCCGCCAGCGATCCACCGTCGAGCGGGACGATGCCCTGATAGCGCTCGCCCGTCGTCGCCTGATCGAAGGTGACCGCCAGATAGCCCTGGTTGAACAGCGCGTAGAGCGAGGGGCTCGCGCCCAGTTCGACCAGCCGGTCGGCGTCGAACTGGACATAGCCGCGCAGCTCGCCCGCCTTGTAATCGCAGACCATCAGGCTGACGATGCCGCCCTGCGCCTGTGCCTGGAGCGTCAGCTGCCCCCCGGCATCCTTGAGCATCGAGCCGAGCAACGCGGTCAGCGTCAGCGCTTCTGCCAGCAGCCGCTCGATCGGCGGGGGATAGGCGTGCGCGGCGAGAATCTCGCCCAGCACCGGGCCAAGCCGCGCCAGCCGACCGCGCGCATGGCGGCCGGGGATGGTGAAGTTGATCGTGCGGTCGAGGTCGGTGGTCGGCGTCGCGTTCATCTCATGTCCTTCGTCATCCCCGCGAACGCGGGGACCCATCTCGGGTCCGGGCCACGAGCAACACCGCTGTCTGGCGGGCGGAAAGCGCGGGAGATGGGGCCCCGGCTGCGCGGGGGTGACGGCTAAGTGGGGTCGCCCGCTTCCCCCGTCAACTCACCCGATCTGGCCAAAGCACCAGCGCAGGATCGCCTTTTGCCCGTGCAGGCGGTTCTCCGCCTCGGGCCAGATCAGCGATTGCGGGCCGTCGATCACCTCGGGCACCACTTCCTCGCCGCGATGCGCGGGGAGACAGTGGAGGAACTTGGCGTCGGGCCTGGCGTGGGCCATCAGCGCCTCGGTCACCTGATAGGGGGTCAGCGCGGCAAGTTTCGCATCGGCATGGACCTGTCCCATCGAGATCCAGGTGTCGGTGGCGATCACATCGGCGTCCGCGACCGCTTCGACCGGATCGTTGACACAGCGCGCACGGCCCTTGCCCAACGCCATCGCGTCGTCGGGCAGCGAGAAGCTCTGCGGACAGGCGGCGACGACGTCGAACTGCATCAGCCCCGCCGCCTCGACGATCGAGGCGAGGACATTGTTACCGTCACCGAGCCAGGCGACCTTCAGTCCCGGAAGCGCCTTGCCGCTTTCGAGGATGGTCTGGAGATCGGCGACGATCTGGCACGGGTGGCTGTTGTCGGTCAGGCCGTTGATGACCGGAACGGTGGCGTATTCGGCCATTTCGAGCAGCTTGGCCGGATCGTCGGTGCGGACCATGATCGCGTCGCAATAGCCCGACAGGACGCGCGCGGTGTCGGCGACCGTCTCGCCGCGGCCGAGCTGGCTGGTCGCCGCGTCGAGCACCACCGCGCTGCCGCCCAGTTGCCGGATCGCCATTTCGAAGCTGACGCGGGTGCGGGTCGAGCTCTTCTCGAACACCATCGCCAGCGCGTGACCCGCCAGCGGGGCATCGGCATCGACGCGGCCTTTGGGCCAGCCTGCGCGTGCGGCCTTGCGGTCGATCGCTTCGGCCAGGATCGCGGCGAGGCCGTCGGGGCCAGCGTCACTCAACGAAAGGAAATTGCGATAGGTCATCTATTCCTCCCCGGCACGGGGAGGGGAACCGCCGCGAAGCGGTGGTGGAGGGGGGCCTCCGCACCGGACTCGCTGGAGGATAGCCCCCTCCACCATGCCTTCGGCATGGTCCCCCTCCCCGTCCCGGGGAGGATTTCAGTCGTCCGACAGCGGCGCATAGCTGCGCGCGCCGGCGCTCAGCTTTTCGACCGCCTCGGCGATATGGCTCTCGTCGATCACCAGCGGGGGGAGGACGCGGAACACATTCTCGCCCGCCGCGACCGTCAGCAGCCCGTGATGGTCGCGCAGATGCGCCACGAAGTCGCGCGCGACCGCCGGTTCCTTGAGCTTGATGCCGAGCATCAGCCCCTTGCCGCGAATCTCGTCGAACAGATGGTCGTGATTGGGGATCATCTGTTCGAACGCGGCGCGCAGGCGATCGCCCATCTTCGCGACATGCTCGAAGAAACCGGGCTCGAGCATCACGTCGAGCACCGCCATCCCCGCCGCCATGGCGAGCGGATTGCCGCCATAGGTCGAGCCATGCGTGCCGAACACCATGCCCTTCGCCGCTTCCTCGGTCGCGAGGCAGGCGCCGAGCGGGAAGCCGTTTCCGATCCCCTTCGCCACGGTCATGATGTCGGGCGTGATGCCGTAATGTTCGTGCGCGAAGAACTTGCCGGTGCGGCCATAGCCGCACTGGATCTCATCGAGGATCAGCAGCATCCCGTGATCGTCGCACGCCTTGCGCAGCCCCTGGATGAACTCCGGGGTCCCAGCGGTCATCCCGCCTTCGCCCTGCACCGTTTCGACCATGAACCCGGCCGTATTCTCGTCCACCAGCGCGAGCGCAGCGTCGAGGTCGTTGAACGGGGCATAGTCGAAGCCGGGCAGCAGCGGCTCGAACCCGTCGCGCATCTTGGCCTGGTTGGTCGCCGAGATCGCCCCCATCGTCCGCCCGTGAAAGGCATTGTGGAAGGTGATGATCTTGGTCTTGTTCGGATTGCCGCTGACATAATGATAGCGGCGCGCGGTCTTGATCGCGCACTCGATCGCCTCGGCGCCCGAATTGGTGAAGAACACGGTGTCGGCGAACGTGTTGTCGACGATGCGCTGTGCCAGCGCCTCCCCCTGTGGCGAGCCGTAGAGATTGGAGACGTGAGTCAGCGTCGCGAGCTGGTCCTGCACCGCTTTGGTGAATTGCGGATGGCCATGGCCAAGCGCGTTGACGGCTATGCCGGCGGCGAAATCGAGATAGCGCTCGCCGCGCTCGCCGATCAGGTAGCAGCCCTCACCTCGCACCGGACGCACATCGCACCGCGGGTAAACGGGCATGAGCGGGGTGATCGACACGGGCAGCCTCCTTCAAAACAGAAAAGGGCGGCCCATCGCGAACCGCCCGGAGCGGGACACTATGATTTCGGCCAGGGGGCGTCAACATTGCCGCGGTAACGGCCCGCGCGCCCCAGCCTAGTTAGTAGAACCCCTAATGACTTAGCCGACCGAACGCCCTAGATTTGACAATCGCGACGCATCGACCACCCCGCCCAAGGGGACCGATCGCAAGTCGCGCGATGGAGGGGTATGAACGCCCAGTCGATACCAGCGAACCAAGCCAGGGAAGAGCGGGCATGAACGCCCGCGCACCCAGGATCTGATGCAGCGACCCCAGCTCACCGGTGAGCTTGCGCTGGCGATCGGAGCGAAGCTGCTCCCCCTGGCCATCCTCGCGGGATGGGCATTCGATAGCGCGCTGCTGCGCGGGTTGGGGGACCCTTCCCGCCCGATCCACCCGATGACCGCGGCCTGTTTCCTATTGATGGCGTCGGCGGGAATCATGATGTTCCTGGGCTCGCGCCGGGCAGCGCGGATTCTCCTGATTCTTCCGACCCTCTATCTGGTGCTGATCCTGCTGCAGCATCTCACCGGGTTCGACACCGGCATTTCGCGCCTGTTGTTCGCCGAGACGATGGCGTCCTCGCCCGAGCTTCAGCGACCGATCACCCCGATGGGCGCAGTCGCGGTTCTTGCCGCGCTGTTGACCGCATTGTTCCTGCGCAGTTCCGACTCCCCGGCAGCGCGACTATGGGTCGGCCAGGTCACCGGGATCGCGATTGCGGCGACACTGCTCCTTCTTGCCTTCACCGTGGCGACCCAGTTCAGCGCCGGGGTGCGGTTCATCGGCGTGGCCGCGACATCGGCTGCGCCGATCCTGTTGCTGTGCGCTGCGATCCTGGCGTCGCTTGATGCCAGCCCCCCGGCCAGTGCGCAGCGCGCGACCCCCTGGGACACGCTGCAGCGGCTACAGCCGGTCATTGTCGTCTGTTCGGTAGTTCCGGCTCTTATCCTGATCGGGCTGCGCCAGCGGTCGGTGTTGTCGGACGCAGAACTCTACTTTCTGATCGCGATGGCCAATCTTGTCTTGCTGTCGGCGCTGCTGGCTTTCGTCACGCACCGCGCCAATGTCCAGAACCGCCTGCTCGCCGGTGAGGAGGCCCGACTCCATTCCATCCTGGATACCGCGCCCGACGCACTGATCGTCGCCGGCGACGATCTCAAGATTCGCGCGTTCAGCGCTTCGGCACTCCAGATGTGGCAATGCGATGCGGCGTATCTGGCTGGCCAGTCGCTCCATATGCTGTTCGAGAAGCCGATCGACATACTCGACAGTTCCCGGATTTTCGGAAATGGCCCTGGTCTCGCCCAGGGTAGCGCGACGATCATGACCGGGCGGCGCTGCGATGGATCGACCTTTCCCGCCGAAGTGCGGCTGGGCGTTGCGGAGCCGGATGGCGAACGAGTCTGCGTCGCCTTCATCCGCGACCTTTCCGAGCGAATGGCGATGGAGGATCAGCTCAATGGCCTCAGCTTCCAGCTGATGCACCTGTCCCGCCAGAATGCGATGGGCGAGCTGGCGGGCGATATCGCGCACGAGATCAACCAGCCGCTGACCGCCGCCACCAACTACGCCTCCGCCGCGGCCTATGCGCTGGAGCAGAAGGGTGATGCGGAAAAGGCCCAGGACTATCTGAAGCAAATCTCCGCGCAGCTGCTGCGCGCCGGTGGCATTATCAGCCGGTTGCGCGCCTTTCTGGCGAATCGCGAAATCGAACTACGCCGGGAACCGCTCAAGGAGGTGGTCCAGGACGCCATCAATCTGGTCAAGATCGGCTCCCGGCGGGTCAGCGGAAGTCTGACGATCCGCATCCCCCCCAAACTGCCTCCCGTCTATGTCGATCGGATTCAGGTTCAGCAGGTGCTGGTCAACCTGTTGCGCAACGCGTTCGAAGCCTGCGAAGAGCTGGAACGCGAGCCGGATATCCATATTGCCGCAGAACTGGTGAGCGACCATCTGGTGGAGATCACGGTCGCCGACAATGGCGCTGGCCTGCCCGAGGGGTTCGTCGAGCGGCTGGGTCAGCGCTTCTCTTCGACAAAGGGCGAAACCGGTCTGGGTATCGGCCTCAACATCTCCAAACGGATCGTCGAAGCGCATGGCGGAACGCTGACCGCGGCGGATCGCGAGACCGGCGGCGCGGTGTTTAGCTTTACCATCCCGGCGGCGGGAAATGTGTCGGGCGACGGACCGATCTTCTAGGATCTGGTTCAGCAAGCTGCACCGGTTGCTGCACGGGCCCGCTCCCCCACCCGGTCACCCATGTCATGCTATCGCCGGGGTGGGAGAGCGGGCCGGTGCCGCGATTCTAGCTCTTGATCTTCCACCCCGAGCGCAGCAGCCAATAGCAGAGGAGCGCCAAGACGATATCGATCGCGAGGATCGCCAGGCTGCCGATCAGGATCGGCGAGTCGGCGACCCCGAGGAAGCCGTAGCGAAAGCCCGAGATGATGTAGAAAAAGGGGTTGGCGTGGCTGATCGCCTGAAAGGTCGGGGCGAGTCGGTCGACCGAGTAAAAGGTGCCGGACAGCAGCGCGAGCGGCGCTACGACGAAATTGGTGACTGCAGCGGCATGATCGAACTTTTCCGCCCAGATCGAGGTGAGCACCCCCATCAGGGCAAGGAACAGCGATCCCAGAAACCCGAACCACAGGATCGCCCAGAGGTGATGCGGCGTTACGCTGACTCCCGGCCATAGCGCCATCGCCAGCCACACTGCCGCGCCCACGCAAAAGGCGCGCGTCACCGCGCCGCCGCACAAGGCCGCCAGCAACTCGCCGGTCGATAGCGGCGGCATCAGATAATCGACGATCGTCCCCTGGATCTTGCCCACCAGCAGCGAGAAGCTGGCATTGGCGAAGGCGTTCTGAAGCATCCCCATCACGATCAGACCCGGCGCGATGAAATCGGCGAAGTGAATCGCCCGCCCGTCAAGCGTCACGGTCCGCCCGCCACCGCCCAGCGCGACCGTGAAGACGACCAGAAACAACAGCGTCGTGACCGCAGGCGCCCAGATCGTCTGGAGCTGCACCTTGAAGAAACGCCGTACCTCCTTCACATAGAGGGTCCACAGCCCGCCCCAATTGACGTTGCGGATCACCGGAACACCGGGGCTGGCGATCATTTCAGGCGGTGGGGACTGGTCGGCCATAATCAGGCCGGGTAATCGCTGCCGCAACGCCCGGCAACGGGAAGATTCTTTAGGGACGACAAATGAGCTGGACCGACGAACGGATCGAGACGCTGCGCAAGATGTGGGACAGCGGCCTGACCGCCACCCAGATTGCCGAGGAACTGGGCGGGGTGAGCCGCAATGCCGTGATCGGCAAGGCGCACCGGCTCGGCCTCGCCTCGCGTCCCTCGCCGGTCAAGGCGAACGCGCCTGAAGCCAAAGCGACTCCGACGGCTCCCGCTGCGGCACCGGCGAGCGCACCGGCACCTGCGCCCCGACCCGCGGCGCCCGCCCCGCGCGCCGCAGCACCGGCCGCCCCAGCCGCCCCGCCCGCCGAGGCATCGGACGCGGACGATACGCCGCCTGCCCCGCGCCCGGACGGCCCGGTGCTGCGTTCGGTCGGACCCGGCGGCTTCATCCGCCAGAACCCGGGCGAACAGGCTCCGCCGATCGCCCCGGCCCCGCCGCGCCGCCTGGTGCCGGCCAAGCCAAGCAAGGAGATCGAGGGCAAGACGACGCTGCTCGACCTTAACGATCGCATCTGCAAATGGCCGCTGGGTCACCCGGGCGAACCCGATTTCCATTTCTGCGGCGACAAGGTGAACCCCGGTTTCCCCTATTGCGTCGAACATTGCGGCCATGCCTATCAGGCACAGCTGCCGCGCCGCGACCGGCGCCCGCCGCCGCCGCTGCCCTATGGCGGCCCGCGGGTGCGATAGGCGCAGCCGCTACGGAAATCCCGCGTGGTAAGGTCAACGCTCTCTTAACCCTGTCGCCGATAGGACGGCCGGGTGCCCCTGCCCGCTTCCCTGCTCCGGTTCGGTCCGGTTATTGCCCAGGCGCTGCTTGTCCTGGCCGGAGCGGGCATTCTCGCGCTCTATCCGCCGCGCGAAGGCGCTCTGGTGCTTGTTGCGCTCGACGGGCGCGATGCAGGTCGACTGGTTCAGCCCGCAATCGATGCGGGGGTGCAGATCACCGGGCGCGGCCCGCTTGCAAATATGCTGATCGTGCGTGGCGAGCGCCATCGGCTCGCCCGTCTCGTCCCAGGCGGTGTGCTGGTTCTCGCCGCACCCGCCCTCTGGTGCGGCGCAGAAGCGCGGCGGTGATGACCCCACGCGACCTCACCGCAATGCGGCTGCGCGGCGCCGCACTTCTGGTTGCAGTCAATTGGCTCAACACGCTCGGCCTGATTCTGCTCACCTGGGCGGCAGGGAGCGACAAGACGCTGCCGCTGGCGGTGCTGGGTGTCGGCGCGATGATCCTGCCGACGCTGATGGTCCGGCAGGGCCGAATCGACCTTTCCGCCCGACTGATACTGGGCACGCTCGCCGCAGTTCAGCCTGCACTGATCGTCTATGCGCTGAGCGGTCATGGCTGGCAGATGGACGGGCATATGTATTTCTTCGTCGCGCTCGCCGCGCTGACGATCCTGTGCGACTGGCGGCCGATCGTCCTCGCCTCCGCGCTGATCGCGCTGCATCATGTGATCCTGCAATATGCCGCCCCCGCCTGGGTGTTTTCAGGTGCGGGCGATCTGGGCCGTGTGCTGTTCCACGCCGTGGCGGTCGTGATGCAGGCATCGGTTCTGATCTATCTTACCGTGACCCTGCGCGCCCTGCTTCAACGCCAGGCCGATGCGCTCGATGCGAGCGACCGTGCAGCGGAGATCGCGGAAGAGCGTCGGCTTCAGGCCGAAACCGCAATGGCCGAGAGCGCCGCCGCCGCCCGCCGCGAGGCCGAAGCGCGTGCAGCGCGCGAGGCATTGGCGCGCGAGGCGGAAGCCCAGCGCCGCAACGCCGAGGAGGAGCGCCGGGAGGACCACCGCCAGCTGGCTGAAGCGTTCCAGGAATCGATGGCAGGCATCATCGCCTCGGTCGGGACCGCCGCGACGGAACTTGAACAGCTTTCCGCGTCGCTCAACGGCGTCGCCCGGCGCGCAAGCCACGAATCGGCGGAGACCGCGTCGAGCGCGGTGCAGACGTCGACCGCGGCCGAGACGCTTGCCGCCAGGCTGCGCGAGCTGTCCACCTCGATCACCGCGATCGCGGCCAGCGCCGATCAGCAGGCGCGCCGCAGTGACGATGCCAGCGGCATCTCCGATGGCGGGCGCGGCGCGGTGGCGGCACTCACCGAACGGTCGGACACGATCACCGGCTTTGCCGATTCGATCCACGAGATCGCGACCCGCACCAATCTTCTCGCGCTCAACGCGACCATCGAAGCCTCGCGTGCCGGCGATGCCGGTCGCGGCTTTGCAGTGGTGGCGAACGAGGTGAAGCAACTGGCAGGAGAGGCCGCGCGCGCGACCGGCGAAATCCGCCTGCTCGCCGATTCGATGCATGGCGGCGCGGAAGTGGCGCAGGACGCGCTGACCGAAATCACGGCGATGGTCGCCGATCTAGCCACCGCCGCCGAAGCGATCCGAGCATCGGTCGATGCGCAGCGCGAAACCGTCGGAGCGATCGACCGATCCGCACGCGATGCGGCAACCGGCGCCGCCTTCATGGCGGAACGGGTGCGCGGTGTCGCGACGATGGCCGGAGAGACCGAGCAATTGTCCGATCGCGTCGCCGCCGCCGCAGGGGCGCTGACCGAGACCGCACGGGCGCTGGATGACTCGACCCGGCGCTTCCTGCTTCGGATCGACGCCGCATAAAAACGGGCGACGGATTGCTCCGCCGCCCGCACCCCCGGGTTGAGCCGGGATTTCAATCAGAAGCGGAACGCCGCGGTGGCGCGCAGCGAATGATAGTCGAACCGGCTGTCGCTGCGGCGGAAGTCTGCGCCGCCCGCCAGCACGAACGGGTTGGTCGCGCCCGCGCTGCCGGTGCCGACCTCAACGCGCGAACCATCGTCGTCATAGCGGCTGTAGAGATATTCGAGACCGAGCGAGAAGTTGCGGCCGAGCTTTTGCTCGATACCGCCGCCGGCCTGCCAGCCCCAGGCTTTGTCGTCGCCGGTCACCGCAAAGCTGTTCGCGCCATTGCTGGTGGTGAAGCTATGGTCGATCTTGGCATAGGCGCCGCCGCCGGTGGCGTAGAACAGCGTCTTCTCACCCGCGACATAGCCCGCACGCAAGCGCAGCGCCGCGTTCCAGTCGATCTCGCGCGTCATGGTGTAATAAGCGGGCGTGGTGCTGAATGCGGTGACACTGTCGCGGACCTCGGTCTTGCCGAACTCGCCGACCGCGCCGACCACAAATTTGCCCATCTGTTTGTCGAAGCCGATCCGACCGTAATATTCGATATCGTCCTTGTCATTGGTGCAGGCGACATTGGCGTTTGCGACCGCCGCGCCGTTGCAGAAGCCCGGCGAGAAGGCATCGGCGCCGGTCGAAGTGGTAATCGAATCTCCGAAACTGCCATCCTGCCCCGCATCGAAATCGATCCGTTCGCCGACATCGTTGTTCTGGACGGTGTAGCCCACCGATCCGCCGACATAGACGCCATCGAACTCGGCTTCGCCGTCCTGCGCCATGGCGGGGACGGCAACAAGGGTCAGGGCGGCCGCAGTGGCCCCCATCAGGGTACGCATACGCATTTACAAGCTACTCCAGTTTTGAACTGAACCGCGACAACGAGCCAAAGCCGACTTCTTTCCCGCCGATCATTGCGATTGCGCGATTATGTTGCATGGCAGCAACAGCCGCGCTTGCCCCGCCCCTCTCCGCGCACTAGCCAGAACAAATGTCGTCCGATCTCTTCCAGTCCGGTTCCGCCACTCCCGACAACAGCTACGACGCTTCCTCGATCGAGGTGCTGGAGGGGCTCGAGCCTGTCCGCCGCCGCCCGGGCATGTATATCGGGGGCACCGACGAGCGCGCGCTCCACCATCTTGCCGCCGAAGTGCTCGACAATTCGATGGACGAGGCAGTGGCAGGACATGCCACGCGGATCGAGATCACGCTGGAACCCGGCAACCGGCTGACGGTCGTCGATAACGGCCGTGGCATCCCGGTCGATCCGCACCCGAAGTTCCCGGACAAGTCGGCGCTCGAAGTCATTCTCTCGACGCTGCATTCGGGCGGCAAATTTTCGGGCAAGGCCTATGCCACCTCGGGCGGCCTGCACGGCGTGGGCGTGTCGGTGGTCAATGCGCTGTCGATCGATACGGTGGTGGAAGTTGCGCGCGAGAAGCAGCTCTATCGCCAGCGCTTCAGCCAGGGGCGGACGCTTGGGCCGATCGAACATCTGGGCGGCACGCCCAATCGCCGTGGCACATCGACCGCCTTTACCCCCGACCCGGAGATTTTCGGGCCGGAACTGCACTTCAAACCTGCACGGCTCTACAAGCTGGCGCGGTCGAAAGCCTATCTCTTCGCGGGCGTCGAGATCCGCTGGAAATGCGACCCCTCGCTGATCACCGACGACACGCCCGCCGAGGCCGTGTTCCAGTTCCCCGGCGGGCTGGCCGACCATCTCAAGGAACAGCTCGGCACCCGCGAAGGCGCGACCGCCGAGTTTTTCTCAGGGCAGCAGGAGTTCCCGGACGGCGCGGGCCGTGTCGAATGGGCGGTTGCCTGGCCGCTATGGAGTGACGGCAGCTACAGCTGGTATTGCAACACCATCCCCACCCCCGACGGCGGCACGCACGAACAGGGGCTGCGCCAGGCGCTGGTGCGCGGCATCCGCGCGTTCGGCGATCTGGTCGGGCAGAAAAAGGCCAAGGACATCACTGCCGACGACATCATGGTCGGCAGCGAGCTGATGCTGAGCGTCTTCATCCGCGAACCGCAATTCCAGTCGCAGACCAAGGACCGCCTCACCTCCCCCGAGGCAACCGCCTTGGTCGAGAAGGCGGTGCGCGACCATTTCGACCATTTCCTGACCGACAAGATGGAGCGCGGCAAAGCGCTGCTCGGCTATGTGCTGGAGCGGATGGACGATCGCCTGCGGCGCAAGCAGGAGCGTGAGGTCAAGCGCAAGACCGCGACCTCGGGTCGCAAGCTGCGCCTGCCCGGCAAGCTCACCGACTGCTCGGCCGACGACCCCGCCGGAACCGAACTCTTCATCGTCGAGGGCGACAGCGCGGGCGGCAGCGCGAAGCAGGCGCGCGATCGCAAGACGCAGGCGATCCTGCCGATCCGCGGCAAGATTCTGAACGTCGCGTCGGCGACCAGCGCCAAGATCGGCGCGAACAGCGAGATCGCCGACCTGATCCTCGCGCTGGGCTGTGGCACGCGCAAGGACTGTGTGCCCGACAATCTGCGTTACGAGCGCATCGTCATCATGACCGACGCGGATGTGGACGGCGCACATATCGCCACGCTGCTGATGACCTTCTTCTTCCAGGAGATGCCCGACATCGTCCGGCGCGGCCATCTCTACCTCGCCCAGCCGCCGCTCTATCGCCTGACCGCCGGGGCGAAGAGCCTCTACGCCCGCGACGACGCGCACCGGGCGGAGATCGAGGCCACGGCGTTCAAGGGCCGCAAGGTGGAGGTGTCGCGATTCAAGGGGCTGGGCGAGATGAACCCGGGCCAGTTGCGCGAAACGACGATGGACCCGAAGACGCGCAGCATGGTCCGCATCACCCTTCCCCAGGAATATGAGCAGCGCGCGGAGGTGAAGGATCTGGTCGACCGGCTGATGGGAACCAACCCGGCACACCGCTTCGCCTTCATCCAGGAAAATGCCGCGCGGCTGGACGAGGAGGCGATCGACGCCTGACGCGCAAATTTTTCGCGCCCCGGTGTAAGAAGGTCGCATCGCCGGCGACTAAAGGGGGCATGGACGTGATGACCGCCCCGATCGACCATGGCGCAACGGCGCAGGACCGGCTCTATGCCGATGCCTGTACGGCCCATGCTCCCGCAATCGCCCGGCTTGCCCGGGCGATCGAGCGCGATGCGGACCGCGCCCGCGATCTGGAACAGGATATCCATCTTGCGCTGTGGCGCAGCCTGGCGGCATTTGACGGGCGTTGCGCGCTCGGTACCTGGGTCTATCGCGTGGCGCACAATGCCGCCGCGACCCATGCCGCGCGCGGCGCCCGTTCGGCAAAACTGGTGACGCTGGAGGAGGCAGGCGACTTGCCCGCCAGCACCAATCCGGAGTTCGAGGCGGGGGAAGCCCAGACACTTGCGCGCATCCGCGCGCTGATCGCCGCGCTCGAACCCGCCGACCGCGGCGTCATGCTGCTCTATCTCGAAGGGCTGGAGGCCCGCGTCATCGCGGAGATCACCGGTCTGTCCTCCACCAATGTCGCGGTGAAGGTGCATCGTATCAAGGCGATGCTCGCCCGCCATTTCGCCCAGGGAGATCCCGCATGAGCGATCCCTTCATCACGCTGTGGACCGCGCAGGAGCACGACGCGCGCGGCCTTTCGCATGACGAGCTCGCACGCCGCTCACGACTGTTGCGGCGGCGTGTCCTGCGGCGCGACCTGACCGAATATGCGGCAGGGCTGTTTGTGATGGTCGCGTTCGGCTGGATGGCGGTCGCCATCCCCTTCTGGACGATGCGCATCGCCTGTGCCGTAACGCTGCTTGGGACCGCGATCGTCATGTGGAATTTGTGGCGCCGCCGCCCGCGCGACGACGCCGCCGCGCTCGCGCAGGACGCCCATGCCTATTATCGCAACCAGCTCGTCGCCCAGCGCGACACGCTGGCGAGCGTCGCCAGCTGGTATATCGGCCCCACCCTGCCCGGCATGATCCTGTTCGCGGCGGCGGTCGGCCACAAGAGCGTGCAGGTCATGCCGCTCGCCGCGGCGCTCGCCCCGATCGCCCTGGTTGTGGTCTCGTCCGCTGCGGCGTTGTGGCTCGTGCTCTGGCTCAACCGCCGTGCCGCCCGAACGCTCGACGAACAGATCGCCGCGCTCGACGCCGAACGCGACTCCACCGAAGATTGACCCGAAAGGACCGCAGATGCGCCTCATCCTCCTTGCCCTGTGCCTGCTCGCCGCGTCGCTGATGCCAGCGACCGCACAGACTACGCCGCCTGACAGCGCCGCGCCGGTTCAACCCGCGCCTGCCCTGACCCAGCGGATCGCCGAACTTCCCGCGATCGTCGCAGCCAAGGGCGATTTCGACGCCTATTTCGCGCCCAGCTTCAAGGCGCAGGTGCCGAAGGACAAGTTCGATGCGATCGGGCCGCAACTGGTGGCGCAATATGGCGCGATCGGAACGGTCGAGAAGGTGACGGCGACCTCCCCCTATGAGGCGACCTTGCTGCTGGGCTTCGAGCGCGGCATCGCCACGATCCAGTTGATCGTCGACCCCGCCCCACCCCACAGGGTCACCGGGCTGCTCATCACTGGGATCGAGCCGCGCGGCGACACTGCCGAAAAGGTCGAGGCCGAGTTCAAGGCACTGCCCGGACAGACCGCGTTCGGCGTCTATGCCCTCGGCGAGGGACGAACCCCGCAGTTCGAACATGGCGGCGGCGCGACGATGCCACTCGGCTCCGCGTTCAAACTATGGGTGCTGGCCGAAGCCGCGCGCCAGGTCGAGGCCGGGGAACGCCGGTGGAGCGATGTGGTGCGGATCGACGCGCAGCGCTCGCTGCCGTCCGGCGTCACCCAGACCTGGCCCCAGAATGCGCCAGTGACGCTCCAGACGCTGGCGACGCTGATGATCTCGATCAGTGACAATACCGCCACCGACACGCTGATGCGGACGCTTGGCCGCGACAACGTCGATGCGATGGTCGCGCGCAGCAGCAGGGGCGATGCGAGTGCGACCCTGCCCGTGCTCACGACGATGGAAGCGTTTCGGCTGAAATCCCCCGCCAATGCCCAACTCGCCGCACAGTGGAAGGCCGCCGGGGCGGAGGGGCGTCGAAAACTGCTGAAGGACAATCAGGCTCGGATCGCGGCGACCAAGGTCGATACCGGGCTGTTCGGCGAGACGCCGCTGGCGCTCGATGTCGAATGGTTCGCCACCCCGCGCGACCAGGCGGCGCTGCTCGACTGGCTTCGGACGAAAGGCGGCGACACTGCGTTGCAGGTGATGGCCGCGAACCCCGGCACGCCACACGCCGCTCTGTTCGACTATGCGGGGTTCAAGGGCGGATCGGAGCCGGGGGTGATTTATGGCAGCTGGCTGCTCAAGACCAAGAAGGGCAATTGGTACGCGGTCACCGGCGGGTGGACTCGCGCCGATGCCGGGGTTCAATTGCCGGTGTTCATGAACCTGATGAACCGGCTGATCGCGCAATTGGCTTCGCAGTGAGCCACTCTTCGCGCAGCAGGCCGTAGATAAGAGTATCGCGCACGCCGATATGGGTTTCCCACTCGGCGCGCAGATGCCCCTCTTGTTGAAAGCCGAACCGTTCGAGCAGGCGGCGCGAGGGGGCATTGTCGGGGTCCGTGTCGGCGAACACCTTGCGCTGGCCCTCGACAAAGATGCGGTCGATCACCGCGCTCACCGCTTCGCGGGCGAGACCCTTGCCCCAATGCGCGCGGGCCAGGAAATAGCCAAGCTCGGTGACGTTGCCCTGGCGCTTCTCACCCGCCGCAACGATACCGATCGCCGTATCGTCGCCGCGGAGCGTCAGCGCCCAGGCGCGCCAGTCGGACGCGTGACGATGGAAATCGGCGCGCGTATCCTCGATGCTGGCATGCGGGGGACCGGACCAATAGGTCATCAAGTCGGGATCGGCGAAGCTCGGAAACATTGCATCAGCGTCCTCGACCCGGCGCGGACGCAGGACCAGCCGGGGCGTTTCCAGCACCACCGTCTCACGCACCGGGAGCGCGCTCACGCCTCGCCCAGCGCCTCGACCAGCGCCTTCACCTTCTTCTGCCGCCATTGCGGCAGCGGCGCGACCATCCAATAGCCCAGCCGCGACGTTGTCGGCTCGCCGATCACCGCGACGCGGCCCGCCTCGATATCCCCGCGCGCGAGCAGTTCGGGGATGGTGGCGCGCCCCAGCCCCTCGGCAGCCGCATCGAGCGCAAGGCCCGCATCGCCGACACGGACCAGCGCGACGCCGTCTTCCTGCACGCAGCCGGGCCAGCCGATCGGCGTGTCGGCGCGCGCACCGGGCTTCGCGACGGTGACCATCCCGTCGCTCTCCAGCGCTTCGCCCTCATGCTCGCCCGGCCCTTCGCCCCAGCGAATCGCGAGATCGAGATTGGCTTCGGTGAAGTCGATCGCCTCGTCCGCCGCAATCAGCACGAAGCGCAGCTCCGGGTCCTCGCGTGCGATCTCGGCGAGGCGGGGCATCAGCCATTTTTCGGTGAGGTCGCGCGGCGCGGCGATGGTCAGCGACTTGCTCGACTGCCCCGCCTGCATTGCCCGCACCGATTCCTCGAACTGCAGGAAGCCGGCGCGCAGCGCGGCAAGGCCAGCCTCAGCCTCGGGCGTCAGCTCCAGCCCCCTGGTCGTGCGGCGGAACAGCACCACGCCCAGCGTGTCCTCCAGCGCGCGGATTTGCTGCCCGACCGCCGCCGGGGTCACCGCCAGCTCGTCCGCCGCGCGGGTAAAGGACAGATGCCGCGCCGCCGCGTCGAGCACGCGCAGGCCATTGAGGGGGAGATGGGTACGCTTCATAGTTCTACTCCGCCACCGCAGGCGCGAGCAGGGGGAAGCGGGGGATCGCCACCTCGAAATCGCGGCCGTCGGCGCCGACCATCAGATAACTGCCCTCCATCCAGCCGCTCGGCGTGGTGAGTGGGCAGCCGGAGACATAATCGTAGCTCGATCCCGGCGCGATCATCGGCTGTTCGCCGACCACGCCCTCCCCCTCGACGACGTGCTGGTGGCCGCGACCGTCGGTGATCGTCCAGCGCCGCGTGAGCAGCTGTACCGCCTGATGCGAGCCGTTCTCGATGCGGATATGATAGGCCCAGAACCAGCGACCGCGATCGGGCTCGGACTGTTCGGACAGATAGCTGACCGACACGCGCACCGTGATGTCGCGCGTCACCGCTTCCTGGCCGAACAACGCCTTCACAGCCCGACCGCCCTGAGCGCTTGGTCGAGATCGTCGATCAGGTCGGCGGGGTCTTCCAGTCCGACATTGATCCGCAGCATCCCCTCACGCACGCCCATGATCTCGCGCTGGTCTTCGGCGACGCCGCTGTGGGTGGTGGAGGCGGGATGGGTCATCAGCGAGCGAGAGTCGCCGATATTGTTTGAAATGTCGATGAGGCCCAGTGCATCGAGCAGGCCATGCGCCTGTTTGCGTCCGCCATCGAGTTCCAGTGAAAAGATCGGCCCGGCAGCATCCATCTGGCGCATCGCCAGATTGTGCTGCGGATGGCTGGGCAGGCCGGGATAGTTCACAATGGGCACGCGCCCCTCGAGGAAGCGCGCGACGGCGATCGCATTCTCGCTCTGGCGGCGGATGCGCAGGTCCAGCGTCTCCAGCCCCTTGAGCACCACCCAGGCATTGAATGCGCTGAGCGTCGGGCCGGTGTTGCGATGGAAGGGGAGCAGCGTGTTGGTGATGAAGTCCTCGCTGCCGCAGATCGCGCCCGCCAACACGCGGCCCTGTCCGTCCATCATCTTGGTCGCGGAGTAAGCCACCACATCGGCGCCGAACTCCATCGGACGCTGCAGCGCGGGGGTCGCGAAGGCATTGTCGACAACGGTGGTGATGCCGCGATCCTTCGCGATGGCGCACACGGCCTGGAGGTCCACCACGTCCATCGTCGGATTGGCGGGCGTTTCGAAGAAGAAGACCTTGGTATTCGGGCGGATCGCGTCGATAAATTGCTGTGGATCGCGGGCATCGACCACTGTCGTCTCGATCCCGAAGCGCGGCATCAGCGTATCGGTGAGCCAGCGGCACGACCCGAAGGCGGCGCGCCCGCCGACCAGATGGTCGCCCGCCGACAGCTGGCACAGCAAGGCCGCGGTCATCGCCGCCATGCCCGATGCGGTCGCGCGGCACGCCTCCGCGCCCTCCAGCAGGGCGATGCGCTGTTCCAGCATCTCGACCGTGGGGTTCTGGAGCCGCGAATAGGTCATGCCCTGCTGCTCGCCCGCGAAGCGCGCGGCGGCGTCGCCCGCGCAGTCATAGGCGTAGCCGGAGGTCAGGAAGAGCGCCTCGCTCGTCTCCCCCCATTCGCTGCGGGCGGTGCCCCCGCGCACGGCGAGCGTGGCGGGCTTCCAGTTGCGGGTGATGCTGCGATCTTGTCCGGTACGACGCTTCATGGCGATGCTCCTAAGCGCGGTTGGCGCGCGTGCCAAGCGGGACGGATGACGCGGGCGCCAAGCTCAGCTATCGAACGCCGCGATGCTCGACCGTCTCGAACAGCGCCCCGCCCTGCTTGCCCTGCTGATTGCGGCCGTCGCGCAAGCCTTGTTCACCATCGGAATCGAGCGGCCGAGCACCCTGTTGTTCGACGAAGTCCATTACGTCACTGCCGCGCGGGTGCTGCTCGATTTCTCGCACATCACCAATCCCGAACATCCGATGCTGGGCAAATCGCTGATCGCGCTGGGTATCCATCTGTTCGGCGACAATCCGATCGGCTGGCGCGCCTTCTCGACGCTGTTCGGCACCGCGACGATCGTCGGCGTCTATGCCTTCACCCTGTTGCTGACCCGCGCGACGCGCCCGGCGCTATTCGCGGCGATCTTCGCGCTGCTCGGGCAGATGGTGTTCGTGCAGGCGCGGATCGGGATGCTCGACGTGTTTCTGGGCGGCTTCCTCGTCTGGGGCGGCGTCGCGTTTCTCGCAGCGATGCACGCCAAGACGCGCCGCGTCTGGCTCTGGTGGCTAGCGAGCGCGGTGCTGCTGGGTGCGGCGGTCGGAGTGAAATGGGCGGCGATCCCCTATGTCGCGCTGGCGGGCGTCGCATTCCTGTGGCTGCGCTGGCGCGACCCGGCGCGATTTAGCGGGATGCACTGGTTCCCCGCATTGGCGGCGTTTGGCGTGGTCAGCATCGCCACCTATTTCGCGACCTTCGCCC
Source organism: Sphingomonas suaedae (assembly GCF_007833215.1). Classification (NCBI taxonomy): domain Bacteria; kingdom Pseudomonadati; phylum Pseudomonadota; class Alphaproteobacteria; order Sphingomonadales; family Sphingomonadaceae; genus Sphingomonas; species Sphingomonas suaedae. The sequence goes on from NZ_CP042239.1 coordinate 2,135,078, forward strand.
CCGCCTTTTTCTATCGCGTCGGGCCAATGACGCTGGATCGCCTGATCCCCTTCCAGTTCGAGATGTGGGCGCTGCAGACTCAGGTGCTCAGCCCCCATAATTACCAGTCGGACTGGTGGAGCTGGCCGCTGATGCTGCGACCGATCTGGTATTTCTATGAGAAGGATCAGGGGGTGATGCGCGGCGTGCTGCTGATCGGCAATCCGGCGATCCTGTGGACGGGGCTGGTCGCGGTGGCGGCGTGCTGGTGGGCGGGGGTGCGTGAGAAGGCAGGTGTCCCGCTGGCGGCGGCGATGCTGTGGACCTTTTCGATCGGCATATGGGCGATCATCCCCAAATCGCTGGGATTCTTTTATTATTATTATCTGCCGAGCATCGTCCTGTGCGTGGTGTTGGCGGTCGCCTTTCACCATTGGCGGGACGCGTTGAAACGGCGCGACGAATGGCTGCTGATCCCGGCGGTGGGCGCCTTTGCCTATTTTTACCCGATCCTCTCGGCGCAGGCGCTGACCCACGAGCGCGCGTTCACGCGATGGATGTGGCTTCCCGGTTGGGCGTAGCGCTTTAGTAGCGCCCCCATACGAAGCGCGAAGACAGCGCGAAGTTCCACACCGCCGCAACGGCAATTCCGGCCAATGCCGATGGCGCCCATTGCGCCTGCTGGACATCGTGCAGGAACGCTGCGACGCCGATATTCGCGACCGCGCCCACCGAACAGACGATACAGAATCCGACCCAGCCGTCGAGCAGCGCGCGAAAGCCCTTCAACCGCGCGTCGCGATAAGTGAGCGCGTTGTTGAGGAAGAAGTTGAACGTCATCGCGATCAGCGTCGCGACGATCGTGCCGGTGAGGAAGCTGTATCCGAACAGGCGGAAGAACAGCCACAGCGCCGCAAAATGCACCCCCGCGCCCAGTGCGCCGATGGCGGAGAACATCACGAACCGCACCGGTACCACCCGCCCGAACATGCGGTCATAGAGCGCGATCAGAAATTCCATCGCGACTACATGGTCGAGCTTGCTCTCACCGATCTGCCGCGTGCGGAAGACATAGGGAAGTTCGACGAACTTCAGCGGCTTCGGGCTGGCGGTCAGGATGTCGAGCAGGATCTTGAACCCGATCGCCGAGAGATGTGGGACGATGGTGCGGACAAGGTCGGCGCGGATCATGAAGAAGCCGCTCATCGGATCGCTGAGATCCGCCTTGAGCACCTTGCGCGAGATGCGGGTTGCCAGTTCCGACTTGGCGACTCGGTCGCGGTCCCATTCGCCGGTGCCGCCGCCCTCGACGAAGCGTGATCCGATCGCGACATCGACGCTGTCGTCGGCCAGCAGCGCATCGAGCATCTTCGGCAGCAGCGTCTCGTCATGCTGCATGTCGCCATCGATCACCGCGACGAAGGGCGCGGCGGTCGCGCACATCCCCTCGATCGTCGCCGAGGACAGCCCGCGCCGCCCGATCCGCTGCACCACCCGCACGCGCGGGTCGGTCCGTCCGATCGCGCGCGCCGCGTCGGCGGTGCCGTCGGGGCTATCGTCATCGACGAAGATGACTTCCCAGCGCCGTCCGGCCAGCGCCTTGTCCATCGCCGCCACCATCACCGGCACGTTACGCGATTCGTTGAAGGTCGGGACGACGACCGCCAGTTCGAGCGCTGTTGCGGTCACCCGAGCGCCTTCACCACCGCATCGCCCATCGCCGCAGTCGAGAGCGTGCCGCCGAGATCCGCCGTGCGCGCGCCACCGGTCAGCGCCGCGGTCACTGCCGACTCGACCCGATCGGCCGCCGCGTCCATGCCGAGCGAATAGCGCAGCAGCATCGCCGCCGACAGGATCGTCGCGCACGGGTTCGCCTTGCCCTGCCCGGCGATGTCGGGGGCGCTGCCGTGGATCGGCTCGAACAGCCCCTTGCCGCTGCCATCGAGCGAGGCGGAGGGGAGCATCCCGATCGACCCGGCGCACATGCTCGCCTGGTCCGACAGGATGTCGCCAAACAGATTGCCGGTGACGATCACGTCGAACTGACCGGGGTTGCGAACAAGCTGCATCGCGGCGTTATCGACATACATATGTGTCAGCGCGATATCGGGATATTGCGCCGATATTTCGATGACCACGTCGCGCCACAATTGCGAGGTTTCGAGGACATTGGCCTTGTCGACCGAGCAGAGCTTGCCCTTGCGGACCCGCGCCGTTTCGAACCCGACCTTTGCGATCCGTGCCACCTCGTCCTCATCATAGGACATGATGTCATAGCCCTCGCGGCGGCCCGATGCCGTCGTCCGCATCCCCTTTTCGCCGAAATAGACGTCGCCATTGAGTTCGCGGACGATCACCATGTCGATGGCGCCAGCGACTTCGGGGCGGAGCGCGGACGCATCCTCAAGTCCGGGGAACAGTTTCGCCGGGCGCAGATTGGCGAACAGGCCCAGTTCCTTGCGCAGGCCGAGAATCGCCTGTTCGGGGCGCAGATGCCGCTCCAGCGCGTCGCAGCGCGGATCGCCGACCGCACCGAACAGGATGGCGTCGGCACGTTTCGCAAGGTCCAGCGTCGCAGGCGGAAGCGGATGACCGGCGCTGAAATAGGCAGCGCCGCCGACCGGGGCCTCCTCGAAGCTCAGGCCGAGATCGAGGGCGTCAAGGACGCGGCGGGCCTCCGCAGTGACTTCGGGGCCGATCCCGTCGCCGGGAAGGATTGCGATCAACGGCATGGACACTCCACCTGCTCAAGGTGCTGGCCCCTTGCCGTGCTGCGCCGCGTCACGCAACCGCCCTGTTGAGCCGATCGACGAGTCGGGATCGCGCCGCCAGCACTTCTGCCGCCCTGCCATGGAGCAGATCGCGTTCGAGGAAATGGCCGGTGAGGCGCAATCCATCGAGGATATCGTTCCATTCCGCGGCGCCACCGGTGCGGACGAAGGCGGGGAGCGGCAACAGGCGGCTTTCATAACCGCCCGCTCCTGCCCGGCTCACCGCCATGCCGCTTTTCGGGCTGACAAAGGCGAGATTTTCGGTCGTCCCCGTGGCTGCGCAGCGCTCCAGGTCGAGGCCGAAGCCGAGCATCGCCAGCAGCAGCAATTCGTAGCGGACCAGCGCCACCGCCCAGCCCCGGGCTGCGGGCGCCGCCTCGATCGCATCGAGCAGCCCGCCCAGCGCGGCATGGACCGGGGGGTAGGGCTGGCCCTCCGGCAGCGATGCGGCGGTCAGCGCGGTTGCCCAGTCGAATGCGGCGGCGGGCAGCGGCTCGCGGAACATCGGGGCGCGGCTATGGACCAGTTCGGCGACCAGCGCGGGCAGTTGCTCCTCGGTTCGGGCGCGCCAGTCGCCCAGAATGACATTGCCCGGCTGGAGCACCGGACGGTGCTGGCGGGAGCGGCCGCCGCGGACATAGCCCGCCAGCAGCCCCGCCTCCGCCGTCAATGCCCGGACGATCGCTCCGCTTTCGCCATGCGGGCGGATGGCGAGGACGATGGCGGAGGTGCGCAGGTGCATGGCGTCGTCTAGCAATTCCTCCCCCTCAGGGGGAGGTGGCATCGCGGAGCGATGACGGAGGGGCCGCCGCGCAGACGGCGGTGAGCAGCTCGGCAAATTCCGCCCTCTAAGGGGCGGCCCCTCCACCAGCCTTCGGCTGGTCCCCCTCCCCTGCGTTGCAGGGGAGGAATAGCCTAGCCCCGGCGCAGCTTCTTTGACAGCTTCTCCAGCCCCGCCGCCTCGATCAGCGCCTTGCCGCCCGCCACCGTGCGGTTGAACCCACCCAGCGCCGCCGTGGTCACCCGGTTGGTGAGGCTGGGGCGCAGCAGCAGCAGATCGACGCACGGCACCCCGCCGGTCGAATATTGGCGCTTGTGCTGGCCATCGCCCTCGGTGAAGTCGAACCGGGTATATTTCCCCTCCTCGAACAGGTCGCGAAACGCCTCCACCTGCAGCACCGCGCCGGGCGACAGGTCGTTGAACGCCGGGTCATGGCCGACATATTCATAGATCAGCGTATCGCCCTGTGCAGGGCAGTAGAGATAGGCGGCAGGCTCGCCCGCGATCCACAACAGCCAGGCGCGCACCGCGTCCGCCGCGCCCCGCGCCATCATGTCGCGGATGAAGTCGGGACCGGCGGGCAGCCCTTCGCCCATCAGCTTTTCCTGATAGGTGCGCAGCGCGATGCGGCGGGCGATGTCGTGAAACGCCTCCAGCTCGGCCGGGGTGCGATAGCTGCGGATGTCGAGTTCGCCGCCGGAGACCTGGGCGATCTTCTTGGCCTTGCGGCGCACCCCCTGTCGCGCATTGCCGGACAGGTTCGCCATATAGGCGTCGAAGCCGCCGGTCAGATCGGCATAATAGCGGGTATATTTCTGCCGGACGAAGCCGATCATCCGGCCCGAAGCATAGACCATCGCCTCAAGCCGATCCTCGGGCAGCGAGGTCACGACATAGCCATGCGCGTCGCGGGGCAGGGGCGGCAGGACGGGCAAGCGGCCTTCGCGGGCTTCATCCAGGCCGAGCGGCACGCGGACCATGTCGCGCTGCACGGCCATCAAAGTCCGCGCGCCGATGCGGAAGTTGAGCGGGGTCGGACGGGCAGCGGCGCTCATGCGGCGCGCTCCGACACCAGGTTCGACCAGAGCTGTTGCGCCTGACGCATCCGGGTGCGGATCAGGCTGGGTCCGAGCGGGGAGTCGGCGCGGTCGAGCGGCAGGTCCGGCAAATCGGCGAACTGCGCCGTCTCGATCCCCCCCTTGCGCTCCGCCAGCATCGCGCAGAGCGAGTCGAAACGCTGGACATGCACCGCATTGGGCCGGGTGCCCGAACGGTTGGCCAGTTCAAAGCCATGGCTGACGATCGTCACCGCCGCATGTCCCGCCGACACCGCATGGTCGAGCGCGTCGCGCATCTCGGCGGTTGAGAGCGCACAGATCTGGAAATGGCGAAGATGGCCGCGGACATCCTCGATCAGCGTCACCGGCACCTCGATCACGCCGCGATGTTCGACCGGGGCGATCTGGCGCGGGTTCAGGCCGATGGCGCTGGGCCAGGGATGTTCGGAGCCATTATGGCTGCTGTCATAGCGGATGCCGAGTTCGGCGAGCGCCGCCAGGGTATCGTCGCTGGCGCTGTAGCTGCCCGAGCGGAACGCGACCGGACGCGGCGCCCCGGCGGCGACCAGCAGGTCGGACGCGGCGGCGATCAGATCGCGCTGTTCGGCAAAGGTGAAGTCGATCAGTTCGAACGAGGCGGCGGCGGTGCGATCATCGTCGCGCGCAGCGGCCCAATTGGGGTGGAGGTGCAGCTGAACCTCCTGCCCCGCCTCAAGGATCGCGCCGACGACGCGCTTGATCGGATCGAGGCCATAGGCGACGGCGGGCATCGGATCGACGAAGAAGGTGGCGCGAAGGCCATGGTCGGCGAAGCGACGCAGCTGATAGCCGATGCCGACCCCGGCCGGCTCCAGCGACCGCTCCGCGATCTCCGATATCGGCAGCCCGGCGGCGTGGTGCCGCCACATCAATTCGGTATCGACGGTCAGGAAAGCGCGCGTGGGCATGGCGGCGGCGTAACGGACAGGGGTGAAGAAATCGCAAAATGCGGCGGAAATAACTGAACGCAGACGTTCATTATGCTGACAATTCTGACAAAATTCCCGTATGTGAAGGGTGTCGCCTGAGAGTTCAGCGCGATGGAGGCGAGCGGCGAAGGCATGGCGATGGGCATGGCGGGAGTGTAGTGATTCGGGGGCTTGTAGGACAGTCCCGGTGGATGATGTCGGAACGGCTGGCAGTGGGCGTTAGGCAGCTGGCCGAATTTGGGGTGGAGACGAAGGTGGGTTGACCGCCTCCGACACCAAAGCGGGGGATGACACCACGTCAGCTTTGCGCCCTAACATTGGTCATTAGACTGACCCTGCAAATTTCCTGAAAGCGGACCCCCGACTCCGGGGATTGGAACGTCCCGGATGATGCCTCATGGAGTATTTGGTCGGGTCCGAGTATGCCCCAACCATGGCCTTTTCGAATCCCCAAGTGTACATGGATGAACTCGCGTCACCGCTCTGCCGTCGTTTCGAGGCGGAGCCGAGCGCCTACGAGCTCGCCATTTCAACTTGCATCATTTTGTATCACTTTGCGGACGTGGTCGCGTATGTCAGATCTAGTACTCCGCACGCGATCGCAGAGGAGATTGCCGCCCAGGTCCCTGCTTTCCACACCGTGCGGGCGATCGCGAACGCCGGGAAGCACGTGGAACTAACCCGACACCCCAAGTCTGAGCTGATCGGTCTACGTGCAGAACACCTCCTTCGTGGCAAGGGCGCGGCCTTCAGCGACGGCACCTATTATTCAGATGGTACAACGCACTCCGACGCCCGCGAGACGGTCGTGGTCGAGACTCCAGACGGTAAGAAGCACGACGTGCTGCATGTCTGCACATCGGTGCTGGCAGCGCTGAAGGCGCACTCCGAGTTTTTCCACGTCTAGGACGCTGAATGCTCAAGCGGTCGGTCGTTCAGCGCGCGACGTTGATTTCCTTCCGCTCTTTGCACTTGCTTCACCACAGGTCAGCACGTCGTAAGTCTTGCTGTTCGTTTTCTGTTCCTTCATAGAAGTACCCGCGATCACCGCGCAGTTAATCAGCAGGGTGGGCTTGAGATGAAGCTGAAGCAGTATCGGGTTCGAGAGTTCCGCAGCATCTGGGACAGCGGCCCGATTGAGGTTGACGACCAGACCACCTGCTTCGTGGGCAAGAACGAGGCGGGCAAGACCACGGTCCTGACCGCGCTCTACCGCACTAACCCGATCCGCACGGGCGACGCCGTCTTCGACGAGACATACGACTACCCGAAGCGGGAGGTCGAAGACTACCGTTTCGCCGTCGAAAACGGGGAGCGTGAGGAGGCTGCGGTAGTCGAGTGCACCTACGAGCTGGAGAAGGACGACCTGCTCGCGGTGGAGAACGTTTTCGGCCCCAATGTGCTCAATGGTAAGACCTTCAAGCGGACGACCTATTACGGTAACGGAAACAGCAGATATACGCTCACGTGCGACAATGCCGCCGCGCGCAAGCACCTCGCCAGCAACCCGGCTCTTTCCGATGATCTTCGCGCTGCATTGGCGGCTGCGGCGACTTGGAAGGACTTTGCAACCGCGCTTGATGCGGTCGAAGCGACGGATGCGGTCAACGCCGTGAAGAAGCTGGTGGCGAAAGTCCGCGAGAAGGAGCTTAGCTATTACGTCTTCAACACGTTGATTTGGCCGCGCGCGCCCAAGTTCCTGTACTTCGACGAGTACTACCAGATGGAGGGGCAGGCCAACCTCAACGCCCTCATCACGCGCGAGGACAAGGACCAGCTGCTTGACTCGGACTACCCCCTCATCGGCCTCATCAACCTGGCGCGCCTCGACCACCGCAAGCTCGTGGCCACCAACAACACGGTCGAGTTGAAAAACAAGCTGCAAGGTGCCGGGAACCACCTGACCCAGCGAATCGTCAAGTACTGGTCCCAGAACAGGCACATTCAGATGCGCTTCGACGTGCGTGACGCGAAAGTCGGTGACCCAGAGGGGATGCAGCAGGGCGTTAACGTCTGGGGCGAGGTGTACGACTCCGTGCACTGGGCGACGACGCCACTGAGCAACCGTTCGCGAGGATTTGTGTGGTTCTTCTCCTTCCTCGCTTGGTACGAGGACGTGAAGCGCCAAGGACAGAACGTCATCCTGCTGCTGGATGAACCTGGTCTGTCGCTGCACGGTCGGGCTCAAGCCGACCTGCTGCGCTACTTCGACTCGGAACTTTCGGGCCACCAGCTCCTCTACACCACGCACTCCCCGTTCATGATCGACCCTACCAAGTTTGAGCGGGTGCGTATCGTGCAGGACCTGGGCATCGACGCCCCCGAAGCGCTGCCAAAGGAGGAGGACGGAACCAAGGTGCTGGCCAACGTCTTCGACGCCACCGATGACAGCCTGTTCCCGTTGCAGGGCGCGCTCGGCTACGAAATCCAGCAGACACTGTTCATCGGCCCCAACTCGCTGATCGTGGAGGGCGTCGCCGACATGCTCTATCTCCGCGCCGTGTCCGGCGAGCTGGAGCGCGAGGGCCGCACTGGGCTGTCGGAGCAGTGGGTCATCACCCCCGTGGGCGGTAGCGGCAAGGTGCCCACCTTCGTCGCCATGCTCGGCTCGCAGAAGGGCATGAATGTCGCCACACTGCTAGATATCCAGAACAGCGACAAGCAGCTCATCGAGGACCTCTATAAGAAGAAGCTGCTCACCAAGAAGCAAGTTTCGACCTATGCTGACTTCACGGGCACTGCCGAAGCGGATGTCGAAGACATGTTCGACCGTGCCTTCTACATCGACCTAGTGAACGGTGAGTTTGCAGGACAGCTGTCGGAGAAGATCACCAAGACCAAGCTCAACGCGAAGGAGCCGCGCAGCCTTCGAGCCATCGAGGCTTGGCTGGCTGACAACCCGATGAAGTCGGGTTCGTTCGGACACTACCGACCGGCACGCTACTTCACCGAGCAGCTCACCAAGCTGTGGCCGAAGGTGTCAGACGAGACGAAGGACCGCTTCGAGGCGGCGTTTAAGCATTTGAACGGGCTGCTGCGTTAGTAGTTTCTGGACGTCGGCAACGCCGGATTTGTGTTCTGAGACCTGCCAGACCGTAATCGGCCCAGAAGCTAACGGTTGGCGATCCCGGCGTCAGCGTTGGCTGAGCACCGAATGGCAGACGCCGCGCCGCTGCCCGGCTGGTGACCGCCCCCACCCCGGAACCTCCCCCGTCCCGGCGGGTTGGACGGGCATGATCGTTACGAATCCGGTCCGGAAGCCCATATGAGCCGTTGGGCATGGCTGTGGCGGTTGGTGTCGCGGCGGTTGTGGTTTCGGGCCGCCGCCTTTTCGTTCGCGGCGGCGCTGCTCGCGCTGGTCGCCCCGCTGATCGCGCCGCTGATCCCCTATGAGCTGGGGGCCAAGATCGGGGCGGACGCGGTCGACAATATCCTGGGCATCATCGCGTCGAGCATGTTGGCGGTGACAACCTTTTCGCTGACCGCGATGGTTTCCGCCTATGGCGCGGCGACCGCCAATGTCACGCCGCGCGCGGTGATCCTGCTGCTCGAAGACACGACGTCGCAAAATGCGCTGTCCACCTTTCTGGGCGCGTTCCTGTTCGCGATCGTCGGGATTATCGCGCTTTCCACCGGTTTCTATGGCGAGCAGGGGCGCGTGTTGCTGTTCGGGGGCACGATCGCGCTGATCGTGGTGATCGCCGTCACGCTGCTGCGCTGGATTCAGCATATCGCGCTGCTGGGCCGGGTGCACGACACGATCACCCGGGTCGAGCGCGCGGCGATGGCGGCGGTCCAATCGGTTCAGCACCGTCCGCGCATCGCCGCGCTCGCCACGCCGCCGGTCCCCGCCGATGCGCAGCCGGTGCGCTGCGGGGACCGGATCGGCCATGTCACCAATATCGATCTGTCCGAGCTGGGCGAGGCGATGGCCGCGTGCGGCGGGCACGTGCATCTGGCGGTGCTTCCCGGCAGCTTCGTCGATCCGGGGCGGGTAGTCGCATGGGTCGTGGATGGCGATGAGGCGACCTGCGCTCGGGTCGCCGAGTCGATCACGGTCCAGCGCGACCGCAGCTTCGACCACGATCCGCGCTTTGGCCTGATCGTGCTGTCGGAGATCGCGTCGCGCGCGCTGTCGCCGGCGGTCAACGATCCCGGCACGGCGATCGCGGTGCTGGGCGCGCAGCTGCGGGTGCTCCAAAAGCTGGCCGGTGCAAAGGGCGCGCCATTCGACGAACGGGTGGTGGTCCCGGCGCTGGCGATCGAAAAGCTGGTGGTGGACGCATTCCGCCCGATCGCGCGCGACGGCGCCGCCCATGTCGAGGTGGCGATGAAGCTGCAGAAGACGCTGGCGGCGCTCGGGGGATTCGCGCCCGACTGGAGCGCGGCTGCACGCCACGCTGCGGACGATGCCCGGCACCGCGCGCGGGCGGCGCTGTCGATCGAGAACGAGCGGCTGGCGGTGGCGCGCGCGTTCGAGGACTGGCCGGAGTGAGTGGTTTTCAGTTGTGCGGCATCCCCCTCACCGCGAATGATAGAAATCATACACTTGCTGCGCCACCGCCGCGCTGACGCCGGGGGCCTTTTGCAAATCCTCAAGGCTCGCGCCGCGCACCGCGCGGGCGGTGCCGAAGTGCATCAGCAGCGCTTTCTTGCGCGCCGGGCCGATGCCGGGGACGTCGTCCAGCGGTGAGGCGCCGATCGCCTTGGCGCGCTTCTGACGGTGCGCGCCGATGACGAAGCGATGGACCTCGTCGCGGAGCTTCTGAATGTGGAACAGCAAAGGCGAGTTGACCGGGAGCATCCGTTCGCTGCCGTCGAGCAGGTGAAAGACTTCGCGCCCCTCGCGGCCATGGTGCGGGCCCTTGGCGACGCCGACCATGCAGACATCCTCGATCCCCAGTTCCTCCAGCACCGCGCGGGCGGCATTGAGCTGGCCGCGCCCGCCGTCGATCAGGACGAGGTCGGGCCAGATTCCCTTGTCGCGGTCGGGGTCTTCCTCCTGCGCGCGGGCGAAGCGGCGGGTGAAGATTTCGCGCATCATCGCGAGATCGTCGTCGGTCGCGGCGCTCTTGATGTTGAACTTGCGATACTGGCCCTTGCGGAACCCCTCCGGCCCGGCGACGATCATCGCGCCGACGGCGTTGCTGCCCTGGATATGGCTGTTGTCATAGACCTCGATCCGGTCGGGCGGTTCGGCGAGGCCGAAGAAATCGGCGAGGTCGCGCAGGATCTTTGCCTGGGTCGTCGATTCGGCCATGCGGCGGTCGAGCGCCTCCACCGCATTGCGCTGGGCCTGTTCCATCAGCTTGCGCCGGGCACCGCGCTGGGGGCGGGACAGCTCGACCTTGAAGCCCGCGCGCTCCGCCAGCGCCTGTGAGAGCAGCTCGGCTTCGGGCAGGTCGCGATCGATGAGCACCGCCTTGGGGGGCGGCACCTCCTCATAGAATTGCATCAGGAACTGGGCGAAGACCTCCTCTTCGGGAACCTCCGCGGTGTGAGCGGGGAAGAAAGCCCGATGGCCCCAATTCTGGCCGCCGCGGATGAAGAAAGCCTGGATGCCGATGCTGCCCTGCTTGCCCGCCAGTGCGAAGATATCGGCGTCGCCCACGCCCTCCGCGTTGATCGCCTGCGACCCCTGAATGAAGGTAAGCGCCTTGAGCCGGTCGCGCAGCACCGCGGCGAGCTCGAAATCAAGATTGGCGGCAGCCGCCTCCATCTGCTCGCCCAGCTTCGCCTGGACCCTGGTCGATTTGCCCATCAGGAAATCGCGCGCGTCGGACACCAGTTCCTCATAGCCCGCCTTGTCGATTCGATCGACGCAGGGGGCCGAGCAGCGGCGGATCTGGTAGAGCAGGCACGGCCGGTCGCGGCTGTTGAAAAAGCCGTCGGTGCACGAGCGCAGCAGGAACAGCTTCTGGAGCGCGTTGAGCGTCTTGCGCACCTGCCCCGCGCCGGCAAACGGGCCGAAATAGTCGCCCTTGGCCCGGCGTGCGCCCCGGTGGAGCTGGACCCGCGGGAAATCATGGTCGCCGCGCAGCAGGATGTAGGGGAAGGACTTATCGTCGCGCAGCAGGACATTATAGGCGGGGCGGAAGCGCTTGATGAGCTGGGCTTCGAGGAGGAGCGCCTCGGCCTCGTTGTTCGTCGTCACCACGGTCATCGACCGGGTCTGGGCGATCATACGGCGCAGGCGGTTGGAGAGCTTGGCGGGCTGGGTGTAGTTGGCGACGCGGTTCCTGAGCGCGCGGGCCTTGCCGACATAGAGGACGTCACCGCGCGCGTCCTGCATCCGATAGACGCCCGGGCGCGCAGGGAGCGTGGCGAGGACGTTGCGGATCGCAGCGACGCCGGCGTCGAGGTCCGGCGTCTCCGACCCGCGCACGGCGTAGGTCGCGGTTTCTTCGTTGAAACGGCTGGGGGAATTGGGGTCGGCGGTCACCGGGGTGATGTAGGGCGGGGACCGCTCGCCAGCAACGCCGCACCTGCCTCTTCCCCATCCGCCGCCGCAATGTCATCAATGCCGACTTGAAAGCACTTCATCGGGAATGGTGATCTGTGTTGGACTGGCTGCAGAAACTCATGGCAGGCGATCAGGATGTTGCGCCGCCCAACGCCAAGGTGAAGCGGGACGCCCAAGGACGAATCGTGGAGGTTGTGCAAGAGCTGTCGCTCGCCCGGGATGATCCGGATGCACCTGCATATTCGGCGCCGGGCGAAGTCGATGGATTGACCGCGCGGTTGAGCGCAGCGTGCGACTGGCTCACGGCCCGGAACATCGCGCTGGCGCGCGACTGGGGGATTGGCCTCGAACGCGATTATACATTTGATCAGGAGGCGGGCCGGCTGGTCCTGAAGTTCGGCGGCCGGCGGACAATTGCTGCGCAAGGACAGATTCTCGGTAGCTTCGATCCGCGCGACCACAGCTTCATGTGGAGCTGGGCGAATCCGTCGATCCGGCCCGAGCTGTGCGAGGATGCAGCGCGATTGAAGACTGAGGGCGAGCGGCTCGGCGTGGCGGCGCTCACGACACCGGTCCAGACCGTCACCTTCGACGACCTGCTGCCGCTGCTGGCGCTCGCGGCGCAGGACGGGGGCGCGGACGGCGTCTATCGCTGCATGGTCAACGGATCGACCTCGCTGTTCGTGGCGCTGCGCCTCGACGAAGCGGCGCCAAAGGGCGCTGGCGATTCCGCCGATGGCCTGTTGGAGGCAGCGCACGCGCTTGCCGCCGATTACGACCGCGAGATGCTGCCGATCGATCGCGACCACCATTTACAGGGGAAGCAGGTGGATTTGGGAGACTTCATCGAGCGCAAGATGGCAATCTACCGGCGCTACTGGTCACGCGACGATGACTATTGGGAGCCTTGCTCGGTCGGCTGGCCGTCTAGCCATGATCAGGGTGCAATCCGACTGCGCTTCACCGTTCCACACCCAATGGGCGGCGCGCTGGATATCGCGATTGGCAAAAATTTCGGGCAGACCATCTATCGCATCGAACAAGTCGAGAGCGCGCTGAAGATCACCGACCAGTTGATCGACTGGGGCGACGGTTTCATCTGGCCCACTCCGCCCGACGGGCGCAGCTGACCTGCTTGAATCCCGCGATTGCGTAGGAGAATCCATCTGATAGCCTGAGGCAGTCAGTTTTCGGGGGACCCACCATGCGCCTGCTCACCGCCCTGCTCGCTTCGTCGCTGATCGCCGCGCCTGTGCTGGCCGAGCCGGACTTCGCGCCAGCGGTGGAGGCGGACTATGCGGCGCATCTCGAGGCGCTGTTCATCGATTTCCACAAGAATCCCGAGCTTTCGTACAAGGAAACGCGCACCGCCGCGATCATGGCGAAGGAGTTGCGCGCGGTCGGCGGGATCGAGGTGACCGAAAAGGTCGGCGGAACCGGCGTGGTCGGGGTGATGCGCAACGGGCCGGGGCCGGTGGTGCTGGTGCGCGCGGACATGGACGGCCTGCCGCTCAAGGAGGATAGCGGGCTGCCCTATGCCTCGACCGTGACGCAGGAGGATATCGACGGGGTGGTGAAGCCGGTGATGCATGCGTGCGGGCATGACGTGCACATCACCTCGCTGATCGGCACCGCGCGGCAGCTGGCGAAGCTCAAGAGCCGGTGGAAGGGCACGGTGGTGTTCGTCGTCCAGCCGGCCGAGGAGCGCATCGGCGGGGCGCGCAAGATGATGGAGGATGGGCTCTATACCCGCTTCCCCAAGCCCGATTATGCGGTGGCGTTCCACGTCACGTCGGGCTTTCCGACCGGCAAGATCGGGCTGGAACCGGGGATCAGCTCATCCTCGTCGGACAGCGTCGACATCACCATCCATGGCGTCGGCACCCATGGCGCCGCGCCGCATATGGGCAAGGATCCGATCGTGATGGGCGCGCAGATCGTGATGGCGCTGCAGACGCTGGTGAGCCGCGAGATCGCGCCGTTGAAGCCCGGCGTGGTCACCGTTGGCGCGTTTCATTCGGGGTTCAAGCACAACATCATCAGCGACAAGGCCGAGTTGCAGCTGACCGTACGGTCGGACGACGAGGAGACTCGCAAGAAATTGCTCGACGGGATCAAGCGGATCGCGGCCAATGTCGGGCGGATGAACGGGCTGCCCGAGGACAAATTGCCGGAGGTGCGGGTCGGCTTTGAGTCGACGCCGGTGACGCTCAATGATCCCGCTCTGACCGGGCGGGTGCGCGGCGCCTTCACCAGCGCATTCGGCGCGGATATCATCCATGTCGAGCCGAGACAGAGCATGGGCGCAGAGGACTTCGCCTATTTCATCGAGCAGAAACATGGCGTGCCGGGCGCCTATTTCGTCGTCGGCGGGACGCCGCAGGCCGAGCTGGACGCTGCCAAACGCGGTGAAAAGACGCTGCCCGCGCACCATTCGCCCTTTTTCAAGGTCGAGGCGAAGCCATCGGTGACGCTGGGGACGACCGCGATGACCGTTGCGGTGCTGGATCTGCTCAAGAAATAGCGTCGCCGTTGACGAGCCACAACGCGACCGTCAGCGACAAGGCACCCAGCGTATAGACCCAGGCGATCAGCCGGATGTTGAGCGATCGCAACGTGCGGATGTTGTGCGCCGACAGGCGACTCTGGATCGCGCAGGCGCGCCGCTCGGCCATCCAGATGATGACGACGCCCAATGCGATGAAGACCGTCGCAATAACCTTGGGCAGCCATGCCGGTTCGAGGGCGCCGAACAGGACGTGAAAGCCCAACCCGATACCGATGGTGGCGAGCGCGGTGCGCGCCCAGCCGCTGAAGGTGCGCTCATTGGCGAGCAGCGTGCGATCCTCGGCGAGGTCGGTGCGGTCTTCCGCCAGTTCCGAGCGGGAAGGGGTTTCGTCCGGCATGACGGTTGAACGCGTGAGGCGGCGATTGGCTTCGGGTGGCGTCTGGGAGCTGGATTGGTCGGGAGGTGAGGTGATTAGCCCCTCCCCTTCAGGGAAGGGGTTGGGGTGGGGCCTATCCACCGAGCACGTCGGCCTCGGTGAGACTTGGACGCCCCCCCCGAAGGGGAGGGGCTCAAGATAGAAAAAAGGGGCGCCGGTCTTTCGACCGACGCCCCTTTTTTTCCTGCCCGGAACCCCGGCTCAGTTGAGGCGCGAGAGGCCCGCGATCGTCCGGTCGACCAGCGCCTTGTCGGCACCGGCATCGTGCTTCTGCGCGATGATCGTGCCGGCCGCAGTGGCCGCCGCTTCGGCCGCCTTGGCGCGCACTTCGTCGAGTGCGGCGCGCTCGGCGGCGGCGATCTTGTCCTCCGCCATGCGCGTGCGGCGGCGGATCAGATCCTCGGCATCCGCCTTGGCCTTGACCAGCAGCGCCTGTGCTTCCTCGTCGGCATGGGCGACCATGGCGGCCGCTTCCTGCTCGACCGTTGCGATCTTGCGCGCATATTCGTCGCGCAGCGCCTCGGCCTCGGCGCGCAGCGTGCTTGCCTCGTCCAGCCGCGTGCGGATCGCCGCGATCTGCTTGTCGAGCATCGCGCCGATCGCCGACGGCACCTTCTTCCACACGACGATCAGGATCAGGCCGAGCATCGCCAGGCCGACCCACATCGTCGCGTCAATGCCGAACACCGCAGGCGCGGCGTGGACCGCGCCGGGCGCCTCGACCTCGGCCTGGGGCATACCCATGCCCTCGCCCTTGGACGCGGCGCTCAGATTGGCGGCGACCGGATCGGTCGCGGTATCCCCCGCCACTTGTGCCTGTTCAGCCATTGCCGGTTCAGCCATTGAGTGCCGCCTTCACTGCCTTGCCTGCTTCCGCCGCCGTCACGCTGACGCCCGACAGGCGCGCGACGATGTCACGAGCGGCATCGGTCGCGACCGTTTCGATTTCCCCGGCTGCGGCGGCGCTGGCCTCCGCGATCCGGGCTTCGGCTGCGGCGACGCGATCCTCGATCTCCGCCTTGGCCGAGGCGAGCGCCGCGTCGGTCTGCGCCT
The DNA here is from genome assembly GCF_007833215.1 of Sphingomonas suaedae. Taxonomy (NCBI): domain Bacteria; kingdom Pseudomonadati; phylum Pseudomonadota; class Alphaproteobacteria; order Sphingomonadales; family Sphingomonadaceae; genus Sphingomonas; species Sphingomonas suaedae. The sequence continues at coordinate 2,151,096 of NZ_CP042239.1, forward strand.
GCCCCTCGGCGCGTGCCTGAGTCAGGCGCTTGCGCGCGGCTTCACGCGCCGCATTCTCCTGTGCACGCCAGGCCTCTTCGGCCTGATCTGCGGCAAGCCGCGCCGCCTCCGCAGCGGCGAGGTTCTCGGCCACCGACGCATCGCGCGCATCCATGGTCGAGGATACCTTGGGCACGATGCCCAGGCCGACGATCACGAAGGTGAGCCCGAAGGTCAGCAGGAGCCAGAAGATCTGCGACGCATAGGTCGCCGCGATTTGTTCGATCTGGGGCATTGTCGGTCCTCTCGCGGTCCGTCCTCAAGCCCGCCCCGTATACAGCATACGGGGCGGCAGAGACATCAGGCGACGAAGATCAGCAGCACCGCCACGACGAACGCGAGCAGGCCGAGAAGCTCGGCAGCCGCGAAGCCGATGAACATGTTGCCCTGCTGGCTGGCAGCCGCGCCCGGATTGCGCAGCGCGCCCTGGAGGAACGCCGCGAAGACGTTGCCCACGCCCATCGCCGCGAGGCCAGCACCGATCGCCGCGAGACCGGCGCCGAGCAGCTTGAATGCTTCTGCTTCCATGAAATTCACTCCTTCGAAAATTCAGTCTTTGGTTGAAAGAAACTCAGTGATGATCGTGCAGGTGCACCGCGTCGTTGATGTACAGCGACGTGAGCAGCGCGAACACATAAGCCTGGACGCCCGCGACCAGGATCTCCAGCGCCGAAACGCCGAGCATCAGCGCGAAGCTGGGGATGCCCACCAGCGCGCCCCAGCCAAGGCCGGCGTTGGTCGAATTGATGATGAAGCCGGCCAGCACCTTGAGCAGGATATGGCCCGCGGTCATCGCCACGAACAGTCGCAGCGCGAGGCTGAACGGGCGGACCATGAACGAGACGAACTCGATCGGCGCGACCAGGATCAGCACCGGGATCGGCGTTCCCTTCGGCACGAACAGCGAAAAGAAGCGCAGGCCATGCTTGGCGAAGCCGACGACGAGGACGATCGAGAAGCTGAGGATCGCCAGCACGCCGGTGACGGTGAAATGGCTGGTCGCGGTGAACGGATGCACGCCCGGGACCACACCGAACGGCAGCAGGCCCATCACGTTCGCGAACAGGATGAACATGAACAGCGAGAATACATAGGGCAGGAACTTGCGCCCCTCCGCTCCGATATTCGCCTTGAGCAGATTGTCGATAAAGCCGGTGAACCCTTCGACCGCCATCTGCCAGCGGCCCGGAACCACTTCGCGCTTCATGCCGCCCAGCATGAAAATCCACAGCGCGACGGCAGCCATCGCCATCCACAGCGCGCTGTTGGTGAAGGCGATCTGTTGCCCGCCGATGGTGAACATGTCGGCAATCGACGTCACCTCGAACTGGTGCATCGGATCGATCTTGCCCGCTTCTTCAGCCACGTCCGCTTCCCATGTAACGCAAGCGCCCGAAAATCACTTCGAGCGCTGGTTCGAAATCCTGATGATGTTCCTGAACGCGCTGACGATGCCGAGGGCAAGCAGCGTGAGCAGGAGCCATGGAGAGGTGCCGAGGAACCGATCGAGCACCCACCCGATCAGCGCCCCTCCGACCATTCCCCCGATCAGCTCGGCGAGGACGCGGTTGCCGAGGCGATAATCGCGCTCGCCATCCTGCTGCCCCTCGCCCCGCCGATCCGCCTCTTCGGATTGCGCCCGCGCCAGCCGCTCGTTGAGCGAAGTGATGCGGGCATCCTCCTTGAGGGGGTCCGGTCCGGGCTCGTTCTCGGTCATTTCGCTTCCTCCGCCAGTCGATTACCAGGGCGAAACGCATGGGCCGAGCGGCGAGCCCGCCAAGGCACGCGCGCTTTAGAAAGGGGGGTGCCCCGAGTCAACCGCGGTGCAACATTGTTGCAATCCTACGAAATCCTCCCCGGCACGGGGAGGTGGCAGCGCGCAGCGCTGACGGAGGGGACCCGAGGCAAGGGATTCCGGTGCCTCGGGCTCCCTCCACCACGCACTTCGGGCGAGGTCCCCCTCCCCGTACCGGGGAGGATTTGTTCCCCTTCCCCGCCCCCGCCTCTGCCGCTAGGCTTGCTTTATGGGGGACGGCGGCAGCGACGCGATCACCGATGGGACCGGGCATCGCGCGCGGCTGCGCGCGCGCCTGCTCGCGGACCATGAGGCGCTGCTCGACCATGAGCTGATCGAATATCTGCTCGCGCTGGCGATTCCCCGGCGCGACACCAAGCCGCTGGCCAAGGCGCTGCTGCACGAATTCGGCGGGATCGCGGGGCTGTTGACCGCCGATGCCGAAGCCATTGCGCGGGTGCCGGGCATGGGGGAGACATCGGTCGCCGCGCTGAAGATCGCCCATGCTGCCGCGCTTCGCCTGCTGAAGGGAGAGGTTGCGGCGCGACCGATCCTGTCGAACTGGCAGGCATTGCTGGATTACCTCCGCGCCGACATGGCGCATCATGCGATCGAGCGCGTGCGGGTGCTCCACCTCAACAGCCGGAACATGCTGATCCGCGACGAACTGATGCAGGAAGGCTCGGTGGACGAGGCGCCGGTCTATGTCCGCGAGGTGATCCGCCGCGCGATCGACCTCGGCTCGACCGCGATCATCCTGGTCCACAACCACCCAAGCGGCGATCCGAGTCCGAGCCGGGCCGATATCGACCTGACCCGCAATATCGTCGAGGCGGGCAAGCGACTCGGCATCGCGGTCCACGACCATATTGTCATCGGCAGCGGCGGCCATGTGAGCCTGCGCGCCCAGGGGTTGATGTAGGCAAACGAAACGGCCGCCAGAGCGAACTCCGGCGGCCGTGGGACGGGTCAGATGCGAGGAGACCCGTCCGGGGGACGGTCAGGATGCGGCGGCCGGGGCCAGGAAGCTCTTCAGCTCATCCTTGGTCACGCCGCCCGACTGGTCGGCATCGGCGGCGGCCAGCGCGCGACCGATCCATTCCTTGTCCGCCGCCGACTGACCCGTAAAGGCGGGTTCGCCGGCCGAACGCAGCGCCACCATCCAGCTACCGAATTCCTCGGGCTTCAGGCTGCCATCGGCATCCTTGTCATAGCTGGGAAAGCCCTGATCGACGATTTGCGCGATCTGCGTCGCATTGGCGGGTTGCTGGCCAGTTTGCGCGGGCGTCTCGGCGGGAGTTGCCTGCGCTGTCTGCTGAGCCGCCTGCGGCTCTGGCGTCGCGGTAGGCTCAGGCGTCGGAGCGGGAACGGGTTCCGGTGTCGGTTCCGGGGTCGGCATCGGCTCAGGCGCGGTTTCCGCTTCTGGCGGTGCCGGTGTCTGAGGAACCGGCTCGGTCGCCGTATCGGGCGCAGGCTGCTCCTGCGTCGGCGGCGTCTGTGGATCCTGCATGTCCTGTGCAAGTGCAGGCGCGGAAATCATCACGGCGCTAGCAAGAAGTATAGATTTCAACATCGTCATTCTCCTGTTTTCTAACAGTGAACTTTCGCACGGAGCCGTTTCGGGACAGCCATGCTTGTGAGAACTAAACGCGTTGCAGAATTATCACGTTCCATCAAAAAATCTGGACGTTTTCATTTGGGCGTTACTTGCGATCGCTCCATCGCAAATCCGTTCGATTTCCACGACGAAGCGAGCGGAACGCACGCGAGGCGATGCGGTTTGCCGCGCACCCGGGGCTTTGCTAGGGGCGCCGCGTCCCACGAAAGGCTCATCTATGGTCCCCCGCTATTCCCGCCCCGCCATGACCGCGATCTGGTCGCCCGAAACGCGCTTCGGCATCTGGTTCGAGATCGAGGCGCATGCGACGGAGAAGCTGGGCGAGCTGGGCGTTGTGCCCGAATCGGCGGCCAAGGCGCTGTGGGACTGGTGGGCGACCAACCCGACGATCGACGTCGCCGCGATCGACGCGATCGAGGCGGTCACCAAGCATGACGTGATCGCGTTTCTGACCTGGGTCGCGGAGAATGTCGGCGACGAAGCACGCTTCATGCATCAGGGGATGACGTCGAGCGACGTGCTCGACACCTGCCTGGCGGTGCAGCTGACCCGCGCGGCGGATATCCTGCTCGACGATCTCGACCAGTTGCTCGCCGTGCTCAAGCGTCGCGCGTACGAGCATAAGCTGACCCCGACGATCGGGCGCAGCCATGGCATTCATGCCGAGCCGGTGACATTCGGGCTCAAGCTCGCCGAGGCCTATGCCGAGTTCAGCCGCTGCAAGACCCGCCTGATCGCCGCGCGCGCCGATATCGCGACCTGCGCGATCTCGGGCGCGGTCGGCACCTTCGCCAATATCGACCCGCGCGTGGAGCAGCATGTCGCCGACAAGCTCGGCCTCGCGGTCGAGCCGGTATCGACGCAGGTGATCCCGCGCGACCGCCATGCGATGTTCTTTGCGACATTGGGTGTGATCGCCAGCTCGATCGAGCGGCTGGCGGTCGAGGTGCGGCATTTGCAGCGGACCGAAGTGCTGGAGGCGGAAGAATATTTCTCGCCGGGGCAGAAGGGTTCGTCGGCGATGCCGCACAAGCGCAACCCGGTGCTGACCGAGAATCTGACCGGCCTTGCGCGCATGGTCCGTGCCGCCGTCATCCCCGCGATGGAGAATGTCGCGCTGTGGCATGAGCGCGACATCAGCCACTCGTCGGTCGAACGCTATATCGGGCCCGACGCGACGATCACCCTCGACTTCGCGCTCGCACGGCTGACCGGGGTGATCGACAAGCTGTTGGTGTACCCGGAGCGGATGCAGAAGAATCTGGATCGCATGGGCGGGCTGGTCCACTCGCAGCGCGTGCTGCTGGCGCTGACCCAGGCGGGGGTGAGCCGCGAGGACAGCTATCGCCTGGTCCAACGCAACGCGATGAAGGTGTGGGAGAGCGACGGCGAACTGTCGCTGCTCGAGCTGCTCAAGGCCGATGACGAGGTCACCGCCGCGCTGTCGCCGCAGCAGATCGAGGAGAAGTTCGACCTCGACTATCATTTCAAGGCGGTAGATACCATTTTCGAACGGGTATTCGCGGATTGACGGCACGCCCATAGGTGTGTCAGTCGAATGACACACCATGGAGACGTGAAGATGGCCAAGGGCAAGAAAAGCGCGAAGGCGAGCAAGCCGAAGACCGGCAAGACCAACAAGGCCGAGAAGACCGCGAAGCTGCCCAAGAGCGTCGCGGGGATCGAGCTGCCCAAGGAACTGCGCGAACAGGGTGCCAAACTGCTCGAGCTGACCAAGCACCCGCTGGTCGCCGATATCGTCGCCGCCGGGCTGGTCGCGCTCGCGGGGAATGTGCGGAAGAAGGCGGCGGGCGCCGCGCCCGCGCCGTCTCCCGCCCCGGCGCCCGCCGCTGCCGACACGGGCGAGAAGAAGCCGTCGGGGATGGATGACCTCGCCAAGACCGCGTCGTCGCTGGCGACGTTGATCGCCGCGCGCGCAGCGGAGAAGATCACCGCGAAGCTGGGCGGCGATGCCAAGGGCCCTGCGCCCGAAGCGCCCAAGGCGCCGGAACCTCCCGCGGCACCCGAGCCCCCGACAGCGCCCGTTGCCGAGACGGCCCCGGCCAGGCCCGCCCGCGCTGCCGCGCCCAAAAAGCCCGCGGCACCCCGCAAACCTGCGGCCAAGACGGCGACCGCCAAGGCGCCCGCGCGCACGCCAGCTGCGACGAAAGCCACCACCGCCACCAAAGCAGCGGCGAAGAAACCGGCTGGTGCAAAGACGCCCGCCGCGAATAAAACCTCGGCGAAGGCCCCCGCCAAGCCGCGCGCGCCGCGCAAGACCGGCGGCGCAAGCTGACGCGCCGCCGATGGGCGCAGTCGAGCTGATCGGCCTCGCGGCATCGGTCAGCCTGCTCGCGGGCTGGCGGCTCTATCTGTGCGTATTTGCGGTCGGTGTCGCGATGCAGACCGGCTGGGTCGAACTGCCCGAACAGCTCAGGGCGCTCGACGTGCTGGCCAATCCCTGGCTGATCGGCATCGCCGGGATCGGCGCGGTGGCCGAATTCTTCGCCGACAAGGTGATGTGGGTCGATTCGTTGTGGGACAGCGTCCACACCGCGATCCGCCCGATCGGCGGTGCGCTGCTCGCGCTCGCAATCGTCGACCCTTCCGACCCGGCATGGCAGATCGCCGCGCTGCTGCTCGGCGGCGGCGGCGCGCTGCTGACCCATGGCGCCAAGGCGGGCACGCGCGCCGCGGTCAATGTCAGCCCCGAGCCGGTGAGCAATGTCATTGTGTCGACCGGGGAGGATATCGTCACCGGCGGGCTGCTGCTGCTCGCGCTCGCCAGCCCGATTGCCGCAGTCGCCATCGCGGTGCTGATCCTGCTCGCGACGATCGCGACACTGGTGCTGCTGCGGAGGGTGTTGCGGAGGCTTACTCGGCGCAAGCCGGGCGTGTCGCCCGGCTGACCCGCTCCCCGGCGAAGGCCGGGGTCCAGTATCTATCGGCTCGAGAGGGGCGGAGCCACGGCCTGCGTCGCAACTGGGCCCCGGCCTTCGCCGGGGAACTGGTGGTTTCAAGCGGGCCTTGTCACGGTCTATTCAAACACCTCCGCCAGAAACCCCGTCATCGCCGACCAGCTGCGTCGGTCGGCGTCGGGATTGTAGCCGAACCCTGGCCGCGTCGAGCCGGTCATGCTGGCGTCGGTGAAGCCATGCCCTGCCCCGCCATACGCATGGATCTGCCAGTCCGCCCCCGCCCCGCTCAGCTCGGCGGCGAGGTCCATCACGGCTTGCGGCGGCGCGAGCGGGTCGTCCCAGCCGTGGCAGACCAGCAGCCTCGGGCGGATCGGCGTGGGATAGGCATAGCCGGGGGGATCGAAGATGCCGTGGAAGGCGACGACGCCGCGCACCTCGCCCCCGGCGCGGGCGAGATCGATCACCGACTTGCCGCCGAAGCAATAACCGATTGCGGCGGTGCGGCTGGCATCAACGTGCGGCAGTGCGTGGAGCGCGGCTAGGCTGGCGAACAACCGGTCGCGGAGCAGCGGTCGGTCGGCATTGAGCGCGTTCATGTAGACCGCCGGATCGGGCGATTCGCGCGTGGTGCGCTTGCCTTTTCCGTAAAGGTCGGCGACCAGCGCGGCGTAGCCGAGTGCGGCAATGCGTTCGGCGGTGACGCGGTCCTGTTCCTTCTCGCCCAGCACATTGGGGACGATCAGCACGCCGGGGCGGGGCTCGGTCCAGTCGCCGTCGACCACCGCGACACCCGCGAACGGGCCGCCGGGGCCGTCATAGATGACGGTCTGTCTTTCGATTGCCATGGCCATCCTCCGTTGCCCTGTCGTCCCTATCCGCTAAGGACGCGGGCAAAGTCCTGCAAGGAGGTCCCATGCCCACGCTCGTCCTGATCCGCCACGGCCAGTCGTCCTGGAATCTGGAAAACCGCTTCACCGGATGGTGGGACGTCGACCTGACCGAGCAGGGCGTCAAGGAAGCCTGGGCGGCGGGCGAACTGATGCGCGACAAGGGTCTCGACTTCGACATGACCTATACCAGCTTTCAGAGCCGGGCCATCAAGACGCTCAACCTGGCGCTGGAGGCGATGGGCCGGCTGTGGCTGCCGACCGAGAAGAGCTGGAAGCTCAACGAGCGGCATTATGGCGGGCTGACCGGGCTCAACAAGGCGGAGACCGCCGCGCTGCACGGCGACGACCAGGTCAAGATCTGGCGCCGCAGCTTCGACATCCCGCCGCCGCTGCCCGAGGAAGGATCGCCCTGGGACCTCGCCAAGGACCTGCGCTATCGCGGCATCCCGATCCCGCAGACCGAGAGCCTGAAAGATACCATCGCCCGCGTCCTGCCCTATTGGGAAGAGCGCATCGCGCCGGACCTGCGCGCGGGCAAGCGCGTGCTGATTGCCGCACACGGCAATTCGCTGCGTGCGCTGGTGAAGCATCTGTCGGGGATTTCCGACGCCGAGATCGCCAGCCTGGAGATCCCGACCGGGCAGCCGATCGTGTACGAGCTGGCCGACGACCTGACGCCGACCGATCGCTACTATCTGAGCGAGCGGTAATCCTCCCCGGCACTGGGAGGTGGCAGCGCGCAGCGCTGACGGAGGGGGCTGTCCGCACCGGACTCGCTTGCCTTGAGCCCCCTCCACCGCCTTCGGCGGTCCCCCTCCCCGTTCCGGGGAGGAGCTTAGTTCAGCTTGTGCGCCAGGCTGACCTCGGCGTTGAGCAGCTTCGAGACCGGGCAGTTCTTCTTCGCTTCCTCGGCCAGGTCGGCAAAGGCATCGCCGTCTATTCCCGGCACGCTGGCTTCCAGCGTCAGGTCGGAGCGGGTGATGACGAAGCCGCCATCCTTCTGCTCCAGCTTGACCGCCGCCTTGGTCTCCAGCGTCCCTTCGCTATAGCCCGCCCGCGCGAGCGCGAAGCTGAGCGCCATGGTGAAGCAGCCGGCATGGGCGGCGGCGATCAGTTCCTCCGGGTTGGTCCCCGGCTCTTCCTCGAATCGCGTGTTGAAACCATAGAATTGGTCGGTCAGTACACCCGACTGAGTCGAGATCGCGCCCTTCCCCTCCTTGCCGAAACCGGAATAGCGGGCCGTGGCGGTACGGGTCGTCATGGGTCGATCTCCTCTCGAATTGAACGCGCCAGCCGATATGGGTGCGCGGGTCGCGACATGAACAGGGGTGCAACGATATCGTTGCAGCTACGTTGCACCATTCTTCCCAGCCGCAGAGGGGCGATGTAGAGAAGCCGCGAACCCCATGCAGAAACCCGCCATCTTCTCCCGCCCCTTTTTCGAACAGAAGAGCCGTGCCTTCTGGATGCTCCAGGGCGCGGGCTGGGGCGGCTATCTGCTGCTGCGCGCGGTATCGAACTTCTCCAACCGCACCTTCAGCTTCGAGGATCTGATTCGCGTCACGATCGAATCGATCGTCGGCTATTGCATCACGCTGCTGCTGTCGGCGCTGTTCGGCTATTTCCGGCGTCTGCCGCGGATCAGCGGCATTCTGGCAACCGTGGCGACGCTGGCAGCGGCGACACTGATCTATGCGGTACTCAACGCCTTCACCGTATCGGTGATGCGGGGCGATCCGGGGATCGAGCTGCCGCTCATCCTGGGCAGCCTGTTCCTCAATTTCACGGTGCTGGCGGGCTGGTCGGCGCTCTATTTCGGCATCAACTTCTACCTGATCGTCGAGGATCAGAGCGACCGGATGCTGCTGCTGGAAAACCAGGCCAGTTCGGCGCAGCTGGCGATGCTGCGCTATCAGCTCAACCCGCATTTCCTGTTCAACACGCTCAACTCGATCTCGACGCTCGTGCTGCTCAAGCAGACCGATCGGGCCAACGCGATGCTCGCGCGCCTGTCCAACTTCCTACGCTACACGCTCGCCAACGAGCCGACCGCGCATGTCACGCTGGCGCAGGAGGTGGAGACGCTCAAACTCTATCTCGAGATCGAGAAGATGCGGTTCGAGCAGCGGCTGAAACCCGTGTTCGACATCGATCCGCGCACCGCCAAGGCGCGGCTGCCCTCGCTGCTGCTCCAGCCGCTGGTCGAGAATGCGATCAAATATGCCGTCACCCCGCAGGAGGAAGGCGCCGAAATCACCGTCGTCGCGCGACTCAACGGCGATCGGGTGCAGATCACCGTATCCGACACCGGTCCGGGATTGATCGAGGGCAAGAACCGTCCAAGCCTTTCAACCGGGGTCGGGCTGACCAATATACGGGAGCGGCTGGCACAGGCGTTCGGGCCGGATCACCGGTTCGAAACCCGGTCGGACCCCGGACGGGGTTTTCGCGTTGAGATCGAAATTCCGTTCCAGTTCGAGGAACAAGCCAAGGAGGCAGCCTGATCGGAACCGAGCCGTAACCATTGAGTTGGGAGTTTAACAGGGGTTGTTGGACGCCGGACCGGGGGCATCGGGACGGCACCGGATGAGAGTAGAGAGAACATGACGATCCGCACCATTCTGGTCGATGACGAACCCCTGGCCATTCAGGGCCTGGAACTGCGGCTGGCCGCGCATGAGGATGTCGAGATCATCGACAAATGCCAGAACGGCCGCGAAGCGATCCGCGCGATCAAGACGCACAAGCCCGATCTGGTTTTTCTCGACATCCAGATGCCCGGTTTTGACGGGTTCTCCGTGGTTCAGGGCTTGATGGAGATCGAGCCGCCGCTGTTCGTCTTCGTCACCGCCTATTCCGACCACGCGATCCGCGCGTTCGAGGCGAATGCGATGGATTATCTGATGAAGCCGGTGGACGAGGGCCGCCTCGCCGACACGCTCGACCGCGTCCGCCAGCGGCTGACCGAGAAGCGCGGCGTCGAGGAGGTCGAGAAGCTCAAGGAGGTTCTCGCCGAAGTCGCCCCCGAAGCGGTCGAAGAACTCGCCGCCGCCGATGGCGGCGAAGTCTCGTCCAACCGCTTCGAAAAGCTCATCAACATCAAGGATCGCGGGCAGATTTTCCGCGTCGATGTCGACACGATCGAGGTGGTGGAGGCTGCGGGCGATTACATGTGCATCAAGACGGCGGACAACACGCTGGTGCTGCGCGAAACGATGAAGGACCTGGAGAAGCGGCTCGATCCGCGCCGCTTCCAGCGCGTCCATCGCTCGACCATCGTCAACCTCGACCAGGTCAAGCAGGTCAAGCCGCACACCAATGGCGAATGTTTCTTGATCCTCGATTCGGGATCGCAGGTGAAGGTGAGCCGCAGCTATCGCGACGTGGTGGCACGCTTCGTTCACTAGGATTGCGCGCAGGAATCGGTATTGTTCCCTCTTCGTTCCGATTGTACAATGATCGCGACGAGGAGGGACCGATGACCAATCGATTCGAAGAATTCGCTGCGCTGCATGTACCCGGCAAGCCGCTGATACTGGTCAATATCTGGGACGCCGGGTCGGCAAGGGCGGTGGCCGCAGCCGGTGCACGCGCGATCGCGACCGGCAGCGCATCGGTCGCTGCCGCCCATGGCGTTTCGGATGCGGAGGGACTGGCGATCGATCTGGCGCTGGCGAATGCCGCGCGGATCGTTGCCGCTGTCGATCTGCCGGTGACGATCGATTTCGAGGGGGGCTATGCAGTGGACCCCGATGCGGTCGGTGCGAATGTCGCCCGGCTTGCGGCGACCGGCGCCATCGGCTGCAATTTCGAGGATCAGGTGATCGGCGGCGCGGGAATTCACGATCCCGCGTTCCAGGCGCAGCGCATCGCCGCGATCCGCGCCGCGACCGGCCCTGACTTCTTCATCAACGCACGGACCGACATCTTCCTGCAGGCAGGACCCGACATGCATGACGTGGCACAGGCCGATGCCGCGATCGATCGCGCACATGCCTATGCGGCGGCAGGAGCGAGTGGCTTCTTCGTGCCGGGGCTGGCCGATCTCGACCTGCTTGAACGCATCTGCGACGCGTCCCCGCTACCGGTGAACTTCATGGCCTTTCCAGGCGCGCCCGATGCGGCGGCGGTGGCGCAAGCCGGGATTGCGCGAATCAGCCACGGGCCGTTTCCGTTCCGCGCAGCGATGCAGGCGCTGGAAGCGTCGGCGCGGGGGTTGTTGTAGCCGATCTTGGCCCCGCCCCTTCACGGGAGGGGCTTGAATGATGTCAGGCTTCAGCCTCGGGGTCGCCCTCGCCCTCGTCGGCAGGCGCGCTTTCGAACCACGCCTCGACCGGGCCGGAGAGCTTGATCGTCAGCGGGTTGCCCTTGCGGTCCATCGTCTTGCCGACCTGCACGCGGATCCAGCTTTCGGAAATGCAATATTCCTCGACATCGCGGCGCTCGACGCCCTTGAAACGGATGCCGATGCCGCGCTGAAGCAGCGTCTGGTCGAAATAAGGGCTCTTGGGATTGACCGAGAGCCGGTCGGGAGGAGTGTCGCTCATGGGCGGCGCCTCTAGCCCGAATTGCGCGCAAACGAAAGCGGCGCGGAACGCAAGTCCCGCGCCGCCCGCATTCCACCGCAATCAGCGGCAATAACGGACCTTCACCCGGCGGCCGATATAGGGGTCATACACCCGGCGGATGGTACATCCGCGCCAGCCGCGGCGCTGATAGTGGCGGTAATAATAGCCGTCGCGCGGATAATAGCCGCGACCGCGATAATAGCGCCGGTCATAATCGTAACGCCGATCGGACGAGGCAATCGCCGCGCCGATGGCGATACCCGCGATTCCCGCGACGATCGCCGCACCGGCATCGTCGCGGTCGCGATGGCGATAGCGCTGTGCCTCTGCGGGAGCGGCTGCGGTGAGCGCGGTGGCGCCGAGCGTCAGGCCGATCACCGCCTTGGTAAGGGTGTTCATGACGTTCCTCCTCGTGCATCTGCATGACTGACGCCGAAAACGCATGAGCGGGCGCCGTGGATGCACCCTGGACGAGTCGTCCTGAACTCGCGCGGAATCGCGTGTTCACTTGCGGTTTAGGTGGTTTTCGGTTTGGAAGGCGGCACCGGCCGGCGGATGCCGACACCAAAATAAGGGAATCGCCGATGAACCTCTGGCTGATGAAATCCGAACCCGATGTGTTCAGCTGGGACGACCTGGTCCGCGACGGCAAGACCGAATGGGACGGCGTCCGCAACCACACCGCCGCAGGCAATCTGCGCGCGATGAAGGTCGGCGACCGCGCCTTTTTCTACCACAGCAATATCGGGCTGCAGATCGTCGGCATCATGGAGGTGAGCCGCGAGGCAAAGCCCGATGGCGAGGGCAAGCATTGGGTATCGGTCGAGATGAAGCCGGTCGAGCCGCTCGCCAATCCCGTGACCCTGAAGCAGGTGAAGGCGGAGCCGAAGCTCGCCGAGATGGACCTGGTCAAATATTCCCGCCTGTCGGTCGGCAAGGTGACCAAGGCGGAATGGGACCGGGTGATCGAGATGGCGAAGGGGTAACCCGTCTCGCGCGCGGCTCGTCGTGCGTCGGGGGCGCCCTGCCGGTGACAGTTGAACTTCGAATCGCGCTCCCGCTATGGCTCGCATGTGACCGCCCAGATCGACCAGCCCGTCGCCGGCCGTTTCGACGGCATCGAGCATCGCTTCCCGATTCGTGTCTATTTTGAGGACACCGACCTGTCGGGGGTGGTCTATCACGCCAATTATCTGCGGTTCATGGAACGTGCGCGGTCCGATATGCTGCGCTGCGCCGGGATCGACCAGCGCGCGGCGCATGAGGCGGGAGAAGGCGTCTATGTCGTCCGCAATCTCGCAATTCGTTATGTCGCACCCGCGCGGCTCGACGATGCGTTGTGTGTGGTCAGCCGGGTGATGCGCGTGCGTGCGGCATCGGTCGATATTCATCAACGAGTCATGCGCGGCGGGGAATTGCTGACCCAGGCGGATGTCGAGGCCGCGTTCGTGGCGCCATCGGGGCGCGCGAAACGGCAACCGGCAGACTGGGTCAAGGCGTTCTTGCCGCTCGTGTGGAATGGAAATTAGGGGACGCATGGACTGGTTCGTAAATCTCGACGCTTCGGCGATGTCGCCGCTCGGCCTGTTCATGCAGGCCGATTGGGTGGTGAAGGCGGTGATGATCGGCCTGTTGCTCGCCAGCATCTGGACCTGGGGCATCATCTTCTCGCTGCGCGGGCGCGTCGGAAAGGTGCGCAAGGCGGCCGACAAGTTCGAGCATGACTATCGCAAGAGCGACGATATCGATGCCTTTCACCGGCTGCATGGCGACGAGGACCATCCGGTCGCGCGCGTCTTTGCCGCGGGCGTGACCGAATGGCGCCGCTCGACCGGCGGGCGCACGCTCGACAAGGACGGGACGCGCGAGCGGCTGGCGACGACGATGGGCGCCGCCGTGGCGCTGGAGATCGACCGGCTGTCGGACCGGCTCAACATCCTCGCCACTGTCGGCGCGGTGGCGCCGTTCGTCGGCCTGTTCGGCACCGTGTGGGGAATCATGCGCAGCTTCACCGCGATCGCCACCGCGCAGAACACCTCGCTCGCCGTCGTGGCGCCGGGCATCGCCGAGGCGCTGTTCGCGACTGCGATCGGTCTGTTCGCCGCCATTCCCGCGGTGATCGCCTATAACCGCTTCAGCCACGGCATCGACCGGGTCGAGGCGCGGCTCAATCGCTTCGCCGACGGCTTCCACGCGACCTTGAGCCGCCAGCTCGACAGCGCGCCGACGAGCGGCAAGCCGGTACTCTGATGGGCGCGCAGCTTCCATCCCGGCGCGGCAAGGGGCGGCGCGCGCCGATGGCGGACATCAACGTCACGCCGCTGGTCGACGTGATGCTGGTGCTGCTCATCATCTTCATGGTCACCGCGCCCCTGCTGACCGCCGGGGTCCAGGTGAACCTGCCCGAAAGCCGCGCGCGGCCGCTCGACCAGGATCAGAAGCCGATCCAGATCTCGATCGACGAACAGGGCGCGGTGTTTCTGGACAACAGCCCGGTGACCGATGCCGAACTGCCCGGCCTGCTCGACGAGATCGCCACCGCACGCGGTGAGGAGGCGCCGCAGGTCTTCCTGCGCGCCGACACCCGCCTCGATTACGGCAAGGTGATGCGCGTGATGGGTGAGCTCAACCGCGCCGGGCTGAACAAGGTGTCGCTGGTGACGACGGGGGAAGGCAAGGAGTGATCGATAAGGCGTCGATGATCCTCCCCGGAACGGGGAGGGGGACCATCCGAAGGATGGTGGAGGGGGAGCGAGGCAAGGGACTCGCTTCACCTCACCAGAGCCCTTTGCCGCACGCCCCCTCCACCACGCGGCTGCGCCGCGCGGTCCCCCTCCCCGTTCCGGGGAGGATTTAATGAGCCTGGCGCTCGACCGCAGAGAGGGGGCGGGGATCGGGGTGGCCGTGATCGGCCATGTCGTGCTGTTCGGCCTGCTTTCGGTCGGCTTTCTCGCCACCCCCAACCCGCTCAAGCTGGAAACCACCCCGATCGAGGTGTCGCTGACCGACGAGGTCGGCCTGGTCAGCGAGGCGCCGGTGATCGAACGCGAGGCGCCGGCCGAGCGGCTGGCCGAGGTCCCTGCCCCGCCCGAACCCGATTCGCCACCGCCGGTGCCAGAAACCCAGGCCGAGCCGGTCACGCGCCCCGATCCTACCCCGCCCAAAGCAGCCCCCGCCCCTGCCCCCAAGCCTCAGCCCAAGGCCGAGGCCAAGAAGTCCAACCCCGCCCCGGCCAAGGCGGAGCGCAAGACCGAGCGTCAGGCGGTGAAGCCCACCGGTCGCCTGTCAGGGATCGTCGACGGGCTCACCGACCAGCCAAGCAAGGGCAAGGCGACCCGGCCGCAGGCGAGCCAGATCGGCGCGAATGTGAAGGCATCGTTGCAGGCGGAAATTCTCCGTCAGGTGCGGCCACATTGGGCACCCCCGAGCGGAGCCGATTCTGAAAAATTGAAGACACAGGTTATCGTTCGCTTGAACGAGCGCGGTGAGATCGTCGGATCGCCGACAGTGAAGCAATCCGGATTCACACCAAGCAACCGGGCACAGGCGAAACTTCACGCCGAACGCGCAGTTCGTGCCGTTCAACTGGCAGCACCGTTCAAGCTGCCAACCGAATTCTACGAGGCTTGGAAAACGATCGGGCCGGTATTGTACGAGGGTCTTTAAGCATGAGAGCGCAAATCATCGCAGTCGCAATGTTGCCCATCGGCATCGTCGGATCGGCCACCGCGCAAGAAGTCCCGGTTGCACCACCGGTTATATCCGTGCCTCAGGACGAGGAAATTTTGAGCGTCGACGTCACCAACGTCGCCGCGCAGGACCTCACCATCCTCATCCCGCCGATGCCGACCGCCCAGATCGTCAGCACCCCGGCGGGCAGCACCGATGCGCTCGGACGCCAGATTTCCCAAGTGATCGCCGACAACCTCCGCAATTCCGGGCTGTTCAGGCCGCTCGGCCCGACCGGCGTGCGCGCCATCCCCTATGGCGAAGTCAGCGCACCGGACTTCCCCTATTGGCGCGGCGCCACGGCGCAGGCGCTGGTCCAGGGCTTCGTTCGCGCCAATGGCGACGGCAACCTGACCGTGGGCTGCTATCTCTACGATATCGCGCTCGGCACCGAACTGACGCGCCAGGGGTTTGTCGTCCGCCCGTCCGAATGGCGACGCGCGGCGCATAAATGCTCCGACACCATCTATACCCGGCTGACCGGCGAAGGCCCCTATTTCGACAGCCGCGTCGTCTATATCAGCGAGACCGGGCCCAAGAACCGCCGCATCAAGCGGCTCGCGATCATGGATCAGGACGGCGCCAACCACCGCTTCCTGACCAACGGCCAGTCGATCGTGCTGACCCCGCGCTTCTCGCCCGACGAGCGGCGCATCGCCTATATGAGCTACCAGAACGACAAGCCGTCGCTCTATGTCTATGACCTCGCCAACGGCACCCAACGGCTGCTGGTCACCAATGTCAGCATGGCGTTCGCGCCGCGCTTCTCGCCCGATGGCCGCTGGATCCTGTTCACCATGTCGGTGGCGGGCAATGCCGATGTATATCGCATCCCGGCGACCGGCGGCACGCCCCAGCGGCTGACCACCGCGCCCGGCATCGATACCGGCGGCAGCTATTCGCCCGACGGGTCGAAGATCGTCTTCGAAAGCGACCGGTCGGGCAGCCAGCAGCTGTACGTGATGAACGCCGACGGATCGAACCAGCAGCGGATCAGCTTTGGCGGCGGGCGCTATGCGACCCCGTCCTGGAGCCCGCGCGGCGACCTGATCGCCTTCACCCGCATGGGCGGCGGGTTCCGCATCGGTGTCATGAGCCCGTCAGGTGGCGGTGAGAAGCTGCTGACCGACGCATGGGGCGATGAGGGGCCGAGCTGGTCCCCCAATGGCCGCGTGCTGATGTTCTATCGCGGCGCGCAGGGGCGTGAAGGCAAGGCGGACGTGTGGTCGGTGGACCTGACCGGCACCAATGCGCGGCGCATTCCGACCCCGCTCGACGGCTCCGATCCCGCATGGGGACCGCTGCGCCCCTGATCGGGGTTGACGGAACCGGGAACGGACCCGCACCCTGTCCGTTACGCAGGGGTATCGAAATTCGAAACAGCCTAGGGAGACAAGACCAATGGCGAAGTTCAAAACTGCCCTCATCATCGCGACGATGGCCGTCGCCGTCGCCGGTTGCCAGAAGAAGCGCCCGGAAACCCTGCCCCCCGGCCCGGGCGGGCCAGTCGATCCCGGCCCCGGACCCGGACCTGATACCGGCGCAGCCCAGCCCGGCACGGCAGAGCATTTCCGCCAGAACGTCATCAGCGACACGGTCAATTTCGACTTCGACCAATATGATATCGACGCGCGCGCGCGCCAGATCCTCGACAGCCAGGCGCAGTGGCTGACCCAATATTCGGGCACGCGGATCACGATCGAGGGCCATGCCGACGAACGCGGCACGCGCGAATACAACCTCGCGCTCGGCGATCGTCGTGCCAATGCCGCCAAGAACTATCTGGCCGCCCGCGGCGTCTCGCCCGCGCGCATCACCACGATCAGCTATGGCAAGGAACGCCCGCTCGCGCTGGGTTCGGACGAAGCCAGCTGGGCACAGAACCGCCGCGCGGTGACCATCGTCATCAACTGACGACTTCGCCCGATGGCAAGACGGGGGCGCGCGCCGGAAGGCGGGCGCCCCTTTTTTTGGCCTTTTCTTTGGACGGACGCCGGGGAGTCATATCCTGCGATCAAGAGTCCGCTTTGGGCAACACAGCGTTCGGGCGGCAGGACTGGCGGGCAGCACGATCGAATGCCAGATTCGCCGGGATCGAGATTGGATCGGTCGACGCCTGATTGAAGGAGCGAACATGCCCAACCATTGGTCCGAACTCGACTATCTCGGCTGGCGCGAAACATGCTCCGCGCTGCATCTTTATTTGCAGGTGGCCGGCAAATATCGGCTGGCGCATACCCCGTGGATCAATCATTCCTGGCACGCGACCTTCTATGTCACGCCGCGCGGACTGACTTCCTCGCTCATCGCCGATGGACCGGGGATCGAAATCCTGTTCGACCTTCACGACCATCAGGTCGTCGGAACGAGCGGAGACGGTCGAATCGCCTCCTTTTCCCTGCGTCCCATGACAGTCGCGGAGTTCCACGGCGATTTCTGCCGCTTGGTCTCCGAACTCGGCGGCACCCCGCGCTTCGACGGGACGCCCAACGAAGTCCCCAATCCGGTGCCGTTCGGCGAGGATCATCGCGACCGCCCCTATGATCGCGATGCGGTCCAGCGTTTTCATCAGGCGCTGGTCTCGATCGATCGGGTGTTCAAGACATTCCGGACATCGTTCCTGGGCAAATGCAGCCCCGTCCACCTGTTCTGGGGCAGCTTCGACATGGCCGTCACGCGCTTTTCGGGTCGCAGGGCGCCGCTGCACGGGGGCGGCATCCCGGCATTGCCCGACGATGTCGCGCAGGAGGCCTATGATCGCGAAGTCTCGTCCGCAGGCTTCTGGCCGGGCGGCGGCGGCATCGACTATCCGGCCTTCTACGCCTATGCCTATCCCGCGCCCCATGGCTTTCGATCCGCGCCGGTCCAGCCCGACGCGGCGTTCTGGCACGAGGGGATGTCCGAGTTCATTCTACCCTATGAAGCGGTCCAGGCGGCGGAGGACGGCGATGCAGCACTCCTCGCCTTCCTCCAGTCGACCTATGAAGCGGCCGCCGATCTCGGCCAGTGGGACCGCGATCTGCTGGAATGCGGGCTGGGGCGCCCCGCGATCGTGCGCCCGACCGACGCGCTGACGCCCCCGGACAAGCGGAAGCTGCCCGAGGAGCCGGTCCTGCGCGAGGACGGGCCGTCGAAGGGTCGCTACCATATGACCGTCGACGGGGTCGAAGCTGAGATGACCTATAGCCGCGCTGGCGACACACTCGTCATCATCGACCATACCGACGTGCCCGACGCATTGCGGGGCCGCAGAGTGGGTGAGCGCATGGTGCGTCAGGCGATCGAGGACGCACGGCGCGAGGGGTTCGCGATCATCCCGCTATGCCCGTTCGCGAAAGCAACGATCGACCGGCACCCCGAACTGCAGGACGTGCTGCGCCGTTAGCGACTGCGCCGCATCCGATTCCGCTTGCCTCCCGAGAAAATCGATATAAAGATGATATCATATTTATTGGGAGGCAAAGATGTCCGACTTCGATTCCCGTGCACTACGCTCCAGCGCCGAGCGCCCCGCCAGCACCGCGAGCGGCTATGCGATGCTGCTCGTCGCGCTGGCCGCATTGATCGGCATTATCGCATCGGCGCCGCAGATCGGCGAAGCGGCATGGGCGCCGTTCGGGCTTGTCGCGAGTGTCGTGCTCCTCGCCTTCGTCGCGCCGGGCTTTTATCTGCTCCAGCCCAATCAGGCGGCGGCGATCCTGTTGTTCGGCGATTACAAGGGCACCGATCGCGTCACCGGGCTGCGCTGGACCTGGCCGTGGATGATCAAGAAGAAAATCTCGGTCCGCATCCACAACATCACCTCGGAGCGGCTGAAAGTGAACGACCTGCGCGGCAATCCGATCGAAATCGCGTCGAACGTGGTGTGGCGCGTCGCCGATACCGCGCAGGCGCTGTTCGACGTCGATGATTATCGCGAGTTCGTCCATATCCAGATCGAGAGCGCCGTCCGCGCGATCGGATCGCGCTATCCCTATGACGATTTCACCCATGAGGAGATGACGCTGCGCGGCAATGCCGATCATGTCAGCGAGGAGCTGCGCGTCGAATTGCAGGAGCGCGTGCTCGCCGCCGGCGTGCATATCGACGAGTGTCGCCTGACCCACCTCGCCTATGCACAGGAGATCGCCCAGGCGATGCTGCGGCGGCAACAGGCCGAGGCGGTGGTCGCCGCGCGCAAGACGTTGGTCGAGGGAGCGGTCGGCATGGTCGAGATGGCGCTGGAGCAGCTGAGCGACAAGAATGTCGTGGAGCTGGACGACGAACGCCGCGCGGCGATGGTGTCCAACCTGATGGTCGTGCTCTGCTCCGAGCGCGACACCCAACCGGTGGTGAACGCCGGATCGCTGTACCAGTAACCGGGAGTCCGTCTTGGCTGCACCACCCAAGAAGGCATTTCCGCTACGCGTCGATCCGGCCCTCTACGCCGCGATCGAGCGGAGCGCGGCGACCGACCTGCGCAGCGTCAACGCTCAGGTCGAATGCCTGCTGCGCGAGGCGTTGGCCCGGCGCGGCGTCAAGCTGACGGAGCCTGTCCGCGCCAAGCGCGGGCGGCCCGCAAAAGATCCGGCGCCCAAGGAGGATTGAAGATGCGTTCCCCCAGCTGCCCCAAATGTCAGAGCCATATGGTCGAAGGGTTCGTCGCAGACGAAGGCTATGGCACCAAACATGTGAGCAAATGGATCGAAGGTGCGCCGGAAAAGAGCTTCTGGACCGGCCTGAAAATCGGCAAGCGCCGCAAGCTGGAGATCCGCACCTGGCGCTGCCGCAGCTGCGGCTTTCTTGAAAACTATGCGCCCGCCTGATCCCGCAGCCAAGGAGACACAAGGATGTTGACCGCCCTGTTCGCACCCCGCCGCCATGTGCCCTGGCTGATCGCGGCGTCGGCCCTCGCACTCGGGATCGGCCTGCTGGCCGCGCTGGCATGACGCTCAAGGACTATCGCGACGCGCTCAAGGTGCGCGAAGGCTATTGGTTCGCCCCCAAGCTGTTCGGCTGGGGCGCGACGCCGGTGACGTGGCAGGGATGGCTGGCGACGCTGGTCTTCGCCATCGCCCTTGCTCTGGTGCTCACCTGGGCGCCGACCCAGTTCGTGCGGTTCGGCGTCGCACTGCCGATGCTCGCGGTCTTCATCTGGTTCGTCTGGACGAAGACCGATGGCGGCTTTCGCTGGCGCTGGGGTCCGGACCGCGATTGATCAGCATCAGCGCCTGGGCTGCTCCGGCGGCGGCGGACCGAACGCCTCGTCGAGCAAGCGCGCCAGCCGCAGCCCGCCGCGCTTGATCTGCGCGCGCATCATCGGGACCAGCTTCTCGATATCGGCATCGTCGAGCTTGCCCCGCGCGGGGAGGTCCGCACGGCACGGATCGCCGTCGAACGCCGCTTCATAGGCCATGTGCGCCGCCTGCCAGTTCTCGCGGCTCCAGTCCTCGACCGTCCCCGCGCTTTCCCGCGCCCGCTCCTCCTCGGGATAGACGATGGTCAGCGCCGGCGGGGTGGAGATGGCGCGCTCGGCCAGCCAGCCGTCCGTGATGCTGTGCAGGTTCAGTCGCTCCGGGCCGTAGATGCCATAATCGGTCCGCGCGCGGTTGCCGCCCAGATCGCCCTTGTCGCCGGCGTGCAGCGGCTGGTGCAGATCGCCCACGAAATGGGTGAGGAAAGCGAGCGCCATCACCTTTTCGCGCACCGGCACGTCCTTGTCCTGCAACAGCTTCACGCCGCGCTCGATCTGCGCCGACACGCAATTGCCGTCGGGGCAATTGCCCTTGAGCGTGAAGGGCTTGCAGATGTTCACATTCTGATAGTGCCAGTTATAGGCATAGCTGAACCGCGCGCCGAGCGGCTTGATGCAGTCCGCCCAGATGCTCGCCTGTTCCAGCGTCTTCGCCGGACAGGTCGGCGTCTCAAGCAGCCCCTGCCGCGCGAGCAGCCGGTCGATCGCGCGCCGCGTCTCGGGCTTCACATTCTTGTACGCGATGGTCGCCACGGTCTCGTGGCCCCATTCCCAGTACGCGAGGGCGGGCGTGGCGATCAGGCTGGCGGCGAGCGCCAGTGCGGCGAGGAGGGAGCGAATCATGCGGCCGCTCTTAATCCTCGTCGCCATAGATCGCGACGACCTTCTTGCCGTCGGACGACACCGCACCGCGATACATGCCCGCGCTGTTGAAGCTCCAGCCCGCCGCACCGCCGCGCGCGATGAAGATCACCCCGCCGCTGCCGCCCAGATCCTCGACATCGGAAAGGACGTCGTCGGCAATGCCGGTCGCCTGTTCCGGGCTGAGCAGAATCCGGAGGGTGCAGCTGGAGACGGTGTCCGGCTCCTTCGTTTCCTCGGGGCACGCCACACCGTTGCTCGGGGTCGCCACGCGCATCCGGGTGCAGATCTCGTGCGCGACGCCGACGCGGATGAAATACTCCCCGTCGCCGGTCGCCGAGACCGCGCAGGCGCGATCGTCGGCATAGGTGCCCGCGCCGACGATGGGCGCATCGCCCACCCGGCCCCAGCGCTTGCCGGTCATGCCGCCGGTCGAGGTCGCCGCCGCCATCCGCCCCTTGCTGTCGAGCGCCACCGCGCCGACCGTGCCGAAGCGCATGGCGTCGGGCAGCGCGCCGGTGCGCCGTGCCTTGAAGCGCTCGAGTTGCTGGCGGCGCTCCTCGGTCGCGAACCAGCTCGGGTCGACCTGCTCCAGCCCCTTCTCGACGCTGAACCGGTCGGCGCCCGACCCTGCGAGCAGGACATGCGGGCTATCCTCCATCACCATCCGCGCCAGGCTGATGGGATGCCGCGTGCGCGTGACCCCGGCGACCGCGCCCGCCTTGCGCTCCGTTCCCTCCATGATCGAGGCGTCGAGCTCGTTCGTCCCCTCCCAGGTGAACACCGCGCCACGTCCGGCGTTGAAATTGGGGTCATCCTCCAGCAGCCGCACCGCCGCCTCGACCGCGTCGAGCGCGCTGCCGCCGCTGGCCAGCACCTTCGACCCCGCCTCAAGCGCCGCGTCGAGGCCTTTGCGCGCCGCCGCCTCGCGCTCGGATGTCATCTTCGATCGCTCGATCACCCCGGCGCCGCCATGGATCACCAGCGTCCATTTCGGCTTGTCCTGCGCCAGCGCAGGCAGCGCCAGCGTGACGGAGACGATCAGGGCGATCAGGCGAGTCATGCGGCCTCCGGGCTTGTAACGGGCGGTACGGGGTCGGGGCGGTCGCGCCGGGCATAGCGCAGCCCGATCAACGGGCGCAGCCACGGCACCTCGCGACCATAGCGATAGAAGAGCCAGCATCCCAATGCGGTCACCGGCACCAGGATCGCGAATTCCGCCGCTGCAGGCAGGCTCAGCTTCAACAGCCAGTACATCGCCACGACGATGATCGTCTGATGGATCAGATAGAAGGGGAACACCGCCTCGGTCAGCATCTGCCGCCAGCGATGGTCGCGGTTGAGATAGACCTCGGCGATGCCGATCAGCGCCGCGATCATCATCCATGCCTGAATGTAACGCGCCGCCAGCATGATACGGCTGGGCAGCCAGGGAATCCTGCCGGTATAGGCGATGTCGATCGCGGCGGTGGTGGCATAGCCGGCCAGCCCGATCGCCAGCGCCGGTTTCCACAGCCGCGCGATCCAGCGCATCACCGGCTCCGACCCCGCCAGCGCAAAGCCGAACAGGAAGGCGGGGAAATAAGCCAGATGCGCGACGCCGTCGTTGAAGACATCGTGACTGTCGCTCCACCGCTGAAACACCACGACCTGCGTCATCAGCAGATAGGCGGCGGGCAGCCACAGCACGCGCGTTCCCGCAAACGCGCGGTCGAACGTCCGCTGCGCCCAGGCGCCGCCCGGCAGGCTCGCGACCAGTGCCAGCCCCAGCGTGTAGAGCCACAGATAGCCGACGAACCACAAATGGTTCCAGGTCGGCAGAACGATCGGCCCGAACTGACCGAAATACCAGTAATGCCGGGTCCAGAAGGTCCAGTAATCGAACCGGTAGGGCCATTGGGTAGTCAGCTCGACCCACGCTTGCGGCGGCACGATCACCGCCACCCCGAACAGCAGCGGCACGATCAGCCGCCAGCTGCGATTCGCCATGAACCCGCCAGCGCCGCTCGATTTTCGCCACAGCGCCCGGCTGGCATAGCCCGACACCACGAAAAGGAGGGTCAACCGCCACGGGTTGGTGAACAGCATCGGTACCGTCACCCAGTCGGCGGGCGCGGCGGTCTTCACATGATAGCCCCATGGCACGAAGACCATGCCGATATGGTAGAGGATCAGCAGCGCGAACGCCCCGATCCGCAGCCAGTCCATGCCGTAATGCCGTTTCACCCCCGCGCCATAGCCGCAGGCCAGACGCTTGTCAGGCCGCTTGTGGTGAAATCGCGGGCGCGGGCGGGCGGGCGCGTGGCCCGAGTCCGATCAGCGGGCGCAGCCAGCCGATCTCGCGCCCGATCAGATAGGTGGCAAGGCACGCGATCCCGGTCGTCGCGACCAGCAGAAGGAACTGGACGCCCGCCGGCAGGCCGAGGGGCAAGCTGTACCAGGCAGTGAGCACGATCACGGGTTGATGGACGAGGTAGAAGGGAAACACCGCCTCCGCCGCACTCTTGCGCCAGCGACGATCGCGGTTCCAATAGCGATCGGCCAGCTGGATCAGCGCGAGCGTGACCGTCCAGCCCATCGTCACCTGTGCCACCCGCGCCAGCGCCATCACCGCGTGCGGCGGAATCGTCTCTCCGGGATAGCTGGTTTCGATCCAGACGATGACGGCGCCGGTCAGCGCGGAGACGGCCAGCGCGGCATTCGAAATACGGCGCAGCACAGGCCACAGCGTCGGCGATCCGGCAAGCACGAACCCGAACAGGAAGATGGGGAAATAGAGCGCATGACCCGCCCAGTCCCGCAGCAGGCCCTGCTCGTCCGCAACCAGGAACTGAAGGCCAAGCCGCGCCACGGCCAATCCCACCGCCGGCACCCACAGCAGCCGCCAGCCCTGAGCCAGCCAGGCGGCGATCCCGCTCGCCACCGCATCGAACCAGCGCCGCCAGCGCCAGAGGATCAGCGCCAGCACGGCGGTATAGGCCCAGAGATAAACGACGAACCACAGATGTTCCCAGCTTGGGAACTCGCGCCCCCAGAACGGCCCCCAACGCCAGTAATCGGTGGCCCAGAAGACGAGATAGCCATGCGGATAGCCCGCCTCGCGCACCCGCACCCACATCTCGACCGGGATCAGCACCGCCATGCCGAAGGCGAGCGGAATCAGCAGCCTGAGGTTGCGCGCGTGCAGAAAGGCTGAGGCGCTGCCCGATTTCTCGAACAGGTGCCGCGAGGCGAATCCCGATACCGCGAACAACAGCGGCAGCCGCCACGGCGTCAGCAGCGCCATCGGCGCGATCAGCGCGGAAATCTGGTAATCGGTGTGGATCACCCATCCCCACGGCGCGAACACCATGCCGATATGATAGAGGATCAGCAGCGCGAACGCGGCAATGCGCAGCCAGTCGAGGCCATAATGGCGCCCGCCACGTGCGGC
This sequence comes from Sphingomonas suaedae, assembly GCF_007833215.1. Taxonomy (NCBI): domain Bacteria; kingdom Pseudomonadati; phylum Pseudomonadota; class Alphaproteobacteria; order Sphingomonadales; family Sphingomonadaceae; genus Sphingomonas; species Sphingomonas suaedae. Next base: position 2,176,180 of record NZ_CP042239.1, read on the forward strand.
ATCGTCCGAAAGGTCCCGGTTCGCTTCACTCACGCGCCGCGCTATACGCGGCGGCGCCTCACCAATTGGTTAGCGGGAGCGGGAATGCGGCGGAACGGCACCTCTTTATACATCGCCGCGATCGCGTGCGCGCTGGCGGGCTGTGCCACTACGGCTCGACCGGACAGCGCGCAGGCGCAGCCCCCGCGCTTCGACCCCGCGACTGCGCCGCCAGCCCCCGACTATGCGGGACCCACCAACTGGGCGTCGCTCCCGTCGATCCGCGACGATGGCGATACGGTGCCGAAGGGCGTGGCGGAGCCGCCCCAGCTGCGCGCACCCGCCGATGTCTTCTTCATCCATTCCGCCGTGCCGCTGCGCCGTGCGGTGTGGAATGCGGGCACAAGCGACGTGTGGTTCAACGGAGATGTGGGCCAGACCACGATCCGCAATCAGGCCAGCGCCTTCAACGGATGCTGCGCGATCTATGCGCCGCGCTATCGCCAGATGAATCCGGCATGGTCGTCGGACGGGAGCGAAGCGGCGCTCGCGCTCGCCTATGGCGATATCCTCCGCGCCTTTCGCGAGTTTCGTCGCCGCGTCGGCGATCGTCCCTTCATCCTTGCGGGGCATGGATTGGGATCACGGCTTGGCCGGATGCTGATCGAGCGCGAGGTCGACGGCCGGCCGATCGCCGCGCATATGGTCGCCGCCTATCTGGTCGGCGAACATATCCCGCTCGACTGGTTCGGCGCCCGGCGCGACATCCGCCACTGTACGACCGCCACCGACACCGGCTGCGTCGTCACCTGGTCGATCTGGGCCGAGGGGAGCAAGGCGGCGCCGAGCCGTCCCGCCGCCGCCTGCAACAACCCGATCAGCTGGACGACCGGGCCGACGCCCGCCCCGCGCACCGCCCATCGCGGCGCCTGGATGCGGGGCGGCTATGAATTTCCAGAGCCGCTGCGCGCGCCCGATGCCGAACTGATCGAGGCGCGCTGCGGACAGGGTGGGCGTGTCTATAGTTCGTCCCCGGGCGAGCGCTATGCCAGCTTCATCGCCCCGGACGGCAGCTATCGCGCGCTCGACGTTCAGCTCGTCTATATGGACCTGCGCCACAATGCCGTCGACCGCGTCGCCGCCTTCCTCGCGGGGCAGCGATAGGGTATAGGCGCGCCGAACCCAGAGGAAATCCAATGTCCGTGCGTCCCTGGCGCGATATCACGCGCCGCCAAAGCCGTCAGATCATGGTCGGCAACGTCCCCGTCGGCGGCGATGCGCCGGTCACCGTGCAGACGATGACCAACACCCCGACCTCTGACCCCGTCGCCACGATCGACCAGATTCGTCGCTGCGAGGATGCCGGAGTCGATATCATCCGCGTCTCGTGCCCCGATGTTGAAAGCACCGCGGCGCTCAAGCAGATCGTCCGCGCCGCGCGCGTGCCGATCGTCGCCGACATCCATTTCCACTACAAGCGCGCGCTGGAAGCCGCCGATGCCGGCGCGGCGTGCCTGCGCATCAACCCCGGCAACATCGGCTCGGCAGAGCGGGTGAACGAGGTCGTCAACGCCGCCAAGGTCAATGGCTGTGCGATCCGCATCGGCGTCAATGCCGGGTCGCTCGAGAAAGACCTGCTCGAAAAATATGGCGAGCCTTGCCCCGAGGCTTTGGTCGAAAGCGCGCTCGACCATATCAAGCTGTTGCAGGATCGCGATTTTCACGAGTTCAAGGTCGCGGTGAAGGCGAGCGACCTGTTCCTCGCCACCGCCGCCTATCAGCAGCTCGCCGAAGTCGTCGATTGCCCGCTGCATCTCGGCATCACCGAGGCGGGCGGGTTCGTCGGCGGGACGGTGAAGAGCGCGATCGGCATCGGGTCTTTGCTATGGTTCGGCATCGGCGACACGATCCGCGTCTCGCTCTCCGCCGAGCCGGAAGAGGAAGTCCGCGTCGGCTTCGAAATCCTCAAGGCACTCGGCATCCGCAATCGCGGCGTCCGAGTCGTCAGCTGCCCCAGCTGCGCGCGCCAGGGCTTCGACGTGATCCGCACTGTTCAGGCGCTCGAGGAACGCCTCCAGCATATCCGCACTCCGCTGTCGCTCAGCGTGCTCGGCTGCGTCGTCAACGGCCCGGGCGAAGCGCGCGAAACCGATATCGGCCTGACCGGCGGCGGCAACGGCAAGCACATGGTCTATCTGTCGGGCGTGACCGATCACACGATCGAGGATGCCGACATGCTCGACCATCTTGTCAAGCTGGTCGAAGCCAAGGCAGCGGAGATCGAGGCCGCCAACGAGGCGGCGGCGGTCGCGGCGGCGTGATCGCGGCTACGGGATGCAAAGCGAGTCCGGCCAGCGCAGCCAGCAGAACCCCTGAATCCAGATCGATGGAACTGCCTCGCCCGCAGCGTTCCGCGCCGGACGAAAACGCACCCGGTTGCTGACGACCACCTCACAGGTAACTTGATCGAGCGCCTGCGCCCCGCTGGACTGGACCACGGCACAGTTGGTCACCGCCCCCCGAGCGTCGATCTCGGCACGCACAACGACCTTGCGCGTCGGCTCCCGTATTTGCGCATCACGCGGGTAATCATTGGCACTCAGCCATGACGCAGGGCTGCCGATGGGTTCGGCTGGCGTCACCGCGGCGGTCACGAGGTTTGGGTCCAGACCCCATTTTCGCATCAGGTCATTCTGGCATCGTTCCGCTGCGGCGAAGGCAGCACCCATGTCGGACAACGGAAGATCATAGCGCCTGCCGTCGGTACGGATCACCACCCGCTCCCTGCCCCGGAATCCATCGCTCAGAGTGATGGGAACGCCGAACTTGGTTATGCGTCCGCCCTCTTCCCGCGGCACCGCGACGCCATAGACAGTCTCTCGATCACGCCCGGGATTCAGGACGAGCCTGGCGTCCGTCGGTTTGATCGATTTGGTTTCGCGGGTCGGTTCGATCAGGACGATCTGGTCCGCGCCCGTGATCGGATACAGCCCGAAACCGAACACGACCTGGTCCGCTCCGGTCCCGAACCTGCGGGAAAGAAGACACCGCCCATCGCTGTGCTCGACCGACCAGTCGTTCGCGGGCTCTAGCACGCTTGGGGCGTCCGTCAGCGGCACGGCAAACATCGTCAGCATCGCGAGCAGTTTCAACATGTTTTCCCCTCTGACGGTTGATGATAGCCCGTCGCCGGAGCATGTCCAATCGGCGTCGCTTGACCCGCGGTTTGCGACCGGTCAAGCCGCCGCCATGCGTCCCATCGCCCCCCTCATCGCCTTCGCCGTCGCATCGCTCGGCATCGCGATCTTTTCGTCGATGGATGCGGTGATGAAGGGCCTGGTGATCGCGCTCGGTGCCTATAATGCGCTGACCTGGCGGATGCTGGCGGGAGTGGTGGCGAGCGGCGTTCCCTACGCCCTGTCGCGCCCGCCGCGCCCCAGCCGCGCGGCGATGCGGCTGCATCTGGTTCGCGCCGCAGTGTCCGCCGTGATGGCCTTCCTGTTCTTCTGGGGCCTCGGCCGCGTGCCGATGGCGCAGGCGATCGCGCTCTCGTTCATCGCGCCGATCATCGCGCTGTTCCTCGCGGCTTGGCTGCTGAAGGAGAGGATCACCCGCCTCACCCTCGTCGCCACCGCGCTCGCCTTTGCCGGCGTGCTGCTGATCCTGTGGGGCCAGTCGCACGCCGAACTGGGCGAGGACGCGTTCTGGGGCGCGCTCGCGATCCTCGGCTCGGCGCTCTGCTACGCCTGGAACATCATCCTGATGCGCCAGCAATCGCTGCTCGCAGGTCCGGGCGAGGTCGCCTTCTACCAGTCGCTGTTCGTCGCCGGGCTGTTCCTGCTCGCCGCGCCCTGGCTACTGCGCGTCCCCTCGGTCGAGCACGCCCCCGCGCTGATCCTCGCCGCGATCCTCGCCACCGCCTCGCTCTTCCTGCTCAGCTGGGCCTATGCCCGCGCCGAGGCCAATTATCTCGCGCCGACCGAATATACCGGCTTCCTCTGGGCGACATTCTGGGGTTGGATCGTGTTCGGCGAACGGGTTTCCGTCTTCACCGTGGCGGGCGCGGCGCTGATCGTCGGAGGCTGCATCATCGCGGCGCGGCGGCGCGATCAGGCGCCGGTCGCCGATACGGAGGCACAATTGCCATGATCGCGATTCGTCAGGCGACTGCGCAGGATTTCGATCTCGTCGCAGGCTTCATCCGCAAGCTCGCCGACTATGAGAAACTCGCACACGAGGTCCGTTTCGACGACGCGACGCTCCATCGTCATCTGTTCGGCGAGCGGCCCGCCGCCGAAGTGTTGATCGGCGAACTGGACGGCGTCCCTGCCGGGTTCGCGCTGTTCTTTCAGACGTTCTCGACCTTCGAGGGCAAGCCCGGCCTCTGGCTGGAGGACCTGTTCGTCGAACCCCACGCACGCGGCGCGGGGCTGGGCCGCGCCCTGCTCTCCAGCCTCGCCGCGCTCGTCATCGAACGCGGCGGCGCGCGGCTCGAATGGAACGTCCTCGACTGGAACGCACTGGGCAAGGGCTTCTATCGCAGCATCGGCGCGGCGCATGTCGATGGCTGGGAACGCTGGCGGATGCAGGACGAAGCGCTGGAGGCGCTGGCCAATGGCTTTTGACGCGGGGCTCGTCGAATGGGCCAAGGAAGCGCTGGAGCCGCTCGGCACCGTCAGCCACCGCCCGATGATGGGCGCAGCGGTGCTCCACTGCGACGGACTCGTCTTCGCCGTGGTCGACGAAGAGGCAATTTACTTCAAGAACGACAAGGTCAGCGCGCCCCTGTGGGACGAAGCCGGATGCCCGCCCTTCACCTTCACCGGCAAGGACGGCGAGACCGTCTCGATGAACTATCGCCGCGCGCCCGACGACGTCTATGACGATGCCGATGCGATGCGGACCTGGGCGGCGCTGGCGCTTGAAGCGAGCCGACGGGCACCCGTGAAGAAGAAGCGCAAACCCGGCTGAGCCGTTTCAGGCGACCGCCTGCGCTTCCTGCCCCTGCAACCGCGCGATGTCCCGCCGCGGCGGCGCGCCGAACAGCCGGGCATATTCGCGGCTGAACTGCGACGGGCTGTCATAGCCGACCGCAAAGCCTGCACTCCCCGCGCTCGCCCCCTCCGCCAGCATCAGTCGCCGCGCCTCCTGCAACCGTAGCTGCTTCTGATATTCCAGCGGCGTCATTCGCGTCATCGCCTTGAAATGCGCATGGAGCGAGGATTCGCTCATCCCCGCCGCATCGGCGATGTCGCGGATGCGCAGTTGCTTGTCGAAAGCCCCGCGGATCGTCGCGATCGCCCGGCTTACCTGCCGCAAATGACTGTCCCCCGCCGCGATGTGGCGCAGCATCGGTCCGTGCGGGCCGTTCAACAGACGATAGAGGATTTCGCGTTCGATCAACGGTGCGAGCATTGCAATGTCCCCTGGCGTATCGAGCAGGCCGACAAGTCGGTTCACCGCGTCGATCAGCCCCGCATCGCTCTTGCATACCGCGAGTGCGGGGACCCCCGCAGGCGCGTCCGGCCCACGCTGCGCGACGACCAGATCGGCGAGCGCCGCCATGTCGAGGTCGATCTTGCAGCACAGATAGGGTCGCTCCGGGCTCGCCTCCAGCACATGCCCGACCAGGGGCAGGTCGACAGATACGACCAGATAATGTGCCGGGTCATAGACCAAGCTGTGCTCCCCGACCGCCACGCGCTTCGACCCCTGGGCGATCAGGCAAAGCGATGCTTCATAAACGGCAGGCATCGGCTCGGTCGGCTCATGGCCCCGGATCAACGACAGTCGCGGTACCTCCGACGGAAATATACCCGGTTCCTGCGTATGGCGCGCGAGGACCTTCGCGACTTCGGCAATGCGTTCCATATCCGCCCTTGTCGCGCACGCTCCGCGCGATCGCAACCCATGGCATTTGGAAATGGAGGATCGTGCAATTTCTTCGGGCGATCGCTCTACCGCTCCGGCGCGGTCCGGACGCATCTCTGACGCGTCAACTCAAGCCGAAAGGAATGGACCCATGACCACCCCCACCCTCGACAAGACGATCCTCGTCACCGGCGCATCGAGCGGCATCGGCGAAGCCACCGTGCGCGAACTCGCCGCCGCCGGCGCACGCCTGTTCATCGGCGCGCGCCGCTCCGATCGCCTCGCCGCGCTGGCCGACGAACTGGGCGACAACGTCGCCTGGCGGCAGCTCGACGTCGCCGATGGCGACAGCTTCGAGGCGTTCGTCGCAGCAGCGGAGGCGCGGTTCGGGCGCGTCGACGTGCTGGTCAACAATGCCGGCGTGATGCCGCTCTCCCGCCTCGATGCGCTCAAGCGCGACGAGTGGAAGCGGATGATCGACGTCAATGTCCATGGCGTGCTCAACGGCATCGCCGCGGTGCTGCCGCGCTTCGCCGCGCAAGGGAGCGGCCATGTCGTCAATGTCGCATCGGTCGCCGCCCACATGGTCGCGCCGACCGCAGCGGTTTATTGCGGCACCAAATATGCCGTCTGGGCGATCACCGAAGGGCTGCGGATGGAGCATGACGATATCCGCACCACGATCATCTCGCCCGGCGTGGTCGCGACCGAGCTGGGTGAGGACATCACCGTGCCCGAGATCGCGGAGGGGCTGAAGCAGTGGCGCCAGAAGTCGCTGACGCCGGATGCGATCGCGCGCGCGATTGCCTATGCCATCGCCCAGCCCGATGGCGTCGACGTCAGCGAGATCATCGTGCGTCCCGCCGGTGGTGCGTTCTGAACGGACAAGGCCCCGAACGCGGAACCGTTCGGGGCCTTGCGAAATTCAACGATTGAAGCAGGTCAGGCCGCCGCAGCCTTGGCCTGCTTCGCCGCGTCGATCGCCTCGACGACGATCCGGCGTGCTTCCTCGGCATCACCCCATTCGCCGATGCGGACCCATTTTTCGGACTCCAGGTCCTTATAATGTTTGAAGAAATGCTCGATCTGCTGGAGCACGATCGAGGGCAGGTCGCCGCGCTCGCCGACATCGGTATAATAGGGGAAGGTCGTGTCGACGGGAACGCAGACCAGCTTCTCGTCGCCCCCCGCCTCGTCTTCCAGCTTCAGCACGCCGATGGGCCGCGCGCGCACGACGCAGCCCGGGATGAAGGGCGAGCGTGAGATGACCAGCGCATCGAGCGGATCGCCATCGGGCGACAGCGTGTGCGGCACGAAGCCGTAATTGGCCGGATAGCGCATCGGGGTGTGCAGGATGCGGTCGACGAACAGCGCGCCCGACGCCTTGTCGAACTCATATTTCACCGGCTCGCCGCCGGTCGGCACTTCGATGATGACGTTCAGGCTGTGCGGCGGATTGTCGCCGACAGGGATCATGTCGATACGCATGTTTCGTCCTCTGTTAGGTTACGGCACCAGCCCGCTCCCCAGCCGTCCGCCCACACCAGTATAGCGTGATGGGTGGCCGGCTGGGGGAGCGGGCTGGTGCCGCCGCGGCTCGCGTCAGCGAGCAGCCAAAAGCTTATCCAGGCCACCCTCTCCGGTGCCGATTTTTTCGAGGCGCGGATAGCGCAGGCCATCGCGATAGTCGATGGTCGTTTCGCGATAGCGCGAACCGCTTTTCACCAGCAGCTTGATCGGCGCGTTGCCGGTCTTGGCGGCGATGATCGCATCCTTCAGCCGCTCGTCCGAATATTCGCGCCCCGCGACCGCAACGATCGTGTCGCCCAGGTCCAGCCCCGCGTCGAACGCGGGCGAATCCCAGATCACGCCGCTGATCGAACCGCCCTTCCCGACGGTCAGACCGATCGAATAGCTGTGATCGACCATGTTCCGGCGCTTCTCGTTATTCTTGAATGCCGGGGTTGGCTCGTCGGTATAGATCAGGCGGTAGCCATTCTGCGTGAACCCCGCGAGCGGCGCCTTTGGCGCAACGTCGTACACCCGCGACTTGAGGAAACCCGCCCAGTCATAGGGCTGCACCCCGTTCAGCGTCGCGACGACCGTATCGAAATCATAGGTCAGCACACCCCAGTCGCCATCGCGCATCCCGAAGAACGCCCGCGCGAAATCGTCCATCGATTTCTTCCCGCGCGACAGTTCGCGCAGCTTGGCGTCGGCCTCGAGCCAGATCAGCAGCCCTTCATTGTAATAATCCTCCGACCGCTGCCAGCTGACCCAGCCCTTGGGACGGCGCGCCGAGATGATCGGATCGTTGGTCGTGTCGACCAGCGGCCGCCAGCTGCGCGCCGGCCGATTGTCCAGGCTCGCCGCGATATTGGCGAGCATGTCGAGCGTATCCTGCTTGCTGACGATGCCCGAGCGCGCCTGGAGCACATAGCCCCAGAATTGCGTCTGGCCTTCATAGACCCACAGCATCGTATCGCGCATCGGGGTGCGGAAATCAGGGGTCCAGGCATCGGCACCGCGACGGAACTTGCCGTTCCAGCTGTGAACGAACTCATGCGGCAACAGGTTGCGCGAGCCCGGCCCCTCGCTCCATTTGGTGAAATATCCGGGCTTCACCCCATTTTCTGAGCTGCGATGATGCTCCAGCCCGATCCCGCCCATCTCGTCGCTGATCGCCAGCAGGAATTCATACTGGTCGTAATGCTGCGCGCCGAACAGCTTGACCGACTGTTCGACCAACTTCTTGTGTGCGTCGATTTGCTCGGGCGTCGCCGCCAGCTCCTCGGGCTCATCGGCAAAGACGTTGAGGTCGACTTGGGGCGAGAGCTTGATCTCGCGATAATGGCGACCGGCGAACACCGGCGAGTCGATCAGCGTCTCATAATCGGTCGTCTCATAGACATAGGAGTCGCCCTGTTTCTTCGCGGGCAGGCCCGAGACCGCGGTCCAGCCTTGAGGATAGGTGACGGTGGCGGAAACCGGAATATGGCGGGTGAAATAGCCCGCCGGATAGAGGCTTACCTGCTCGAACTGGAGGTTCAGCATCGTCGGCGCGATCGACACGCGCCCCTGATTGCCGTCGGTGGCGCCGACGAACTGGAATTCCAGATCGAGCTGCGTCGCGCCCTGCGGCACATCGACATGGAACGCCCAGACATCGACCGTATCGCGGGTCCACGGCACCGGCTTGCCATTGGCGCCAATCTTCAGGCCCGCCAGCTTCTCGATCTCGCCGCGCGCCGCATGTTTGCCAGGCAGCCATGCGGGCATCATCAGCACCATCGGCCCGGCATTCGCGACGGGGATGGTCTGCTTCACGCGATAGATCGCCTGTTGCACATCGGTCGCATCGACCTTCACCGTCATCGTGCCGGGATAGGCGATGTCGCGCGCGGCAGGGATGCGGTTGTCGAACGGCAGTGGCTGGGGCGCGCTGTTCTGGGCGAGGGCGGCACTTGTAGCGAGCAACAGGGCGGTGAGCGCAAAGGCGCGACGCATGAACAAACCTTTCGGACAGGGCAGACAGGATATGTTGTCACCTTAGCCAGTCCGGCACCGCGACGTAAACCCTTGGCGACATCAGGGTTCACGGCTTGCTTACCATTGCCGCGTTATGCCGTTCGCCATGTATCACGACCCCGCCCTTGCCCGCAGCGCCAAGGCCGACCCCCGGCCCAAATCCGCCGTCAGCACCGGCTGCGGCCTCGCCGGCCTCGCGGGCATGGCGATCTGGCTGACGATCGCGCGTAGCTATGGCCTCGACGGACCTTTCGCGGCCTTGGTCAATCTTGTCGCGGGCGGCGTACCGATGGTGTTCTGGGCGGTGTTCGTGGACAGGGTCCATCGCAATCCGACGACCGGCGTCAAATGGGAAAACCCCCGCCCGCTGCGCGAAACGCTGGACATCTCGATCACCAAGATTGCGGGGCTGTGGCTCACCTGGGGCGGGATCGCCGCAATCTACGCCATCTGCCGCTTCTATTGGGAGGGCAATTTCGCCTTCGCCATGTGGTGTTTCCAGATGGCGGCGCCTGCGCTGTTCGTCCTCTCGGTCCCCTATGTGCTGTGGATCGACCGCCATCTCGAAAACCCGCGCGACGGCGCCTGGGCGCTCGGCGCGTGGCTGATCGGGTCGAAGGAGCCGGTCGAGGACGAGGCGATTCACAACCATCTGCGCAGCTGGGGGGTGAAGGCGTTCTTCCTCGCCTTCATGCTCGCGATCGTCCCACCCGGCTTCGGCGCGTTCGTCCGCGCCGATGCGAGTGGGATCCTGACCAACCCGGTCGCGCTCGCCAACTGGCTGATCACCGGCATGTTCATGCTCGACGTCGCCTTTGCGACGGTCGGCTACATCCTCACCTTCCGCCCGCTCGACAGCCATATCCGCACCGCCAATCCCTATGCGGGGGCCTGGGCGGTGGCACTGATCTGCTACCCGCCCTTCATCCTGATGGGGAATGGCGGGCCGCTCGACTATCATCCGGGCACATCGGACTGGACGCACTGGCTGGCGGGGCACGATGTGCTGTTGTGGATCGTCGGCGCGGTGCTGGTGGCGCTGACCGCCATCTACGCCTGGGCGACGATGGCGTTCGGCTTTCGCTTCTCGAACCTCACCCATCGCGGGATCATCACCCATGGGCCGTATGCGTTCACGCGGCACCCGGCCTATCTGTCGAAGAACCTGTTCTGGTGGATCGCGACCTGCCCGCTGCTGGTCACCACCGGCAGCCTGGCCGATGCGGCGCGCGCGACATTACTGCTCGGGCTGGTCAGCCTGATCTATTATGTCCGCGCCAAGACCGAGGAAAAGCATCTGCGCGAAGACCCGGCCTATCGCGACTATAGCGAGTGGATGGAGCGCAATGCGCCAATCCCGCGGTTGTTTGCGTGGGTGATGGGGAAGAAGCGCGCGCCCGTAGCTGCAGAACAGTAAAGCTCGTCACCCCGGACCTGTGCCGGGGTCCACTCATCATCCCGCGCATCGCTTTGAGCCTCTTGCTTCGCGCCTGCCTCCCGGTGGACCCCGGAACAAGTCCGGGGTGACGGTTGGGGCTTGGTCAGCCCTTCCACTCCACCCATGCGCCATGGGGATGCGCTGCCCCCAGCAGCTGCGGTTCGCCATCGCCGGGCCAGTACCGCACGGTCAGTTCGTGCCGAAAGGTCAGTCGGTTCGCCTCGACCGCGATCCAGGCCAGGGGGCGGTCGAGCGTTGCGGCGGCACCCGCCGCCTCCATCGCGGTGGTGATCGCCGCCTGCCGCTCGGCTCCCAGATATTGCCACACGATCGAGTGCATCAGCACGCGGCTCGTCCCCGCCGCCTGTGGCCGGGCGAGCGCCTCGACCACAAACGCCGCAGCATCGGCCTCGACCAGATCGGGCGCGCGCCGTGCCGCCTCCGCCGCCGCGATCTCCAGCCGCTGCGCGCGCACGCGATGTTCCGGCCAGGCATAGGCGCGCAGGCGCAGCAAGGCCTCGGCGTCGGTCAGGTTGATCGGCGCGACGTCGCAGCCGCGCAGAGACATGATCTCGACGGTGGCCTCAGGCGGTGGGGGACCGCGCCAGTCGGGAGCGATGCGCATCGCCGCGTTCTCCGGCCCGACCGCGATCCCGCCAAGGTCGTAGCGATAGCGGTCCATCATCAGGTTGATGCCCGCGCTCGACCCGATCTCGATACATTCGAACCGTCGGGGCAGGCCCTGCGCCGCCAGCCACAGCATCGCCGCAGCGTAATTGGCCGAGCGCGCCGCCTCATTGGTCTGCGGCGGGCCGTCGAGCCAGGGGAGCAGGGCCGCGTCATGCGCGTCGATCGCCGCGTTGACCAGCGCGCCGCTATCCACCGCCTCCCCCGCATAGAGCGGCGCCAGCGACGGCGCCGCTCCGGTCAGGAGCAGCCCATGCAGCCCGCCCGCCGCACGCAACGGCAGCGCGTCGGCCATCGGCTTGCCCGGCCAATCGCGCAGCGCGGCCCGGAACGCCCCCGGCCCGGCCATGCCGTCGAGGATCGCCTGCACCACCGCAGCCGTCAGCGGCGCATCGTTCGCCCGACAATAGTCCACCTGGTTCGCGAACGCTGTCCGCACATCCTCCAGCGCCATCCAGTCCGTCATCGCCGCCTCCTCTCCCCTTGTTGCGCCGCAGCGCCCCCCCAAGTAAAGGCGCGCAACCCATGACCGACACCGCGCCCGAACCGATCATCCTTGCCGTGCCCAAGGGCCGCATCCTCGAAGAGGCTTCGCCCCTGCTCGCGCGCGCCGGAATCGTGCCCGAACCGGCATTTTCGGACGAAGGCAGCCGGGCGCTGCGCTTCAGGACCAACCGGCCCGATATCGACCTGATCCGCGTGCGGGCGTTCGATGTCGCGACCTTTGTCGCGCATGGCGCGGCACAGCTCGGCATCGTCGGTTCGGACGTGCTGGCCGAATTCGACTATTCGGAACTGTACGCTCCGGTCGATCTTGGCATCGGCCATTGCCGCCTGTCGGTCGCCGAACCCGCCGCGCTCGCCGCCACCGACGATCCGCGCGGCTGGAGCCATGTCCGCGTCGCGACCAAATACCCGCATCTGACCCGCAAGCATTTCGAGGCGCGCGGCGTGCAGGCCGAATGCATCAAGCTGAACGGCGCGATGGAGCTGGCGCCTTTGCTCGACCTAGCCCCGCGCATCGTCGATCTCGTCTCCTCGGGCCGCACGCTCAAGGAAAATGGCCTGGTCGAGGTCGAGACGATCATGGAGGTGTCGAGCCGCCTGATCGCCAACCGCGCCGCGTTCAAGACGCGCCCCGAGGTGCTGCCGCTGGTCGATGGCTTCCGCCGGGCGGTGGAGCGCGACACCGCATGATCCGCCTGTCCACCTCCGAACCCGGCTTTGCCCAGGCGTTCCGCGATCTGGTCGACGCGCGCCGCGAAGCTGACGCCGATGTCACCCGCGACGTGCGGACCATCGTCTCGAGCGTCCGCGATGAGGGCGATGCCGCAGTCCATGCCTTCACCCGGAAGTTCGACCGCCACGACCTCAACGAAACCGGCTGGCGGATCGAGAAGTCCGAATGCGCCGCCGCGCTCGACGGCCTCGCCCCCGACCTGCGCGCCGCGCTCGAACTCGCGGCACAGCGAATCACCGCCTATCACGAGAAGCAGAAGCCTGCCGACAGCGACGACACCGATGCCGCGGGCGTCCGCACCGGCGCGCGCTGGGGTGCGGTCGAGGCGGCGGGGGTCTATGTCCCCGGCGGCCGCGCGGCCTATCCCAGCTCGGTGCTGATGAACGCCATTCCGGCCAAGGTCGCGGGCGTCGATCGCGTCGTCATGGTCACGCCGACCCCGGATGGCGAGATCAACCCGCTGGTCCTCGCCGCCGCGCACATCGCCGGGGTGGACGAAATCTGGCGCATCGGCGGTGCACAGGCGATTGCCGCCCTCGCCTATGGTACCGGGCGGATCGCCGCGGTCGATGTCATCACCGGCCCCGGCAATGCCTGGGTCGCGGAGGCCAAGCGTCAACTCTATGGCGTGGTCGGCATCGACATGGTCGCGGGGCCGAGCGAGATCGTCGTCGTAGCCGACGGCAGGAACGACCCCGAATGGATCGCCGCCGACCTGCTCAGCCAGTCCGAACATGATCCCACCAGCCAGTCCATCCTCATCACCGATGACGCGATCCTGGCGGGCAAGGTGGCCGAGGCAGTCGACCGCCAGATCGGCGAGCTGGCAACGCGCGACGTGGCGCGGCGAAGCTGGGACGCCAATGGCGCGATCATCCTGACCGGAACACTCGACGAAGCGATTCCGCTGGTCAATAAGCTCGCGCCCGAGCATCTGGAACTGGCGGTGGACGATCCCGACGCGCTGTTCGCCCGCGTCCGCCATGCCGGGTCGGTATTCCTCGGGCGGATGACGCCGGAGGCAATCGGCGATTATGTCGCCGGTCCCAACCACGTCCTGCCCACCGGCCGCCGCGCGCGCTTTGCCAGCGGGCTATCGGTGCTCGATTTCATGAAGCGCACCAGCTTCCTCGCGCTCGATGCGCAGGGGCTGGCGGCGATCGGCCCGGCGGCGGTGGCCCTGGCCGAGGCGGAGGGGCTTCCGGCGCACGCCAGGTCGGTGGCGCTGCGGTTGCGCTGACCGCTATTTGACCGCCGCGTTGCCGCCATCGGCATAAAGGGCCGACCCGGCGACAAAGCTGCTCATGTCGCTGGCGAGGAATAAGGCGGCCTGCGCGATCTCATCCGGATCGGCGATGCGACCGAGCGCGTGCAGCCCCGCCGCCCATTCGCGCTGGGCGGCGTCGCCCGCCATCGCGGTATGGGTGCCGCCGGGCAGCAGCGCATTGGCCCGGATGCCCTCCCGCCCGTGATCGGCGGTGATCCCCTTGACCAGTCCCATCAGCGCCGCCTTGCTCGCGCCATAGGCGGCCATGCCCGGCAGGCCCACGCTGGTCCCCACAAAGGACGACACGAAAATGATCGACCCGCCGCCTGCCTCGCGCATCGCGGGCAGTTGAACCCGCGCGGCGAGAAAGGCAGAGGTTAGGTTGGTCTGAATCACCCGGTCCCATTCGGCGATCGACATGGTTTCGAGCGGGCCCGGTATTCCGACGGTCCCGACATTGTTGACGGCAACATGCAGCGCACCGAAGCGGGACTGCGCCATTTGCACCATCCGGGCATGAAGATCGGGGTCCCCGACATCGCCGGGAACGGCCCACCCCTGAGCACCCAGAGCGGCGACCTCCGCGACGACCCGCTCCAACGGTGCGGGACTGCGCGCGTTGAGGACGAGCGACGCCCCCGCACGAGCAAAGCACAGCGCCGTGGCGCGGCCGATGCCCGATGAGGCGCCCGTGACGATTGCGGTTTTTCCGGTGAGCAGGGTCATGATGTGTCTCCTTCCCCGCCCGGTTAGAATGGCAGGGAGAGCACAGCGTCCCGGTGCTTGCGTTCGAACTTCTTTGCGTTCCGTGATCCGGGGGACTATGTGCGCCCGCCATGCCCAGTCCCACCGCCAAGACCCGATCCAAAGCCCGCGCCGCCGCGCGCCTCGCCGCCGTGCAGGCGCTGTACCAGCAGGAGATGGAGAAGACCCCGCTCACTCAGCTGCTTACCGAATTTCACCAGCATCGCCTGGGCGCGACGATCGAGGACGCGGAATATATCGACGCCGATCCGACCTTCTTCGACGACATCGTCAAGGGCGTCGACGCGCGCCGCGACGAGATCGACGCCCTGATCGCGTCGAAGCTATCGGCGGACTGGAGCTTCGACCGGCTCGACCGCCCGATGCGCCAGATCCTGCGCGCCGGAACCTATGAACTGCTCGCGCGCAAGGACGTACCCACGGGCGCCGCGATCAGCGAATATCTCGACGTCACCGACGCATTCTACGACCGGCGCGAGAAGGGGTTTGTGAACGGGCTGCTCGACGCGATTGCGAAAGTCGTGCGGGCTTAGTTCATCTACGCCCCTCCCCTTCAGGGGAGGGGTTGGGGTGGGGCGTCACAGTCTCACCGAGACCGACGCGCCCAGAGGATAGGCCCCACCCCCAACCCCTCCCCTAAAGGGGAGGGGCTTAAGAAGCGTCACTGCGGCGTCACATCCTTGACCCGCCCCAGCGCTGGAGGGTCCACCACCTCGCCCCGTGCGAACCACGCCTCGAGCGCGTCGAGATCCAGCACGCCGCCCGCGACGATCCGCCCGGCCTTCAGCGTCGTGAAGCTGTCGCCGCCACCTGCGAGGAACCCGTTCATCGCCACGCGATAGGTCGCGGCGGGGTCGAGCGGCTTGCCCTGCACCGACGGCGCGATGATCCGCTGGCCCTCCGGTTTTGACCGGTCATAGCTGTAGGTCAAACCCGATGGGAACAGCAGCTTCGCGCCGTCCGCGTTGGTGAATTGCTGCTCCAGCACCGCCAGCAATTGCGCGCCGGTATATTCGCGGACCTGAAGGTTATTGCCGAATGGCTGCGCGGTGAAAAGATCGCCGAACGTCACCGTCCCGTCCGGCCCCGGAGTGATCGACGCGCGCACGCCGCCGGGGTTCATCAGCGCGATCTGCGCCCCGTCCTTTCGGGTCGCGGCAAGCTGCGCATCGGCGATCAGCAGCCCGAGCGGCGATTCGCGCATCTCGCTATCTTCGTCGCGCAGGATCGGTGCGGACGCCTTGCCCACCGGCCGCCGCGCCAGGGGTGCCGCCGCCGCCGAATAGCGCGCGACATGCGCTGCAACCGCCGGATCGGCGGGATAGGTAGGGAATGCGGGGTTGGGCTTAACCGGCCCGCCCGCGCCGACCGCACCGTCGCCTTGCACGATCACCTGCTGCGCCGACCGCGCCGAGACCTTTTTCGTTACCGGGTCAAAGGTCAGGTCGATGCCCGTCAGCATCACGCCGTTATTCCCCGCGCTGGTCAGCAGCACCGGCTTGGCCGGGTTGGTCGCGGAATAATCGCAGATATAGGCGCGATGGGTATGGCCGGAAACGATGACATCCACCCCGGGATCAAGTCGCTCCATGATGTCGAGGATCGGACCCGACAGCCCGTCGCACCGATTGGGCTGATCCGACCGCGCCGGATAGCCGCCCTCATGCACCAGGATGACGATCGCGTCGGCGCCCTGCGCCTTCAGCTTCGGGATCAGCCGATTGGCCGTCTCCGCCTCGTCGGCGAAGGAATAGCCGACGATCCCCGCCGGATCGACATAGGTCGCGGTCATCCGCGTCGTCATGCCGATAAATCCGATGGTGATCTTGCTGCGGCCAGTGCCGAAGGTCTTGAGACCGGTCGCGGGCATCAGGCTCTTGCCCGACGCATCCAGCGTGTTGCCTGCGAGATAGGTGTAGGCCGCGCCCTTGAAGGGTTCCAGCTGGCATGGCTGCGCGGTCGCATTCTTCTCGCAGCCGCCCTTCTGCAACCGGAGCAATTCCCTGGTTCCACGGTCGAATTCATGATTGCCCGCAGCGTTGAATTCCAGGCCCGCCATCCCCATCGCCTTGACCGTCGGCTCGTCCAGGAAGAGCGAGGAGACGAGCGGGCTGGCACTGGTCAGGTCGCCGGCCGCGACGACGACATTGTTGGGATGGCCCGCCTTCAGCGTCCGCACCGCCGAGGCGAAATAGGCGGCGCCGCCCGCCGGAACCTTCACCGTTTTCCCGTCCGCCGCCTGCACGTCGATCGGCCGCGCCGGCGTTTCGAGCGCGCCATGAAAATCGTTGAACGCAATGATCCGCACGCTGACCGGTGCGGCTGGCGTGACCGCCATCTGCGACGCGCAGCCCGCGAGCGCGAGGCCAGCCAACAGTCCAACGATCAGGCGCATCTCAATCTCCCAGCGAGTCGTTCGCCGGCTCGGCACCAGCGCACGTGAGCAGCTTGTATCGCGTTTTGCCGCCCCGCATGGGCCGAATCGCGATACACGCTAGCCGTCACCGACGCGTTCGATGTCGGCACCGACGCCCTGAAGTTTTTCCTCAAGCCGCTCATAGCCGCGATCGAGATGATAGATGCGGCTGACCTGGGTCTCGCCTTCCGCCACCAGACCAGCAAGGATCAGGCTCATCGACGCACGCAGGTCGGTCGCCATGACCGGCGCGCCGATCAGCTTGTCCACGCCATGCACCACTGCGGTGCGGCCCCGCACATCGATATTGGCGCCCATCCGCGTCAGTTCGGGAACGTGCATATAGCGGTTCTCGAAGATCGTCTCGGTCAACACGCTGGCCCCGTCGGCCTTGCACAGCATTGCCATGAACTGCGCCTGCATGTCGGTGGCAAAGCCCGGATAGGGAGCCGTCGAAAGGGTCAGCGGCTTGAGCGGCCGCTCGGCGGCGATGCGGATGCCGTTCGGCTTCTCCTCGACCGTCACCCCCGCCTCGACCAGCGCGTCGAGCGTGGCGCGCATATCGTCCGCCTTCGCGCCCTCCAGCACGACATCGCCGCCGGTGATCGCAGCAGCGCAGGCGTAGCTGCCCGCCTCGATCCGGTCGGGCATCACCTTGTAGGTCGCGCCATGCAGCCGGTCGCGCCCCTCGATCGTCAGCGTCTCGCTGCCGATCCCGTGAATCGACGCCCCCATCGCGACCAGCAGATTGCACAGGTCGACGATTTCCGGCTCGCGCGCGGCGTTTTCCAGCACCGTCGTGCCCCGCGCCGTTGCCGCCGCCATCAGCGCATTTTCCGTCGCGCCGACCGAAACGACGGGGAATCGATACCGCCCGCCGGGCAGCCGCCCGCCCGGAGCCGTCGCCTTCACATAGCCTGCCGCCAGCTCGATTTCCGCCCCCATCGCCTCGAGCGCCTTGAGATGCAGGTCGATCGGCCGGTTGCCGATCGCGCAGCCGCCGGGCAGCGACACCGTCGCCTCGCCCTCGCGGCCCAGCAACGGGCCCAGCACCAGGATCGACGCCCGCATCTTGCGCACGATGTCATAGGGTGCGACGCTCGAGGTAAGGCGTGAGGCGCGCACGGTCAGCACGCGGCCAAAATCACTTGGTCGCGTCCCCTCGATCGCGGTGGACGCACCCAGTTCGTTGAGCAGATGTCCGAAGCTGTCTGCATCGGCGAGACGCGGCAGATTGCGCAGCGTCAGCGGCTCGTCGGTCAACAGCGCGCAAGGCATAAGCGTCAACGCCGCGTTTTTCGCGCCGGAGATAGCAATATTACCGGATAGGCGGTTTCCGCCACGGATGAGAATACGGTCCATTGACGGGCTTCTATCGCTTCGCAAATCGCGCGCAAGTGCGGCAGACCGTTACGGGCCTTGATCGATTTTAATGCACTGATTTTGCAGGGCTGCTTTGCAGGGGGCAGTTGGGGGAAGGGACACGGTGTCAGGGAGTTGTTTCGCGGAAATACTCGGCGAGCTGGTTACGCTCGTACCGGGCGAGCAGGCTGCGCTCGAACGATTGGAGGAGCGTCAGCGCCACATAAGGCGCGGGGCGATCCTGCTGCGCGAGAATGAACCGGCGGACGAACTGTTCATCCTGCGCAAGGGGCTGGTGATGAGCTACGTCCTGCTCGACGATGGCAGCCGCCAAATTCTCCGCTTCCACTTCCCCGGCGACGTGCTCGGCGTGTCCAGCATCGTCTATCGCGAATCGCCCGAAACGCTGTGCGCGCTGTCCGACTGTGTCGTCTGTCCGTTCGACCGCCAGGCGTTCAGCGCGTTGACCGTCGCGCACCCCCGCCTCTCCGCGCTGATCCTCGTCCTCTGCCAGATCGAGCGGGTGGCGCTGACCGACCGGCTCGCCGCGCTGGGCCGCACCTCCGCCAAGGCGCGCGTCGCCGCGCTGCTTCTCGAAATGCGCAACCGGCTGCGCGGCACCGACAAGACGATCGAAAAGGCCTTTACGCTGGGGCTGACTCAGGAAGAGATCGGCGACGCCACCGGCCTCACGTCGGTCCATGTCAACCGGATGCTTCGTCAGTTGGAAGAGGAAGGCATGATCGCCCGCGAATCGGGCCGGGTCACGCTGATCGACGAAGCGGCGATGGCGCGCGCCGCGAATTATGTGAACCGGTATGAAGGGCTGGATCTGAGCTGGCTGCCGGAACCGCGCTGATCCGGTTCAGGCCTTTTCCAGCGTGCATTGCAGCGGGTGCTGGTTCTGGCGGGCGAAGTCGATCACCTGCGCCACCTTGGTCTCCGCCACCTCATAGCTGAACACCCCGCATACCCCCACGCCGCGCTGATGGACCTGGAGCATGACGCGCGTGGCTTCCTCCATATCCATCTTGAAGAAGCGCTGGAGCACCAGCACGACGAACTCCATCGGCGTATAATCGTCGTTGAGCATCAGCACGCGATAGGGCGTCGGCTTTTTGGTCTTGGCCCGCGTGCGGGTCGCGACGCCGGTCGCGGCGCCGCCCTCGTCATCGCGGTCGGGATCGTCGGTCATCACGATCGGGGTGCTGAAATATGGCGCTGTCATGAGCCTTTAAAAATATGGCACCGGCGATTCGAGGGCAAGGGGTGGATATCGCGAAAATCGGCCGCGCCGGACAAGAAAAAGGGCGGCCGCGTGTGCGACCGCCCCAATCTGTTCCGATCAGGAACCGTGGCCAGTTCAGGCCGCGGTCTTGATCTTCTCCATCGCAACCGCAACGCGGTTCGAGACCGGCTGCGCGGCATCGCCTGCGAGCTTGATGAACGCTTCGGTATTCTTCGAGGTCTCGGCGACCATCGAGTCGAACGCGCTGCGGACATAGTCGCTCTGGAGCTTGAAGAAATCGGCCGGCGACTTGACCGCGGCCAGGCTCTTCATCGTGGCAGTCGCCTGCTCGAACTGCTTGCGGCTATATTCCGCAGCGTCATGGCCCAGCGTCTCCATGCCCTTGGCGGTGATCTTGCCGCTCTCGACAAGCGCCTCGACATTGCCCTTGGCCAGCTCGGTCATCTCGCCGACCAGCTTGGTGTTCTTTTCGACCGCAGCCTTGGCGCGCTCGTTCATTTCGGCGAAGATCGCCTGGCTCTTTTCCATCGTGGCTTCCATGATATCAGTTCCCTTGCTTGCGGTGTCCGCCATCATCTGCGGGGCGGTACCCTCGATAAACTCGGTTACGGGCGCGGCGACCGTCTCGACGGTCTCGGCAGTGTTCTCGATTGCGGCGGGAGCTGCCTGCTCGGCGGCTTCCGTCACGACTTCAACGGTCTCGACAGTGGCCTCAACCGGTGCGTCGATCGTTTCGGCAACCGGCTCCGGCGTCGCTTCGACGACCGGCGGCTTCGCCGCAGGCGCCTTCGGCGCAACCTTGGCGACTGGCGCCCTGCTCACCGGTTTCTTCGCGCCGGTACGCGGACCCTTGCTGGCCATATCGACGTCCTCGCTGCGATTATTGCAATGCAGCATATACGACGTTGAAAGGTTCAGTTCAAGGGGTTTATTGTGCAGTGCACAAAAAATTTAGCGGGTTCGAACGTAACGCCCAGGGGCCGCGCCAAGTTCCGCATTTTCCGGCGGAATTCGGGCTTTTTTTGCAGGGATACGCGCGGCATCGATTTGCTCGATCCACGCGATCCAGTCGGGCCACCAGCTGCCTTTGACCTCTGTCGCGCCTGCAACAAAATCGTCAAGATTGGTGGCGCCGGCCTCGTTGATCCAATGCTGGTATTTCCCCAGCGACGGCGGGTTCACCACCCCCGCAATATGCCCCGATCCCGCAAGCACGAAACGGGTCGGCCCGGAAAGATGCGCAGTGAGCTTCCAGACGCTGCGCGCCGGCGCGATATGGTCCTCGCGCCCCGCCTGGACATAGGCGGGAGTCTTCACCGTGCTTAGATCGATCGGGGTCCCGCCGATCGCCAGCGCGCCGGGCCGAACCAGCAGATTGTCGCGATACAGGTCGGACAGATAACTCGAATGCCATTTGGCGGGTAGGTTGGTGACGTCCGAATTCCAGTGGAGCAGGTCGAACGGCGTATAATCCTCGCCCAGCAGATAGTTGCTGGTGACATAGTTCCAGATCAGGTCGCGCCCGCGCAACAGGTTGAACGTCGCGGCCATATAGCGTCCGTCGAGAAAGCCGTCGGTGGTCAGCGACTGGATCGCGGCCAGCTGTTCGTCATCGACGAAGACGTTGAGGTCGCCCGCCTCGGTGAAATCGACCTGGGCGGTAAAGAAGGTCGCGCTCCTGACCTTTTCCGCCTCGCCGCGCGCGGCCAGCACCGCCAGCGTCGCGGCCAGCGTCGTCCCGGCGACACAATAGCCGATCGCGTGCACGCTCTCGACGCCCAGCAACTGGCGCACGGTATCGATGGCATCGATCTGCCCGCGCTCGACATAATCGTCCCAGACGACATCGGCCATGGTCGCGTCGGCCGACTTCCACGACACCACGAAGACCGTCAGCCCCTGCTCCACCGCCCAGCGGATGAAGCTCTTCTCCGGGGTCAGGTCGAGAATGTAGAAGCGGTTGATCCAGGGCGGAAAAATCACCAGCGGCGTTTCGAACACCGTCTCGGTGGTCGGCGAATATTGGATCAGCTCATAGAGCGGGGTGCGCTTCACCACCTGCCCGGGCGTCGTCGCGATGTTCTTGCCCAGCTCATACACGCCTTCCGCCGTCTGGGTCATCTGGCCCTTGCTCAGATCGGCGAGCATATGCGCCAGCCCCTTGAGCAGATTCTCGCCCTTGGTCTCGATTGTGCGCTCCAGCACCAGCGGGTTGGTGGCGGGGAAGTTGCTGGGGCTCATCGCGTCGATGAAACCCTGGGTGGCGAAGCGCAATTGCTCCTTCTGCTTGGGCTGTAACCCCTCGATCTGATCGACGCCCTTGAGCAAATGATTCGACAAAGTGAGGTAACTCTGGCGGATAAAGTCGAATACCGGCTGCTCGCGCCATTGCGGTGCCTTGAACCGTTTGTCGCGCGCCTGTTCGGGCGTTTCCTCGAACTTCGGCGCCTTGGCGGGATCGAGGAAGCGCTGCCACAGCGTCATCGTATCGGCCCAGAACTCCGCGCCCGCACGCAACGCTGCGGCGGGATCGACTGGCGGTGCTGCGGGCATGGCCGACATCTGGCCGGCCAGGTCCAGCCCCTGCTCCATCATCATCTGCTGCGCGCGCCCGAACAGCCAGGTCCAGTGCTGGAGATCCTCCAGTCCCGGCTTCGCTTCGGCTTCGGGCTCTGGCTGCGGCGCTTGTGCCGCCTTGGGCTTTGCCGCGCGCTTTGCCCTGGGTTTCGCGGTGGTCGTGGTGTCAGGCTTCGTCTTTGCGGTCGTCGTCTTTTTCTTTGCCGTCGCCACGCGCCTCTCCTCTGGCTTGCCGCCCCGCCCCCTGTATAACGAGGCATCGCGCGTTGCGCGACCACCCCGAGGAGCCGGAACCCCAGACGATGTCCGAAGAATTCTACCGCATGAAGCGCCTGCCGCCCTATGTCATCGCCGAAGTCAATGCGATGCGGGCAGCGGCACGCGCGGGCGGCGAGGACATTATCGATCTCGGCATGGGCAATCCCGACCTTCCCCCGCCCGATCACGTCATCGAGAAATTATGCGAAGTGGCGCGCAAGCCCGACGCCCATGGCTATTCGCAGTCCAAGGGCATTCCGGGCCTGCGCCGGGCCCAGGCCAATTATTATGGCCGCCGCTTCGGCGTCGATATCGACCCGGAAACCGAAGTCGTCGTGACGATGGGGTCGAAGGAGGGGCTGGCCAGCCTCGCCACCGCGATCACCGCGCCGGGCGACGTGGTGCTCGCGCCCAATCCCAGCTATCCGATCCACACCTTCGGCTTCATCCTTGCAGGCGCGACGATCCGCGCGGTTCCGACCACGCCGAACGAAGCCTATTTCGAAAGCCTCGAGCGCGCCATCGCCTTCACCGTGCCGCGTCCGAGCATCCTGGTCGTCAATTATCCGTCCAACCCGACGGCAGAGACGGTCGACCTCGCCTTCTACGAGCGGCTGGTGGCGTGGGCGAAGGAGAATCAGGTCTGGATCCTGTCCGACCTCGCTTATTCGGAACTCTATTTCGACGGCAAACCGACCGTCTCGATCCTGCAGGTTCCGGGCGCAAAGGATGTCGCGATCGAGTTCACTTCCCTGTCCAAGACCTATTCGATGGCGGGCTGGCGGATGGGCTTTGCGGTCGGCAACAAGCGGCTGATCGCGGCAATGACGCGGGTCAAATCCTATCTCGACTATGGCGCCTTCACGCCGATCCAGGCGGCTGCCTGCGCGGCGCTAAACGGCCCACAGGACATTGTCGATCGCAACCGCGAACTTTACCACAAGCGCCGCGACGTGCTGGTCGAAAGCTTCGGCCGGGCGGGCTGGGACATTCCCCCGCCGCCCGCATCGATGTTCGCCTGGGCGCCGCTGCCGCCAGCGCTGGCGCATCTCGGCAGCCTCGAATTCTCGAAGCAATTGCTGACCCATGCCAAGGTCGCGGTCGCACCCGGCGTCGGCTATGGCGAGAATGGCGAAGGCTTTGTCCGCATCGCGATGGTCGAGAACGAGCAGCGGCTGCGTCAGGCGGCGCGCAACGTAAAGCGCTATCTCCAGTCCATGGGGGTCAACACGGGCGCCAAATCGGCGTGACCGCAACCGATCGGGAGGGTTTCGCGTTCAGCCACCGTTTGCGCGTCCGCTATGCCGAGATCGACGGGCAAAAAGTCGTCTTCAATTCGCGCTATCTCGAATATGCGGATGTAGCGCTGAGCGAATATTGGCGCTGGCTGAGGCTTTCGGACCTGACCGAATGGCGCGACATGGAGTTCCATGTCGCGCGCGCCACTGTCGAGTACAAGGCGCCGTTCCGCTATGACGAGGAGTTCGACGCCTTTGTCCGCACCGATCGGATCGGCCGGTCGAGCATCACCAGCCATATCGAGCTGGTCCATGCGGAAACCGGCGCGCTGCACACGATGATCGAGCTGGTCCATGTCAATGTCGATCTGGACGCGGGCCGATCCGCCCCCGTGCCCGACGCGGTGCGCGCGCGGATGCTGGGCGAAGGGTGAAGCGCCGAATTTCGTTGCACCGAAGGTCCGGGGAAACGCGCTATTAACCCTCGGCCGATACCAATGGACCATGCGCTACGGGCCAAGTGACAGAACCGGGCTGGCGATCGTCGCCGGGGTTGCGCTGACCTATTTCCTGCTGGCGGTCGCCGCAATCGGCCTGACGCGGCTGAACCAGAATGTCGCGTTGCTATGGCTCGCAAACGGCCCCCTCATCGCGGCGCTGCTCACCCGCCCCGCCCCTGAACGTCCGCTGCACCTTGCCGCCTGCTTCGCCGCCTCGATCGCGGCATCGGGCGCGGCATCGCCCTACACGACCCTGGCGCCCCTGTTCGCCGTCGCCAATATCGGCGAAGCGCTGCTCGCCTGGATGCTGCTGCGGCGGTTTGGCGGCGACGCGCGGGCGTTCCTGACCCTGCCCTCCCTCGCCGGCTTCGTCGCCGCGGCGGGCGTCGTCGCACCGCTCCTCACGGGTCCGCTGCCCGCCGCGATGATGGCGCTGTATCAGGGATCGGACCCCTGGGCGGTGTGGATGAACTGGGGCATCGGCCACGGCCTTGGCACCGTGATCACCACGCCGATCGCGCTGCTGGTGCTTGGCGGAACCATCTATCGCGATCGCAGGGCACAGCCCGGCGCCGCGGGGCGGTTTGCGGCAATCGCCCTGCTGATGGTGGCGGTGACGGTAATTTGCTTCGCGCAAAGTCGGCTGCCGCTATTGTTCGTCCCGATCCTCCCGTTGATCGCGGCGACGATGGCGTATCGCGTCGCGGGCGCGGCGCTGGGAATGTTCGCGATCGCCGTGATCGGCGCGGTGTTCACCATGGCCGGTCACGGCCCGATCGAGTTGATCGAGGCGAGCCACGCCGTTCGCCTCCAATTCTTCCAATTCTATCTCGCCGTGCTGTTCCTGATCGCGGTGCCGTTCGCGACGATGATCGCGCAAAATCACCGGCTGGCCCAGGCGGTGGCGGCAAGCGAAGCGCGCTATCGCCTGATCGCCGAACACGCGTCGGACGCAGTTGTGACCGTCGATCGTGAGGGCCGGGTGCTGTACGCCTCGCCATCGGTGCGCGAACTGGGAGGCTACCCGCCGGAAAGACTGATCGGCGCGACGTCATTCGACATGATCTTCGAGGGCGACAGAAGCCGGGTGCGCGAGGCCCATCGTCAGGTCATCGACCGGCCCGACTTGATCCATCGCTTCGAATATCGCGGCATGACCGCGACCGGCGGCATTCGCTGGTTCGAATCGACCGCACGCGCGGTGCGTGACGACGATGGCGAGGTCGCGACGATCGTCACCATCGTCCGCGAGGTCAGCCAGCGCAAGGCGCGCGAGGCCGATCTTCAGCGCCAGGCGAATACCGATCCCATGACCGGCGTGCTCAACCGCCGCGCGTTCCAGGACCGGATCGACGCGCACCGGCACCGCACGCCCGACCGCCCCGGCGCGCTCGCCTTGTTCGATCTCGACAATTTCAAGCAGGTCAATGACGGCTATGGCCATGATGCAGGCGACGCCGCGCTGCTGGTATTTGCCGATGTGTTGCGCGCGAGCCTGCGGGTCGAGGATGTGATCGGCAGGCTGGGCGGCGAGGAATTCGCGGTATTGCTCCCCGGCCTAACCCCCGCCGCCGCGCTGGCCGCGTGCGAGCGCGTGCGCAATTCGCTTCAGGATACGCGCATCCAGTCGGTCGGATCGGGCTTTTCAATCACCGTGAGCGCTGGCGTCGCGCCGATCCGGTCGGACCTGTCGTCGGACGAAGTATTCCGGATGGCCGATGCAGCGCTGTACCGCGCCAAGTCGCGCGGGCGGAACCGCAGCGAGCTTGCCGATATCGACTCGCTCGCCGCCTGATCACTCGGCTGCGGCGGCCGATTCCTCGCCGACAACATCCTCGGGCAACGACCAGAGCAGGTCATGCTTGCCCAGCGGGCGCCCGTCATGGCTCATCACCTGAACCGGCGCGATCCGCCGATGGTCGCGCGCATCGACCAGCACCGGGGTAGCGGGCATTCCCGTCTCCCACCGTTCCCCCCATTGGCGCAGCGCGACCATGGTCGGGAGCAGCGCAAACCCCTTTTCGGTCAGCCGATATTCGACCTTGCGCCGGTCGTCATCGCAGGTCTGGCGCGCCAATATGCCATGATCGACCAGCCGGGCGAGCCGGTTCGCCAGGATGTTGCGCGCGATGCCGAGTTCCGACTGGAACTCCTCGAAATGATAGAGGCCGTTGAACGAAGCGCGGAGGATCAGGAAAGACCAGCGTTCCCCCATCGCCTCCAGCGCAGCAGGAAGGCTGCAATTATTGGCGAGCTGGCGAAGCGGCTCTCGCAGTCCGTTGTGACCCATAACCGGCAAATCTACCTCATTTTGACGTTCGCACAATGCGTTATGATCTTGCGCCGCAACAAACGTTTTTACTTGCAACCTATTGGCTAGGGATTTAGGTGGTGATTCGCAACCTTTGTTGCGCCGCACCCCAGGGAGAGTATCGATGATCCGCCTCGCTCCGCTCGCCGCTGCCGCTTTCTGCATCGCGACGGCCGCCACCCCCGCCCTCGTCCAGTCAGCCCATTATTCCGCTACCCCGGCGGATGCTCCGAAAAAGGCCAGCTTCATCACCCAGACGACGGTGTGGAAGTGCAAGGACGGGACCTGCGTCGCGCCCAAGTCGCCGATGAACGACAAGGTGATGTGCCAGCGCGTTGTGCAGCGCGTCGGCGCGCTCACCGCATTCAGCGCGGGCGACACCGCATTCGATGCCGAGGCGCTTGCCGCCTGCAACGAACGGGCGAAGTAACGCGCAACGCGCAGGTGAGTTACCTTGACGCAACAGTCATGCGGGCATCGGCGTCGCCGGTGCCCGCACGCGTTTGAATTCTGTTGCAAAGCAGCACCGGCCACCCCCATCTTGGAAGGGTGCTGCGTCAATATGAACTAGTCGACCGGGTCCTGTCCTACGACCCAGAAGCCGATGAGGCCCTGCTCAACCGCGCCTATGTGTTCTCCATGCACGCGCATGGCAGCCAGAAGCGCGCGAGCGGCGATCCCTATTTCAGTCATCCGATCGAGGTGGCCGGCATCCTGACCGATCTGCATCTCGACGACGAGACGATCGCCACTGCGATCCTGCACGACACGATCGAGGATACCGTCGCCACCCCCGACGAAATCCTCGCCAAGTTTGGTCCCAGCGTCGCACGGCTGGTCGATGGCGTGACCAAGCTCAGCAAGATCGAGGCGCAGACCGAGAGCGAGCGCGCGGCGGAAAATCTGCGCAAATTCCTGCTCGCCATGTCCGACGATATCCGCGTGCTGCTGGTCAAGCTCGCCGACCGGCTGCACAATATGCGCACGCTCCATCACATCGCGAACCCGGAAAAGCGCCGCCGGATCGCGCGCGAGACGATGGACATCTATGCCCCGCTCGCCGAGCGGATCGGCATGTACGAGTTCATGAAGGAGATGCAGACGCTCGCCTTCCAGCAGCTCGAACCAGAAGCCTATGAATCGATCACCAGGCGGCTCGAAGCGCTCAAGGTCGAGGGCGAGGACCGCATCGCCAAGATCGGATCCGGCCTCAAGCTGCTGCTGTCGCGCGGCGGGGTCGAGGTCGATGTCTCGGGACGCGAGAAACACCCCTATTCGATCTGGAAGAAGATGTCGGAACGGCATGTCAGCTTCGAACAGCTCTCGGACATCATGGCGTTCCGCGCCACCGTCGGCACCGAAGAGGAATGTTATCGTGCGCTCGGCATCATCCACCGCCGCTGGCCGATGGTGCCGGGGCGGTTCAAGGATTATATCTCGACGCCCAAGCGCAACGGCTATCGCTCGCTCCACACCAGCATCATCCATGCCGGCGACACCCGCGTCGAAATCCAGATCCGAACGCGCGAGATGCACGCCCAGGCCGAACACGGCCTCGCGGCGCACTGGGCATACAAGCAGGACGCGGTGCGCCCCGACACGCAGGTCAGCTGGATCCGCGATCTGGTCGACATCCTCGAACAGGCCGAAAGCCCCGAGGAACTGCTCGAGCACACCAAGATGGCGATGTACCAGGATCGCATCTTCGCCTTCACGCCCAAGGGCGAGCTGATCCAGCTGCCCAAGGGAGCGACCCCGATCGACTTCGCCTATGCCGTCCACACCGATCTGGGCGACCAGGCGGTGGGTGCCAAGATCAACGGCCGCGTCGTCCCATTGCGTACCGAGATCGCCCAGGGCGATCAGGTCGCGATCCTTCGCTCCAAGGCGCAGCGGCCGCAGGAAAACTGGCTGAACTTCGCGATCACGGGCAAGGCGCGCGCCGCCATCCGCCGTCATCTGCGCCACAAGGAGCGCGACGAGACCATCGCACTTGGCCGCAACCTCTATGAGGAGATCGTTGCCCGCCTCCCGGTGCCGATCGGCGAGGAGGCGCTCGGCGCCGCGCTCACCCGGCTCAAGCTCGACGATGCTGACGCGCTGATGGAGGCGATCGCGCGCCAGAAGCTGACCGACGCGCAGGTGATGGAAGCGCTGATGCCGGGTTCGACGCAGGATGAGGCGAATATCCAGCCGGTCCAGCGCGCCCCGATCTCGATCAAGGGACTGACCCCGGGCGTTGCCTTCACGCTGGCAAGCTGCTGCCGCCCCGTGCCCGGCGACCGCATCGTCGGCGTGCGGAAACCCGGCGCACCGATCGAAATCCACCAGATCAGCTGCCCCAAGCTGGACGCGGTCGAGGATCAGGACTGGATCGATATCGGCTGGGGCGACCGCGCCGAGGGCGGCACCGCGCGGATCGCCGTGACGCTGAAGAACGAACCCGGCGCGCTGGGCGCGATCGCGACGATCATCGGCCAGCACAAGGCGAACATCCTCAACATCCGCTTCGACACGCGCGATACGACCTTCCACACCAATCTGATCGATCTGGAAGTGCGCGACGCGGCGCATCTCATGAAGCTGATGGCCGGCCTGCGCGCGGCGGATGCGGTGAGTTCGGTCGAGCGGGTTTAGGGGGGCGCGTCCGGCGGGGACCGGGAAGGTTGGCTGTTGGCTGGGAATCTGGATCGCAGCTTTCGGCGAGCGTCTTGCAAAAGCAGCCGTTCGCTTAGAACCTTCTGGCATGCGACACTTAATGCTTATGGGCTTGCCGCTGTGGTTTGCCGCTTGCTCGTCAGGTTCGGACAAAGGCCAACAAACAGTCGCAGCCCGCGATGTCTCGGAAGCGAGGGAGCCAATCGCAATCAGGTCGGCTCAACAGGCGTGCAAGCACTTGCGGAAGTCGGCGAAAGAACACGAGGATTTCGACGTTGGCATCTCGAACTACGAAGCGTGTCTCGGTGAAAGGGCGAACCTGACTCGCCCGGCAAACCGCCGGCTTTGTGATCTTGCCAAGAGCGCGATGTCGGTTTCCGGGGTCTGCATTTTAGCAGAGTAAGGTCCGTTAAGGGGTTCGGAAGCTGCCTTTGCGGGCACCTGCCGCGTCGGCGATCCCGCTCCAGCCACCAGGGTCGCCGAGGTCAGGCCCCGGGAATGGTACCAGCCTAGCGCGGGATAACTTCAACTAGATCGGATTTAGCTGATGTCATCCGAGTCTAATGCAACGCTCCCCACCCCTCGCGCACTGCCCCGCAGCACAAAAACGCCCGCCCCGGGGGCTGAGACCGGGGCGGGCAGGAACCGGCACGACACGATGCGCGGGCCGGAGGGTCTGGGTTATTCTGCGGCGCGGGTCGCCTGGTCCATCAGCGCCCTGGCGGTCCGGATTGCATCGGCTTCCTTGACCTTGCCGCTCTGGATCTCGCCCGCGATCTCCAGCAGCCGGCTGGCGATCACGGTGCCCGATTCGGCCGCTTCGGTGATGCGGATGCCGTTCTTGGCGGCGGCGATGCGGTCCCATTCGCCGCGCACTGCGGCCCAATAGCCTTTGGTTGCGGCCCAATAATCGTCCGCCGCCTTGGCGTTGTAACCGTAGAACTTCGTATAGGTGTTCAGGACATATTCCTGGACAACGGGTTCGAGCTTGCCGTCGAACAGGCCCATCTTGGTGTTGTCCTGCCAGTGGATCCAGCCGCCCGGAAACGCCTGATGCCGGTTGATCGCATAATAGCGATCATAGACCGGTCCGCGTACCGCATCGCGGCGGGCGAGCGGGCGCCAGGTCCAGTTGGAACGCCAGCGGCGGATGCCCGCTTCGGTGGTCCATTGCCCCCAGCCGCCATAGCGCGGACTGTCATCGACCTGATACACCGTCTGCGACCAGCGGCCGGGGCGCATCCGCTCCGGCACCTCTTCCCAGGTCCAGCTGTCGGGGCCGGAATAGACCAGCACCTTGGCGGGTTCATATTCCCAGTCCTGCCGCCAGTGCTTGATGACGTGATCCTTGCCCTCATGACTCACGACCAGCAGATGCTGGAGGCGGATCACGCGTCCGGTGTCCTCGATCACGCGCACCGATTCATGCCCGCCCGAAATCTTGGGCTCGATCGGGGTATAGCCTTCGCGCCAAGGCGTGGATTCGCGCATGTCGAAGCGCACCTTGTAATTCCCCGCCATCGCCAGAATGTCGCGGCGGTCGGCCTCGAACGACGCCTGTTCCTGCTCGGGCGTGCGCACCCGCACCGGGCCGTCGGCGAGTGCGGGCGCCGCCGTCACGACAAGCAGCGCTGCGGCGATGCTCAAACGAACCATCTTCTTCATCGTCACCCTCCTTTTCTATCGTTGGTCAAAAGCGGAAGCTCAGCGAGACGCTGCCGTTGCGCCCCGGCTGCGTGTAGGCGTCCTTGATCGTCGAGGTCGGGGAGAGGCCACGCACGTCGCTCCACCATGCATAGGTCTCGTCGGTCAGATTGAAGACGCCGCCGCGCAGCGTGACGCTGTCGCCGATCTTCACGAATGCGGTGATGTCGAGCGTGGTGAAGGAAGGCGGGGTGTAGCCGCCGCCCGCGCGGTCGGTTTCCTTCTTTGCGCTGTGCGTCGCGATGACCTGCCCGCCGAACCGCCCGCCCGGATCGCGCCAGCCTGCGCCGATCACGACCTTGAGCGGATCGACCGACAGCAGGGGCGACCGGGTACCGCCGGGCGCGATCTCGTCGCCGCTGGCATAGGAGATGGCGAGACGACCGGTGAAGCCGCTGTCGCTCCACGCCTCGAACCGCGCCTCGACCCCTTCGACCTCGGCCTTGTCGATATTGATGAACTGATAGATCGCCGGATCGGCCGGAGTGAAGCTGCCGCCCACCACCTCCTGCGAGATGAAGTCGTCATAATCGGCGTGGAAGGCGGTCAGATCGAGCCGGACATTGGCGCCGAGGAATCGCACGCCCGCCTCGAAGCTGGCGCTCGTTTCCGGGCGAAGGTCCGGGTTGGGTGCGGCGATATAGCCGAAGGCGAGGTTGCCGAAGAACTGATTGACCTGACTCGGCTCGGGCGCCTTGAACCCCTGGGCGTAATTGGCGAACAGGCGAACCCGATCGCTCAGCTTCGCGACCGCGCCGATCTTGGGCGACACACGCGAGCCGCTCTGCGCGACCGCGGTGACGCCAGTGAAGGTCTGGCTCATGTCGGGCGACAGGTCATAATGGTCGAAGCGCAGCGCCGGGTGCAGCGTGACCGGGCCGAGCGTCGCCTCGCCCGCCGCGAAGACCCCGATCAGCGTGTAATCGGTGTCGGGAAAGGCGCGGGTCGGGAAGGTTTCGCCAAAGGGCGGGATGGTGCCGTCGCGAATGCCCTGCTGTTCGGTCTGGCTGATATCGCCGCCCAGGATGATCCGCTGCGGCGCCTCGGCACTGGCGAGATTCAGCCGCACCTCGCCCGCCGCACCATAGACGCGGTTCTTGAAGATGTTGAGGCGGGTGCGATCGACTGCGGGATCGCGATCCTCGAAGGTGAACTGGCTGTCCTCCGAATCCTGGAGATAGGCCGCCAGCCGCGCCGCCTCGATCAGCCCTTCACCTTCCCAGTTCCAGTCGAGCGCAGCGCGCCAGCGATGACCGGTGTCGGTCGCGTCGAGGTTGAGTACGCTGGCGCTGTGGCCGGTCAGCACATCGGTGGTCAGGTGCGTGTCGAGATATTCGCCGGTCAGGCGGAAGCGATGCCCGCCGCTTTCATAGACCAGCCGTCCCAACGCCGCATTGGACCGGCCATCCTGCGGATTGGGCTGCGTGCGCGCCGCACCCTCGCCGCCGACGGTCCCCTGATTTTCATATTCGTGGAAGTCGCGGCGGGTATAGGCGGCCATCGCCGACCAGTCGCCCGAACGCCCGGCGAGGATCAGCGTCTCGCTGAACTCGTCATCGGCGGAGGAAAAGGCGGCGCGGGCCAGTCCGCCGAAATTCTGCCCTTCGCGCAGCAGGTCCTTCGGATCGCTGGTGATGAAGCTGACCGCCCCCGCAAGTCCGTCGCTGCCATAGAGCGCCGAAGCCGGGCCGCGCAGAATCTCGACCGATTTGATGAGGCCAAGATCGACATAATCGCCACGCCCTACGCCCTGCGCACCGAAGCTGAACCCGTCCGGCACGCGCACGCCATCGACCTGGATCAGCACGCGGTTGCCGCCAAGTCCGCGGATCGTGAAGCCTTCATTTCCCGCGCGTCCGGTGGTGCCCAGCGCGGCGCCGAA
Organism: Sphingomonas suaedae; assembly: GCF_007833215.1. Lineage (NCBI taxonomy): Bacteria > Pseudomonadati > Pseudomonadota > Alphaproteobacteria > Sphingomonadales > Sphingomonadaceae > Sphingomonas > Sphingomonas suaedae. Next base: position 2,209,110 of record NZ_CP042239.1, read on the forward strand.
GCGCGTCGGCTGGCGGGTGACGCTGACACCGGGTTCGAAGCGGACCAGTTCCTTGATGTCGGTCACCAGTTCGTCGGCGATCTGCTCGGCATCGATCACGCTGACGGTCGCCGGCGCATCCTGCGTCGCGACCGGTACGCGGGTCGCGGTGACCGTGACCGTATCCTTCTGGTCGGTGTCGGTCGTCGCCTCCTCGGCGCAGGCGGGCGAGGCCAGCAGCCCGGCCAGCGCGGCCCCCGAGACCAGCATGGTGCGCGTCAAATTCATTCCTATCCCCTTAACATGCGAATGCGAGTGATTCTCATTTGCGAGTCGGTTAGGGGGCCGGGCCGATAGTGTCAACCAAGTGTCAACTACCTGCCGCAAATCCCGCATGACGAGGGCCGATCGGCGCGCTAAACCGCCCCTCATGCAACGCCCAAAGCTCTCGGTCGTCGTGCCGTGTTACAATGAGGAAGGCTGTCTCGAGCTGCTGCACGGCCGCGTCTCCGCCGCCGCGCGCGAAGCGGTGGGCAGCGACTATGAGATCGTGCTCGTCAATGACGGCTCGCGCGACGGCAGCTGGGCGGTGATGCAACGGCTCGCCGCCGCCGATCCGCGGCTGGTCGCGATCAACCTCTCGCGCAACCACGGCCACCAGCTCGCGCTGACCGCGGGGCTCGATCTGTGCGCCGGCGAGGAGATCCTGATCATCGACGCAGATCTTCAGGACCCGCCCGAACTGCTCACCGATATGCGCGCGACGATGCGCGAGCAGGGCGCCGACGTCGTCTATGCGGTGCGGCGCAAGCGCGACGGGGAAACCTTCTTCAAAAAGGTCACCGCCGCCTTTTTCTATCGAATGCTTGACCGGATTACGGACACGCCGATCCCACTCGACACCGGCGACTTCCGCCTGATGAGCCGCCGCGCGCTCGACGCCTTTTTGAGCCTGCCCGAACAGGCGCGCTTCATCCGCGGCATGGTCGCCTGGGTCGGGTTCCGCCAGGTTCCCTTCGTTTATGACCGGCACGAGCGGCACGCGGGGGAGAGCAAATATCCGCTCGCCAAGATGATCCGCTTCGCGCTGGACGCCGTCACCGGCTTCTCGACAGCGCCGCTGCGGTTCGCCAGTCATGCCGGGCTCGCGCTCACCGGACTGTCGGTGCTGCTGTTCCTCTACATCGTCGTGGGCTGGCTGCTGGGCAATGCGGTGCAGGGCTGGACGTCGACGATGCTGGTCGTCGTATTCCTCGGCGCGGTGCAGATGTTCGTGCTGGGCATGATTGGCGAATATCTCGGACGCCTCTATGTCGAATCGAAGCGACGTCCGCTCTATCTCGTCGCGGACGTCGCCGGGCCGGTGAAGGGCCATGCCTCGCTCGGCTATCGCTATCTCGATTCGGGCGAGGTGACGGTCGCGCCCTTCGCGCCGCCGCGCAGCGACGCCGAAATGCCCCCTGCCCCCGGCCCGGGCAAGGCACCGCGCAAGTCCGAACCGCCAACATTGCTTTGAAGCGCGCACTCGCCCTCGTCGCGCTGGCGCTTGCCGCCCCGCTGGCGGCGCAAGAGGCGCCGACGCTGGATGCGCGGGTTTCCGCCGAACTGGGCGAGGCCGCAACCGGCACCCGCTACGGGCTGGTCGTCGCCGATGCCGAGGGGCGCGAGATCGTCGCGGTCAATCCCGACCAGCGCTTCATCCCGGCGTCGAACACCAAGATCGTCACCACCGCCGCCGCCTGGTGGTCGATGCCCGCGATCGACCAGCCGGATGCGATCGGCGGTGCCGCGGTACGGATCGAAGGCAGGGATCTGATCCTCACCGGTCGCGGCGATGCCCGTCTGTCGAGCGCGCCCGATTGCCTCACCAACTGCCTCGCCCAACTCGCCAATGCGATCGCCGCAGGGGTCAGGCGCGTGCGCAACGTGACCGGCGACGCGACGCTCTTCCCCGATGAACGCTGGAGTTCGGGGATGAGCTGGAACAACATCCCGACCCGCTCCGGCACGGCGATCGCGGCACTCAGCCTCGACGATAACGAACTGGTCGTGACCGTGACGCCGGGCAAGCCGGGCGAACCGCCGCGCTTCGATCATCTCGGCTATGTCGGGATCGACAATCGCGTCGTCACCGTCTCGGGCGGCAAGACAGAACTCAATTACGACCGCCTTCCATTCGCGCGGACGATGCGTGTCACCGGGACCATCGCTGCTGATGCTGCGCCGCAGACGCTCCGCTTCGGGATCGACGACCCGGCGCATTACGCCGCATGGCGGCTCGCGGCCTTGCTGAAGGAACGCGGGGTCAAGGTGACGGGGACGGTGCAGTCCCGCTATCGTCCCCTGCTCCCCTCGGACGACCCGGAGAAGCGCGCCGCAATCCCGCCGCGTCCGCCCGAGCCGACCTGGCTCGCCGCGCTCATCCCGCCGCCGCTGACCGAAGATGTCCGCACGATCAACAAGGTCAGCCAGAATCTGCACGCCGAACTTCTGCTCCGCCGCACCGGACTGATCGATGGCAGCGGGTCGGTCGCCGACGGGCAGAGGCGGGTCGAGGCGCTGTTCGCCGCCGCAGGCGTGCCGCGCACCGCGTTCGACTTTTCCGACGGATCAGGCATGTCGACCTATAACCGTGTGGCGCCGCGTGGGATGGTCACGCTGTTGCGCTGGGTCGCGGGCCAGCCCTGGGGCGGAGCGTGGCGCGAGACGCTGCCGGTGGGCGGGGTCGACGGTACGCTGGCGCGGCGGTTTAAAGGGACGCCTTTGGAGGGCCGTATCTTCGCCAAGACAGGGTCGCTCAATGCCACCAGCGCGCTTGCTGGATACATGCTGGGCAGGAGCGGCAAATTGCTGACCTTCGCAGCCTATGCCAATGATGTTCCATCGGGGGCGTCGGGAACGCCGATGATGGATGCGGCACTGGTCGCAATTGCCGAAGCGAACTGACGGGTCGACACGGGGAACGGGCATGTTGCTGGCGGCAATGATGCTGGCGCAGGACGCAGCAAAGCTGGAGGCGGCGGGGCGCTATGCCGACGCCGAGGCCGCGCGCCGGTCGCGGTACGAACAGATGCGGCGCAGATCGCCGGGCGATGTCCCGGCAGCCGATGCGGCGGAGAAACTCGCCGATAATCTGGCAATGCAGTTGCGACTTGCCGACGCCGAGCCATTCTACCGGCGCGCGCTCGATATCCGGCTCCAGAAGCTGGGCGAGCGGCATGGCGACACCGCGCGCAGCCTGCGCCAGCTATCTTCGCTCGCAATGGCCAAGGGCGCGTTCGTCGAGGCAGAGGCATTCGCGCAGCGCGCGCTCGATATACAGCGCCAGCTCTCACCGCAGGGTGGCATCGAGCTTGCCTGGGCGCTGAACACGCTGGCCGAGGTTTTGGCCGCGCGGGGAAAGGCGTTCGAAGCCGATCCACTCTTCGCCGAAGCAATCCGCATCGCGCGGAGCAACGGCGACGTGGACCTTGCGATCCTGCTCAACAATCGCGGCAACAACTTCTATCGCATGGCGACAGCCACGGTCATTCCGCCGATGTTTCGGCGGCGTGCCGGAGCAACCCGTTCGGTTGTCGCGCCGACCGACGCGATCGCAGAAGACGGACTCGATCCTGTGCGCAAGCGCGCCTTTTTGTCCCAGGGGCGACAGTTATTGGACGAGGCATTGCGCCTGTTCACCGCGACCTCAGGTTCCGACCACCCCGATGTCGCCAATCTGCTCAACGGGCTTGCCGCCAATTATCGCGCTGCGGGAAATCCGGTCGAGGCGGAAACGCATTTCCGCAAGGCGCTCGCAATCAAGGGGCGATTCCTGCCCCCCGACAATCGCGACCGGATCGTCGGCGAATGGAGCCTTGGCGCGCTGCTCGCGACAAGGCCGGGGCGGGAGGCCGAAGCGCGCGCACGGCTGAGGGCCGCAATGGCCGGGGCTATGGCGTCGCAGGCGCGGTTCCGGGAATTCGATCGGGCTGCGAGCGCCGAGTTGCGCAGCTATGCCCCGGTCTTCGCCACCAGCATCTCGGTCGCGTGGAAGCTCGCTAATCCTTCGGCTGTGCCAGCACGATGATCGACAGACCCGGTGGCATCGGCACGCGGCCGAGCAGATGGCGCTCCAGCGCAAAAATCTTTTCGAACGCCCAGTTCAGCGGCTTCGCGGGCGGCGAGTCGTCGCTGTCGTCCTTTCCGGTCAGCTTGCCGGCCAACCGAGCGGCAACCGCAGCGGGGAAGAGCAGCGAATTGAACCAGCGCAGTTTGCGCCATTTCAGCCCGGCCTTGTCGAGCGCGGCGGTCAGGCTCGCCTTGGAATAGCGGCGCTTGTGGTGGTTCACCACGTCGTGCGCGCTCCACATCCATTGATGCGCCGGGACGGTGATGAGGATCGTGCCGCCGGGCTTCAGCCGCTTGGCCATCCCGGCCAGCGCAGCGACATCGTCCTCGACATGCTCCACCACGTCGAGCACGGCGATCAGGTCATACTGCCCTTCGGCGACACCATCGAGTTCGGGGAGCGGCGCGGTTCCGACGTCCCTGCCCAGCCGCTTGCTCGCCACGTCGCGCGCCGCTTCGTCGATCTCGATCGCATCGACCGTGCCGAACGCGCCGAGCATCGGGAGGTTGTGCCCGGTGCCGCAGCCGATTTCGAGGATGCGGGCGCCCTTGGACGGCTGGACATAGCGGGCGATGTAATCTGCCAGGATGTCGCGGCGCGCCACATACCACCAATGGGTGGAATCATGCTCGGCCATGCGGTCGTAAACGATGCGGTCCATGGTCTATCCAAACACCCATTGGCGGTTCAGCGCAAACGTCGCGAGCGGGGTGACGGTCACGATCGGGATCAACGGCACCCATTCGGGATAGTGCAGAAGGTCGGCGAGCACCCAGGTGAACAGCGCGTTGAGCAGCAGCCCGAAGCCCTGGACGATCAGGAATTTGAGATGCTGGCGCCCGCTATTGTCGCGCGTCCCATGCCCCTTGAAGCTCCACGAGCTGTGCAGGAAGAAGCCGCAGGTCACTGCGACCGCAAAGGCGAACGGCACCGCGGCCACGGCGAGATCGGGAAACACCCACCAGACGAGCGGCAGATAGACCGCCGAATAGATCACAGTCGAAATGCCGCCCGCGATGCCGAAGCGGATGAGCTGGCCGAGCATCCCGCTCCGCCGCAAATCGCCAATTCGTTGAATCAGTGCCGCCACAAACCGTCCATTGGTCGCGAAAATCCCCGTTTGCACTGAGCTTGTCGAAGTGCCGGTCTTGCTTCTGCTAAGGCGAAGGAAGATGGACTGCCCTTCGACAAGCTCAGGGCGAACGGATGGGGCCTTAGTGCGCCACATGGGACGGGGAAAGCGGTTTTGAGTTCGACACGATTCGCCGGGTTCGACCTCGGCCATGAACTGACCGCGCGCTGGGTCCGCTGGACGTTGCTCGCATGGGCGGCGATCGCAGGCTGGTACCTCTGGCAGCGCTGGGGATATGTCAACGCGCTCGGTCTTGGCGATACCGACGACAATATGCGGCTGATGCAGGTGCGTGGGCTGCTCGCGGGGCAGGACTGGTACGATCTGCGGCAATATCGGCTGAGCCCGCCAGACGGACTCGACATCCACTGGTCGCGGCTGGTGGACCTGCCAATCGCGGCGCTGATCCTGATCTTCAAGCCGTTTACCGGGGTCGCGATGGCCGAGCGGCTGGCGGTGGGGATCGCGCCGCTCTTCCCGCTCGCCGTCGCGATGCTGGCGATGGGGGCAGCCACGCGCCGCCTGATCGCGCCGACCGTCTGGCCGCTGTCGATTATCACCCTGATGGGCTGCACCGCGACGATGGCGATGTATGTGCCGCTGCGCATCGATCATCATGGCTGGCAGCTCGCCTTGCTTGCGCTGACGGTGATGGGCATCGCCGATCCGCGGCGGACGCGCGGGGGGCTGACCGTCGGCCTGGCCAGCGCGGGCTCGCTGACCATCGGGCTGGAGCTGCTGCCGTTCTGCGCGATGGCGGGGGCGATCGTCGCGTTGCGCTGGGTTTGGGATCGTGACGAAGTGGGCCGGCTTCGCGCCTATGGCCTGACGCTGGCGGGCGGAAGCAGCGCTGGGTTCGTGGTGTTTGCTTCCAATGCCAATTACGCGATGCGTTGCGACGCACTGACGCCCGTCTGGCTGTCGGTGATGGTCGCGGCTGGAGCCCTGCTGTTCCTCCTGACCCTCCTCAACCCCGCCAGCCGCCTCGTCCGGCTGGGCCTTGCCGCCGCAGCGGGCGGCATCGTCCTGGGCGGCTTTGCCGGGCTGTTCCCGCAGTGTCTGCAGCGGCCGGAGGGGGTGTCCGACGAGCTGGCGGAAACGTGGCTCAACAATGTCCGCGAAGCGCGGCCGATCTACAAACATACCTTTGCCATGGCGTTCCCGATCGCGGTGCTGCCGGTGATCGGGATCATCGGCGCCGGCGTCGCGGCGTGGCGGGCACGGAGCGCGGACCGGCTGGTCGCATGGATCGCGATCGGGCTGTTCACGCTGTTCGCCGGCGCGATGCTGTTGTGGCAGGTTCGCGCCGGGCCGGCGGCGCAGCTGCTGGCGGTGCCGGGGGCGACCTATCTCGCCTGGATCGTCGTGCCCTGGTTCCTCGGCCACAAATGGATGCCGGTTCGCATTCTGGGTTCAGTCGCTGCCTTCCTCCTCGTTTCCGGGCTGTTCGCCGGATTCGTGGTCAAATGGGTCAAGGTCGATGGCCCGCCCAGCAAGATGCGCGCCGCAGTCGGCAAGGCCAATTCGCGCTGTGCCAGCGCTTCGGCGATGCGGATGCTCGATCGGACGCTGCCTCCCTCTACCCTGTTCACCCATGTCGACCTCGGACCCCGGCTGATCGTCATGACGCATCACAAGGGGATCGCCGGCCCCTATCACCGCAACGAGCGGGCCATTCTCGATGTCCACCACGCCTTTACCGGCAAGCCGGAAGCGTTTCGCGGCATCGCCCGGCGCTATGGCGCCCAATATCTGCTGGTCTGCCCCAATATGGCGGAGACCACGGTGTATCGGGCGCGAGAGCCAGACGGCTTTTACGGCCAGCTCGCCAAGCACAAGGTGCCGGACTGGCTGGAGCCGGTCGAGCTCCCGAAGAACGCGCCCTATCGGCTGTGGCGGATCAGATACGACCTCCCTTAAAATTGGATTCAGCTGCGCTGGATCGCTACGCCGGTTCGCGCGCCCGCGCTGGTTCGGGGTTCGAGAATTCCATTCCTTCGTCGATCCCCCCGAATTTGAGGTCGATCAGGTCGAGCGCGTAATTCTGGTGAACGCGCCAGGGCCGCTTGTCCCCCTGCTTCGGAAAGCGATCGATCGCGCGCTGGACATAGCCCGAGGTGAAGCTGAGGAAATCCTCCTGCTTCACATCGCCGCCGATGCGCGGGGTCACTTGGCGCATCCCGCGCTTCTTCATCGCGTTGAGCAGGCGGCAGACATAGGCACAAGTCAGGTCGGATTTCAGCGTCCAGCTGGCATTGGTATAGCCGAAGGAGGAGGCGAGGTTGGGGATGTCGGAATACATCATCGCCTTGTACCCCAGCGACTTCGCCGGATCGACGCGCTGGCCATCGACGGTGAAGGGAATGCCGCCCATCAGCTGCATGTCCAGCCCGGTGGCAGTGACGACGATGTCCGCGGGGAGCAATTCGCCCGACTTGAGACGGATGCCGTCGGCTTCGAACCGGTCGATATGGTCGGTCACCACCGATGCCCTCCCCTCGCGGATCGCGGCGAACAGATCGGCATCGGGGACGAGGCAGATGCGCTGGTCCCAGGGATTGTAGCTGGGGGTGAAATGGGTCGCGACGTCATAGTCCGCACCCAATTCGTCGCGGACCATCTGGACGATTCGCTCCTTGGTCTTTGCCGGTTTCTTGCGCGCGATCCGGTAGAAGAATTGCTGCATCCCGACATTTTTGAGCCGGGTCAGGCGATAGGCGAGTTTGGCAGGCAGCTTGCGCCGCAGCCAGTTGGCGATGCCATCCTCGCTGGGGCGCGAGACGATATAGGTGGGCGAGCGCTGGAGCATCGTCACATGCGCTGCGGTCTTCGCCATTTCGGGGACGAGGGTGACCGCGGTCGCGCCCGATCCGATGACGACGACGCGCTTGCCCGCATAATCCAGTCCCTCGGGCCAGTGCTGGGGGTGGACGATCGTCCCGGCGAACGCTTCGCGCCCCGCGAACGACGGGAGGTAGCCCGCCTCGTAATTATAATAGCCCGAGCACATGAAGAGGAAGTTGCAGGTGAATTCCACTCGCTCCTTCTCCGGCCCGCGCTCTACCGTCACCGTCCAACGCGCATCGGGGGTCGACCAGCTCGCGGCGACGACGCGGTGCTGGTGACGGATATGCCGGTCGATGCCATGTTCGCGCGCGGTTTCGTCTAGATAGTTCAGGATCGTCGGGCCGTCAGCGATCGCCTTGGCCTCGGTCCACGGTTTGAAGCTGTAGCCCAGCGTGTACATGTCGCTGTCCGAGCGAATGCCCGGATAGCGGAACAGGTCCCAGGTCCCGCCGAGTCGTTCACGCCCCTCCAGGATCACATAACTGCGATCGGGGCAGTCGCGCTGGAGGAAATAGCCCGCGCCGATCCCGGAAATCCCGGCACCCACCACCACCACGTCGAAATGCTCGGTCATTGGTCTCTCCCGATGCCGATACTTACATTTGTGTAAGTTAAGCGCAATGGGGAGCGATCGAATACGGCGGGGGTTAGTGAACGATTGAGGTCAGCGCTCAGTCGCGCATCCGCGACAGTTGCCAGTTGGCGGAGACGAGTTTTGTGAAGATGTTGCGGTAGCTCCTCGCCAAGCGCTGCGCGTTGGCATCTACCGCGCTGCGCGCGGTAAGTTCATTTGCGCGAAGACCGGCGTCCGCGAGCAGCCTACGGGCCGTTTCCGGTTCGCCAGCGCGAAGGAAGAATTGTCCTGCGCGCGCGGTTTCGGTGATGCGTATCGGATCCGTCGGACCCAATGACGTTGGGAAGAGTGAGCCAACAGCAGCAAAGCGTGCTCTCGCTCCCTCGATGTCACCTGCGTTTCCGGTCGCTTCGGCCGCCTTGCTTAAACAGGTCAGAATGTTGATCTGAAAGCTCTCGGCAGTGCGATTGAAGGTCTCTGCGCAAAGGTCGAACTGTTCGACGCCTTCTCTGAACCGGTTTTGACGCGCATAAGCTTCGCCGAGGAGGTGATGGGTCACGGCTGTGTTCGGCCGATAATAGTCCCCCTCCAGTTTCTGCCAGATGGCAAGGGCAATCAATGCGTGCTGTTCGGCGTTCCCTTCGCCCGTTTCGAGGGCGATATCCGCGCGCTGCAAGGCGATGTTCGCAACACTCGTGGGATCGTCGAGCCGATGCTGTTCAAGCAATCGGCTGGCCTGTTTGGTATAGGCCAACGCCTCTCCATAGCGCCCCAGTTTTCGGAGCAGCACGGAAAGACTTATCGATGCACGCGCAATCAAGAGCGGATTCTGAGCGGCTTCGGCAGCCTTCAAGCCCACGCGGCTAAGTTCCTCGGCTTTATTGATCAAGCCGAGCCCTAGGGCTTGTTTAGACGCTTCATTTATGACGATGAACCGGCGTCGACCGGTAATGGCAAGGTTGAGCTCAATGGCTTCGATATAGTTTTCGAGCGCCTGCTCGCCGAGACCGATCATGTCGAGCGCACCCGCGAGCGACTCGAGGGCTCCAGCTTCCTCTTCCCCGCCCGGTGATCTGGCGCGAACCTCTGCGAGATTTCGCTCATAAAGATCGCGAACCCGGGCCGGTTCACCTAGCGCGATCGCGGCAGCTGCAAATGCCCCTCGGGCCCGGTCCAGCAGTTCGCTGTTCTCCTCAAGTCGGGGATCGATAGCAAGCAACAGACGCTCTAAAGATTCAATCGCCTCGCGCTGTCGACCGAACTTCGAGATCATGATCGAGCGGTTCAATATGGACCAGGCCAGGCGCCTCGCTGCTGCGTCGCTGCCATCATCTTCAAGCGCGAGATACGCATCATAATAGGGCAGTGCTTCGGCATCGCGACGCGCCATGAACAGCAACTTGCCCAAATGGTAACCCCAATTCGCGAGCAGCCGCGCGCGGTTGTGTTCGGGTTCGTGAATTGCTGCCAGAGCAATGGCCTGGCGCAATGCGGTCTCGGCCTCTGCATCCTGGCCTGCGCTACTGAGAATGCGGTATTGGGAAAAATATGCAGTGGCCAGGTAAATCGGGTCGGGATCGACACGGCGCGCCGCAACTGCTTGGCCGATTAACTCGATGGCCTCCCCGAATTGTTTTTGCTCGGACGCGAGCAACGCGACACGTTCCAGTGCATGTATTGTCAGCCGATGGGTATCGCCGAGTTTTGCCCGCCTGATCGAGAGAGCCTCGCGCGCAAGCTCCCCCGCGCGGGACAGCTCCCCCGCATCCCATTCCTCTGTCGAGTTCCGGTAGGCTGCGAGTGAGCGCGCAATTTCAGGGTCATTTTCGTCGAATTTGATTTCCTGCGCCCAGGTTGGCGGGGCAACGATGAGTGCGGCGAAGAGCATGATGACGATGTGAGCGAGAACCCGCATCGCAATTGGTTAGGCTCTTCGGCAGCGAGCGGAAAGGCGTCAATTCTGACAGTTGGCGACATCCCAGGATTGGCACGCGAGCATTGGCCGATGGTCGACCTCAGGTCGCTAGCGAGATGAGGGTCTTTGAGGAAACCAGCTGAAAGCAGCCAGGCGGCTCGGCCGATCAGCCCTCAATAATCCTTCGAATATTTCAACCCCGCCCGCGAACCCCCGAACGACCCCGTCGCCGACAGGAGGCTCAACGCACGCGTCAGCGCGATCTCCAGCTGCACGGCCGTGAAGCCGCGCGCATCGGTGATGATCTCCACATAGATGTCATCGGTGAGATACTGGCCCGCCGCCAGCGCCATGCCACGACCGGTGGTATCGTCTTCGCCCAGGATGCGCAGGCGGTCGATGCCCGCCGCAGACCGCAGCTGGCCGAGCGGGTTGAGCCCGCCGCCCGATCCGCGCAGCGAGTTGAGCGCGGCGGCGAGCTGGATCGCTTCGGTCGCCGACAGGTCGGTCACGGTGCTGCCGAACAACAGGCGCGCGAGCACCTCGTCCTGCGGCAGCGTGGGGGTGGAGGTGAAGGCGATGCGCGGCATCTGGCCGGTGCCGGTGATGTTGATGATCGCGGTCACGCCCTCTGCCGTGGTGCTG